>NZ_CP149994.1:316051-632103 GCF_051307055.1 Dryocola sharpae | reverse complement strand
CCAGCACGTCGAAACCGGGATGGTCGCCCAGCTCGAAATGCCCTTCTCCACCGCCGGTCGTCACGGCCCAGAGCACATTTTTTTCGTGCAGCGCCGTACCCCCGCGCCCGTAAGCCCAGCCGTGGGAGAGAACTTTATCGATCCACAGTTTCATCAGCGGCGGCATGCTGTACCACTGCATCGGGTGCTGCCAGATAACCAGATCGGCCCGGCTTAGCGCTTCCTGCTCAGCGGCGATATCAATATTAAAATCGGGATAGAGTTCATATAACGAACGAACTTCCACGTCGGGCAACGTGGTGGCCCGTTCCAGCATTTTGCGGTTGGCGTGGGAGTGGTGCGGATAGGGATGCGCATAAATAATCAGGAGCATAAGTTAGCCTGTTGTTTTACTGCTTTCTTGTCCCAAAGGAGTGTAGACAGTAATTCAACAGGCTAATAGTCAATATTGTTGACGGGTTAAGCGGATAAAACTGAATTAGTTATCCAGCTCGCCCATCGACTTAACCTGGTCGCGATTGATCTGCTCGGTCTGGCCGGTTTCCGCGTTTTTATAAGATACCAGCCCGGTATCGTCATCCACCTGCGGTTTGCCGTCGGTGACGATGGTTTTGCCGTCGGTCGTTTTTACCGCCTGGTTAGACGAACAACCCGCCACGGTAAACAGCGTTGCGGCAGCGAGTACGGAAGCCATCAGAATTTTGTTTTGCATGTTGCTCTCCCTGTTTGCAGTCATTTTTCAGCAGCTAAAACCAGACTGTAGTCGGATTCTCCGGCCAGCGGGGAAAATGCAGAACACTCTGAGGCCGCTCGCCGCGGTCGCAAGGCGGCTTAACCTTTCTGCACAAAACCATCCTGATAAATCACCGTTTGCAGCACCTTGCCGTTGGCATCAAAGGTTTTCGCTTCGCCGTTCGCCACGCTCCCTTTATAGGTGATGGTCGTACGCAGCTTACCGTCCTGCGTATAGCCCTGCGAGAGGCCCTCCGCCTTACAGTTAACCAGCGGCGTATGGGTTCTTAACTGGCCGTTCGGATAGTAAATATCCAGATAGTCGTTAAAGCAGCGGTTCTTAACATTTGTTTCGAATTTTTTATTGCCGTTGGCATATTTCTCGACCAGCTTACCTTCAGGCACCTTATCCGCCACGTTAACAACCGGAACCGCCAGCTTTTTCTGCGGCGTCGGATCGTCCTGTAACCCTTTGGCATAATCCGGCGTCATGCCCATCGCATCGATGGTATTGGTTACCGAAGAGGAAAATTCCGCGCAGCCAGAAAGCAGCAGGGCCAGAGACAGCAAAGTAATTGAACGTTGCACAGTAAACTCCTTTTTTAGGTGTAGCCGTAACATGTAATTAACGGAGCGCGGGCACAACCGCCAATATTGGTGGTTAAGGCAATAAAAAACCCGCCGAAGCGGGTTTTGGGATTAATCCGAGGAGATTACTTCGTGATTTGCGCGTGCATTTCCTGCACCGAAATCACCTTCTCGGTGGCGTCCGCGTTCAGCGCCATGGCCGTGGCGAAACCGCCGTTCAGCGTGGTGTCGTAATGCACTTTGTATTGCAGCGCGCTGCGGCGGATAAGTTTGGAATCCTCAATCGCCTGACGGCCGGCGGTGGTGTTGATGATGTAGGTGTATTCGCCATTCTTGATACGGTCCTGAATGTGCGGACGACCTTCATGCACCTTATTCACCAGACGCGGGTTAATGCCCGCTTCGCCCAGCACGATAGCCGTGCCGTGGGTCGCGTCGAGCTCAAAGCCCTGTTTAAGCAGCTTGGCGGCGAGATCCACCACGCGCTCTTTATCGCCTTCGCGGACGGAGAGCAGCGCGCGGCCCGGTTTACGCATCGTGGACTGGCTGCCCAGCATCGCTTTCGAAAAAGCTTCTGCGAAGGTGCGGCCGACGCCCATCACCTCGCCGGTAGAGCGCATTTCCGGCCCTAACAGCGGGTCCACGCCCGGGAATTTGTTAAACGGCAGCACCACCTCTTTCACGGAGTAGTAAGGCGGGATGATTTCTTTTGTCACGCCCTGCTCAACCAGCGTTTTGCCAACCATCACGCGCGCGGCAACCTTCGCCAGCGCCACGCCGGTTGCCTTGGAGACAAACGGCACGGTACGCGCGGCACGCGGGTTCACCTCAATCAGGTAAACTTCGTTGTCTTTCACCGCAAACTGCACGTTCATCAGGCCGCGCACCTGCAGTTCAAAGGCCAGCTTCTGCACCTGCTGGCGCATCACGTCCTGAATTTCCTGGCTCAGCGTATAGGCTGGCAGAGAACAGGCGGAGTCGCCGGAGTGCACGCCCGCCTGCTCGATGTGCTCCATAATGCCGCCAATCAGCACGGTTTCGCCGTCGCAGATGGCGTCCACATCCACTTCTACCGCGTCGTCCAGGAAGCGGTCCAGCAGCACCGGCGCATCGTTGGATACGCTGACCGCCGTCTGGAAGTAGCGACGCAGGTCCGCTTCGTCATAGACGATTTCCATCGCGCGGCCGCCCAGGACATAAGAGGGGCGCACCACCAGCGGATAGCCGATTTGCGCCGCTTTCTCTACGGCCTGCTCGATTGCGGTAACGGTGGCGTTCGCAGGCTGTTTCAGCTTCAGGCGGTCAACCGCATGCTGGAAGCGCTCGCGATCCTCAGCGCGGTCGATTGCATCCGGGCTGGTGCCGATGATCGGCACGCCGGCGGCTTCCAGCTCACGCGCCAGCTTCAGCGGAGTCTGGCCGCCGTACTGCACGATAACGCCTTTAGGCTTCTCGACGCGGACGATCTCCAGCACGTCTTCAAAGGTGACCGGTTCGAAATAGAGGCGGTCGGACGTATCGTAGTCGGTGGAGACGGTTTCCGGGTTGCAGTTAACCATGATGGTTTCATAGCCATCTTCGCGCAGCGCCAGGGAAGCGTGCACGCAGCAGTAGTCGAACTCAATGCCCTGGCCGATACGGTTCGGCCCGCCGCCCAGCACCATGATTTTGTCACGGTCGTTATTCGGGTTAGCTTCGCACTCGTCTTCATAGGTGGAGTACATGTACGCGGTGTCGGTGGAGAACTCCGCCGCACAGGTATCCACGCGCTTATAAACCGGGTGCAGCTTGTACTGCTCGCGCAGCTTGCGGATTTCGGATTCGCGCACGCCGGCCAGTTTCGCCAGGCGCGCATCGGCAAAGCCTTTACGCTTGAGCACGCGCAGGAAATCGTAATCGAGGCCGGTGATACCCACCTCCTCCACTTTTTCTTCCAGACGCACCAGCTCTTCAATCTGTACCAGGAACCAGCGGTCGATGTTGGTCAGGTTGAATACGCCATCGACGGAGAGGCCCGCGCGGAAGGCGTCGGCAACGTACCAGATGCGTTCGGCGCCGGCGTCTTTCAGCTCGCGGCGGATTTTGGTCAGCGCTTCCGGGTCGTCCAGATTCACTTTCGGATCCAGACCGGTGGCGCCCACTTCCAGACCGCGCAGCGCTTTTTGCAGGGATTCCTGCTGGGTGCGGCCAATCGCCATTACTTCGCCGACGGACTTCATCTGCGTGGTCAGGCGGTCGTTGGCGCCGACAAACTTCTCGAAGTTAAAGCGAGGAATTTTGGTTACCACATAGTCGATAGACGGTTCGAACGAGGCTGGCGTTTTGCCGCCGGTGATGTCGTTCATCAGCTCATCGAGGGTGTAACCCACCGCCAGCTTTGCGGCAACCTTCGCAATCGGGAAGCCGGTTGCTTTCGAGGCCAGCGCGGAGGAGCGGGAGACGCGCGGGTTCATCTCGATAACGATCAGGCGGCCAGTCTTCGGGTTTACCGAGAACTGCACGTTGGAGCCGCCGGTTTCCACGCCGATTTCACGCAGCACCGCCATCGAGGCGTTACGCATGATTTGGTATTCTTTATCGGTCAGCGTCTGGGCAGGCGCTACGGTGATGGAGTCGCCGGTGTGGATGCCCATCGGGTCGAAGTTTTCGATGGAGCAGACGATGATGCAGTTGTCGTTTTTATCACGCACCACCTCCATCTCGTACTCTTTCCAGCCGATGAGCGACTCGTCAATCAGCAGCTCTTTGGTCGGGGAAAGATCCAGGCCGCGCTCGCAGATTTCTTCGAACTCTTCGCGGTTATAAGCGATGCCGCCGCCGGTGCCGCCCATGGTGAATGATGGACGGATGATGCACGGATAGCCCACGTCTGCCGCAACCGCCAGCGCTTCTTCCATAGTGTGGGCGATGCCGGAACGCGCGGTGTCGAGGCCGATTTTTTTCATCGCCACGTCGAAGCGACGGCGGTCTTCCGCTTTATCAATCGCGTCGGCGGTAGCGCCAATCATGGTGACGCCGAACTCGGCAAGCACGCCCTGACGCTCCAGCTCCAGCGCGCAGTTCAGCGCCGTCTGGCCGCCCATGGTCGGCAGCACCGCATCCGGACGCTCTTTTTCAATAATTTTGCGTACCACTTCCCAGTGAATCGGCTCGATGTAGGTCGCGTCGGCCATTTCCGGGTCGGTCATGATGGTGGCCGGGTTAGAGTTCACCAGGATGACGCGGTAACCCTCTTCGCGCAGCGCTTTACACGCCTGCGCGCCGGAGTAGTCGAACTCGCACGCCTGGCCGATAACAATCGGGCCCGCACCAAGGATCAGGATGCTTTTAATATCTGTACGTTTTGGCATTTTTTAGGGCTCCTGATACTTACTTGCTAAAAAGAGTGGCGACAGAACGGTAGTGCTTAATCAAGTCGATAAAGTGGTCGAACAGCGGTGCGGCATCGTGCGGCCCCGGGCTCGCCTCCGGGTGCCCCTGGAAGCTGAACGCCGGCTTATCGGTGCGATGGATGCCCTGTAAAGTGCCATCGAACAGCGATTTGTGCGTTACGCGCAGGTTTGACGGTAGCGTGTCTTCTTCAACTGCAAAGCCGTGGTTCTGCGCGGTAATCATCACGCAGTCGCGGTCGAGATCTTTAACCGGGTGGTTGCCGCCGTGGTGACCAAACTTCATCTTCACGGTTCTGGCGCCGCTTGCCAGAGCCAGCAGCTGGTGGCCAAGGCAGATACCGAATACCGGCACCTCGGTTTCCAGGAAGGATTTGATGGCGCTAATCGCGTAATCGCAGGGCGCCGGATCGCCCGGGCCGTTGGAGAGGAAGATGCCGTCCGGATTCATCTTTAATACTTCCTGCGCGGAAGTCTGCGCCGGAACAACCGTCAGGCGGCAGCCGCGGTCAACCAGCATGCGCAGGATGTTGCGCTTCACGCCGTAGTCATAGGCCACCACGTGGAACGGTAAATCTTCTTCTTTTGCCGCTTCCGGCAGCTCGCCTTCCAGCGTCCAGCTCCCCTGCTGCCAGGCGTAAGATTCTTTGGTAGCCACTTCTTTGGCAAGGTCCATACCGTTCAGACCCGGGAACGCTTTGGCTTTCTCAAGCGCCAGCGCCGCGTCAACGTTATCGCCCGCGATGATGCAGCCGTTCTGCGCGCCTTTCTCACGCAGCAGACGCGTCAGCTTACGGGTATCGATATCGGCAATCGCCACGATGTTATGGCGCTTTAAGTAAGAAGAGAGGTCCTCGGTATTGCGGTAGTTGCTGGCAATCAGCGGCAGGTCGCGAATGACGAGGCCCTGCGCATGTACCTGGGAGGATTCTTCGTCGGCGGCGTTGGTGCCGACGTTGCCGATATGAGGATAGGTAAGAGTGACGATCTGGCGGGAGTAGGAAGGATCAGTGAGGATTTCTTGATAACCGGTCATAGAAGTGTTGAAAACGACTTCTCCCACTGCCTGACCCGATGCCCCAATGGCCCGACCGTGGAATTGGGTTCCGTCTTCCAGAACCAATATTGCTGACTTAATCAAAACGTCCTCCAGGGGAATAAACATTCAATTTATTCGCATATTAATTCAAAACCCATCTCTGAATCAAATGCAAAACAGCCTGTCATTCGGATTTTTGACAAACGGCGGCATTCTAAGGAGAGGAGGAGTAAAAGTCTACCTTATCCCGAACTTTTTATCGTTATTTTGCCGGACTGGTCAGAAATATCGGCACTGACAGGTAAAACGAGCAGCTAACGCAGCCGAAGTAATCGATTGCGAGGCAGAAAGAATAGAAATTTATCCCCGCGGGTCAGCTAAAGTAGACCATATGGTCAAATTTAACCTTCCACTAACAAAAAAGTTGAGGATAAACGTTTTTTATGGGCATTTGAGACAGAAAGTATGGAATAAGGCGCAAAATAAAAAAGGGCAATAAATTATTGCCCTGTCAATCAAAGAATTACGATTGTAATAACCACATCACGATGGGTAATAACGCTTACAAATTATTAAGATCAAGCACGTCACGCATGTCGTAAAGGCCATTTTTCTTGCTGCTTAACCATAAAGCAGAGCGAACGGCGCCATTTGCAAATGTCATGCGGCTTGAAGCCTTATGGCTGATTTCAATGCGTTCGCCGATATCAGCAAACATTGCGGTATGCTCACCCACAATGTCCCCGGCGCGCACGGTCGCAAAACCAATAGTTCCAGGCACTCGTTCTCCGGTATAGCCCTCGCGGGAATAGACCGCGCACTCTTTTAAATCTTTGTCCATAGCCTGCGCAATGGCTTCTCCCATCGCCAGAGCGGTGCCGGAAGGCGCATCCACCTTGTGGCGGTGGTGGGCTTCGATAATTTCGATATCGGTATAGTCACCCATTACTTTGGCCGCTTTTTCCAGCAGCTTAAGCATGACGTTCACGCCCACGCTAAAGTTCGCCGCAAAGACAATCGGGATCGCTGCCGAAGCATCAACAATCGCCTGTTTGCCCGCATCGTCAAAGCCCGTGGTGCCAATGACCATCCCTTTGCCGTGCTGGCAGCAGAAGGCGAGATGGCTCAGCGTGCCTTCCGGACGGGTGAAATCGATAAACACGTCAAAATCGTTAACCACTTTATCCAGGCTGTCGCTGACGATTACGCCCGTTTTCGCAACGCCGGCCAGCTCACCCGCGTCGCTGCCGACTAAAGATGAGCCCGCGCGCTCAAGCGCTGCGCCAAGCTTTACGCCGTCCAGCTGTAAAGCCGCCTGAATAAGCTGTCGTCCCATACGTCCGCCCGCGCCCGCAATGGCGACGCGGATCTGTGCTGCGTCCATATTCACTCTCTTTATTAATCTGCTTACAAAACATTCTCAGGTTAACCAGCCCCGTGAAAGGCCGCCAGCCGAAAACACCAATAATTAGAAATTTATGTCAAACCGCCGCAGTTATCAGTAAAAGCCGTTATTTCCTCATAAAAAACAGGGGTTAATTAAAACCGCACGACTCACGTATCACAAGCGCCGGCGGCAGAATAATACGCTTCGGCGGCTCGTCGTTACCCTGAATACGACTGAATAAGAGCTCTCCCGCTTTGCGGCCAATCTCTTTGGCCGCGACCGAAACCGTAGTCAGCGCAGGCTGTACCAGCGCAGCCTCTGTGACATCGTCAAAGCCCACCAGCGCAAAATCCTTGCCCGGCGAGCGTCCCATTTTGCGTAAGGTCTGCATAACGCCAAGCGCCACGATATCCTGATAACAGACGGCGGCGGTAATCTCCGGATAGCGCCGCAGCAACGCCTCAGCCACCCTGGCGCCGTCGCTCTGGCTGGCAGCCGAAGAGACGACCCACTCGCTATTTGGCTGAATGTGATTCTCCAGCAGCTTGCTGCTGTAGCCGCCGATACGCTGCGCGCGGGTAATAGAATTTTCGCCGCCGCCGATAAAAGCGATATGACGGTGGCCCAGACGCAGCAGGTGCTGGGTCGCCAGCTGCGTACCGAGAAAATTATCCGTACCCACAAAATCGAAATCTACGTCATCCAGCGGACGCACTACCATTATCGCCGGAATATTGCGGCGTTTGAGCGTTTCAAAAAACAGCGGGGGCGTTTCGCGCGCGGCGCACAGCACCATGCCGCAGGCATTATTGCGCATCAGGGAATCTACAAACTTCTGCTGCCGCTCCCCTGACTCCTCGCTGTTTGCCAGAAACAGCAGCAGATCGTGACGCTCCATCTCCTGGCTTAACCCCGCCGTCATCTCGCCGTAAAACGGATTGGTGATGTCATGCAGCAGCAGGCCAACCTGATTGCTGGTGCGGTTGCGGAGATTGGCAGCGGTCTGGTTATAGACATATCCCAGCTCATCAAGCGCCTGCATCACGCGATTTCGCGTGGCGTCGGAAATGCGGCCACGGTTGCGCAAAACCATTGAGACGGTAGCCGTTGAAACGGAGGCGCGCTTTGCAACCTGGGCGAGAGTGACGGTGCTCATTTTCTTTCCTCAAACGACAGCCATGCAAAGAGATTAATCGAATAACCAAAAAAATGCATTTTCACCTGTGAAAGCCATCACAGATAACGGCTCTTCTGCGCATCTTTTGCGAAAACTGGCGGGTTAATCGCGTTTACCAGGCTGTTCATAATGGGTTAATCGATTAATCTTGAGCTATCAATTTCAGGGAGCCAACTATGAAACATGCGTCATACGACAAATATCCCGAAGTACGCATAGCGGGATTCCAGAGCCAGGCGTGGCAAGGCTGGAAAGATATAGAGCAAGCCGTGCGACGGCGTTTGCCCGGCCACGGTAAAACCGTGCTGGTGATAGATTGTTATCCCGGCGTGCGCCATGAAGAACTGCGCGAACACCTGATAAAGCAGCTAAGCCCCGCGCTGCTTATCAACGCCGAAACCGCTCGTCTTAGCGAACGGCATCTGCATGATTTACTGGCGCAAAATCTTACGGACGACCGTGTGTTCGGCGTCCTTTCCTGCCATCAGCTCAATGAATTTTTCTGCCCCGACAAGCTTGCACAGGCACGGCGCGAGGTCGATAACGTCACGGAAGGTCTGGTGGTGGTTTACGGCCCGGGCGCGGCGCTTGTTCATGAGGGCGATATCCTCATTTACGCCGATCTGGCGCGCTGGGAAATTCAGCAGCGCTTCCGCACGGGCGAGCTGGGCAACTGGGGCGCGAACAACGAAAGCGAAGATATTCTGCGTCGCTATAAACGCGCTTTTTTCATTGAGTGGCGCGTGTTCGATCGCCATAAAACGCCGCTGCTTAAACGCGCCGATTTCCTGCTTGATACCAATGCTGCGAATGCTCCGGCAATGGTCAGCGGGGAAGCGTTGCGCCATGCCCTGCAAAAAACCACGCGGCAGCCTTTCCGCGTGGTGCCGTTCTTCGACCCGGGCGTCTGGGGCGGGCAATGGATGAAAGACAAGTTTGATCTCGATCCCTCAAAGCCAAACTACGCATGGTGTTTTGACTGTGTGCCCGAGGAGAACAGCCTGTTACTGCGTTTTGGTGACGTGCGGATCGAGATCCCCTCTCAGGATCTGGTATTGCTCTACCCTCGCCCGCTGCTGGGCGAAAAAGTCCATGCGCGCTTTGGCGCGGAATTCCCGATCCGCTTTGATTTTCTCGATACCATCGGCGGGCAGAATCTCAGCTTCCAGGTTCATCCTCTTACCGAATACATCCAGCAGCACTTTGGCATGCACTACACCCAGGACGAAAGCTATTACCTGCTGGAGGCCGAGCCGGGCGCGGAAGTTTATCTGGGCACCAGAACCGGTATTAATCCGCAGGAAATGCTCGACGATCTGGCGAGCGCCCAGCGCGGAGAAAAAGCCTTTGACGATGAAAAATTCGTTAACCGCTTCCCGGCCCGCAAGCACGATCATTTCCTGATCCCGGCAGGCACGGTGCACTGTTCCGGCGCCGGCGCGATGGTGCTGGAAATCAGCGCTACGCCGTACATTTTCACTTTCAAACTCTGGGACTGGGGACGCCTGGGTCTGGATGGGCTGCCGCGTCCGGTACACCTGGAACATGGCGCGGAAGTTATCGACTGGCAGCGTGATACTCAATGGGTAACGGAGCATCTGGTTAACCATTTTGAGCCGATAGCCGAAGGAGACGGCTGGCGCGAAGAACGTACCGGTCTGCACGAACGCGAGTTTATCGAAACCCGCCGCCACTGGTTCAGCAAACCTGTCCTTCACCACACGCAAGGCGGCGTAAACGTGCTTAACCTCGTGGAAGGCAGCGAAGCGCTGGTGGAAAGCCCGGATAACGCCTTCGAACCTTTTGTCGTACATTACGCCGAAACCTTTATCGTTCCGGCGGCGGTGGGCGAATACCGTATTTCACCTCATGGCGCAAGCGTCGGACAGCAGCTCGCCACTATGAAAGCCTGGGTAAGGGGATAAACCATGATCAACGTCATTCTTGCTACGCACGGCCCGCTGGCGGAAGGCATGCTCGCCAGCGCCCGTATGGTGTATGGCGAACTGCCGCACGTCTTTCCGGTCATGCTAAGCGAAACCAAAGGGATTAACAGTTTCCGCGATGAGTTCGCAGCGGTGCTTCATCAGGCCAGCAAAAAGGCCGACGGCGTGCTGGTGCTGTGCGATCTGCAAAGCGGTACGCCCTGGAACGTAGCCTGCCACCACGCCTTCGATCCTGAGACCACGCCGCCGGTGGCGGTGCTTGGCGGCGTCAATTTTCCGATGCTGCTGTTAAGCGACGATATCAAAGAGTACCAGGACGTCAGGCAAGCCGCTGCGGAACTGCTTGAACAGGCTAAAGAGGCGGTGGTGCAGGCGCGCCTGGTTGAAACGACACAATCCGATGATTTTTAAGGGGGAACGATGAGCATTTCCTTTGTACGCATTGACGACCGGGTGATCCACGGCCAGCTTGTCACCCGCTGGGCGAAAGAGCTGCCCTGCGACGGCATCGTCGCCATTGATGACGCGGTTGCCGCCGACCCGCTGCTCTCTTCGGTCATGAAGGGCGCGGTGCAGGATATCAAAGTCTGGCTGTTTGATACCGCCACGGCGATCGAAAAGCTGCCGAAAATCATTGCCAGCGAAAAGCGTTACTTCGTGATAGGCAAATCGCCCGTCACGCTCAAACGCATCGAAGAGGCGGGCGTCAGCCTGCAAAACGCCAATGGCAAAATTAACGTCGGGCCGATGAGCGCCCGCGCCGGCACCACCACCATTGGGCCTAATCAGTCAGTAAGCCCGGAAGAAGCGGCAGCGTTTGATTTTCTGTCGCAACGCGGTCATCAGGTTGAGTTTCGCCTGGTGCCGGACGCCAGCAGCTATGGCTGGCAGGACGCGCGCCTTAAAATTAAATAGGGGAAGGCATTATGGCTTTTGAAGCTGCGTTAATCGGCATTCTTTGTTACCTCGGTGCGCTTAGCAGCCCATGGCTGCTGGGGCTTACCGGAGGCTGGTATTTAATTACCCGCCCGCTGGTTTCAGGAATGTTAGTCGGGTTTATTCTCGGCGATGTGCAAACCGGGATTATCATCGGCGTGGCCGTGCAGGCGGTCTACATCGCGATGGTCACTCCCGGCGGCTCCATGCCCGCCGATCTTAACTTTGTCGCTTTTCCGGCCATCGCGCTGGGCATTTTATCTGACAAAGGGCCGGAGGTTGCCGTCGCCCTGGCGGCAACCATCGGCATTGCGGGCACCGTGTTATTCAACGCCATGCTGGTTCTTAACTCGTGGTGGAACCACCGGGCGGACGTCGCGCTGGAAAATGGCGACGAGCGCGGCGTTTACCTCAACAGCGCTATCTGGCCGCAGGTCACCAACTTCCTGATGCGCTTTATCCCGACGTTTATCGCCGTCTATTTCGGCGCGCAGTACATCAGCGCCTTTATGGACAGCCTGCCGCATATCGTGCTGTCGACGATGAACGTGCTCGGCGGCATTTTGCCTGCGGTAGGTATCGCCATTCTGCTTAAGCAGATAATCAAAAACTACAGCATGCTGATTTACTTCCTGGTGGGCTTTATCTGCATCGTGTTCCTGAAGCTCAACATGGTGGCGCTGGTGATTGTCGGGGCGCTGCTGGCGCTTATCCATTACAACTACAAGCCGGAGCCGCAGGCGGCAGGCGCGGTCAAACCGGCTGATGACGAGGATGAATTCTGATGGAAGAACGTAAACTCACCCGCCGGGATCTCAGGCGCTGCTGGCGTAGCTGGATGATGTACAACCTCTCCTCCATGAGCTTTGAGCGCCTTGAATCCTTTGGCTTCTGCCTGAGCATGCTGCCGGTGGCGAAAAAACTCTATCCCGACGAGCAGGAGCGTAAAGATATGCTCAAGCGCCACGCGTCCTTCTACAATACCGAGCCGCAGCTGGGCGCGATTGTGAACGGCATGGTGCTGGGGCTTGAGGAGAAGCGCGCGAACGGCGAACCGATAGACGGCGAAACCATCAACACCCTGAAAGTGGGGCTGATGGGGCCGGTTGCCGGTATCGGCGACTCCATGATCCCCGGCATGCTGATCCCTATTTTGCTGAGTATCGGCATGGCGCTGGCGGCGGGCGGCAATATCCTCGGGCCGCTGTTCTACTGCGTTGCCTGGCTTGCGATTATCATTCCCGGCTCGTGGTTCCTTTTCCTGAAGGGCTACCGCATGGGATCGACCTCCGTTGAGATGCTGGTCAGCAGTAAATCAACGCGCCTGCGCGAAGCGCTATCGTTGCTTGGCGTCTTCGTTATGGGCGGCGTGGCGGCAAGCTACGTGAAGCTTGGCACCGGGCTGGAGTTCGTCACCAAAGACGGCGTAAATATTCATCTGCAGCAGATGCTGGATGGCATATTCCCGCAGCTTCTGCCGCTGCTGGTGGTGATTGGCACCTGGTATCTGATGGCGAAACGCGGCGTCTCGCCGGTGAAAGCGATGCTGCTGTTGCTGGTGCTGGCGGCGGCTGGCGTGGCGGTTGGGCTGTTTGCTTAAAGGCGGGTCGGGCGGCGGCTCGCGCCTTGCCCGACCTGGGTTTTTGTAGGGTGGATGGCGCTTGCGCCATCCACCTTATCATTAAGGATGAAAATTCACCCATTTCTGCGCGGCAATTCCCGGCTTTGAAATAAACTGAAAGCGCGCCGGATCTTCAATAAACTGCTGGTACAGCGGCTCGTCGTTTATACCAAATTCAGAGTAGCTACGCGGTGAAATTACCTGTAATCGCCCCGGCATATACTGCCGGTTATGCTGCCAGGCAACGTGTTCATCCTGCAATAGCGGATACCAGGCCAGTCCTTTGTATGCCCGCACCGCATCGTATTCAAAGCCGTATTCACGGTCGCACCAGGCGCCAAAGGTCAGCGGTTCGTCCGGGGACGCGGAAATAGTGGCATGCGCCCAGCCCGGCGGCACCAGCACTTTCTCTCCGGGCCCCGCGCAGACGGCAAAGCATCGCCCCGGATCCTCGGCGACATATTCCTGCATATAGATAATCGCTTTCCCCTGCCAGATTTCGTAAAGCTCCGGCGGCGACCAGCCGCTGTGCTCGCTGATACGATGGATATGGCCCTGGCTACGAATGGGCTCATCGCCCAGCCGTCCGCTTGCGTACGTCACCACGCCAAACAGCAGCATGCGCTTTTTGAGCTCTTCGCGATCCTGAAGTCGGGAGACATCCATAGCGATGGCATAAACATCTTCCGGACCCTGACATTGGGGATCCCGCAGCGAGGCGCGGATCTGGTCGAGCTTACGAATCTCCGGCAGCGGGCCGATCGCCTCTTCGCCGTAGCTGAAACCCATTGGCGAGTGGTGAATCTTCATATCGAGGCCAAAATTGAAGCGTTGCTCAGCCATTTTGCACCTCTTTAACCTGAACCCTGCCGTCGCGCTCAAGAACCCTCAAGGCAAAACCCTGCGCCAGCGATGCATAATCGTGCCCGGCAGCGCTCGGCCAGACGGCCAGCGCGGAGAGAATTTCGTGGCCTGTGTTTATCAGACGATGGGCGGTAAAGCCTGGAATAATATGGATTGAACCCGGCGACACCTGCTGCAGGCGAGCTTTGCCCTGCTCATCCTGCAGCAACAGCAGGCCCGCGCCCTGTAAGCCAAAATAGACTTCCCCCTGCTCCCGGCGCTGATGGAAATGCCCGCGGGTCATATAGAACTCGTCGCCCACGCGCCCCGGCCGTAAATGCGTAACGCCGACGTACAGCTCTCCTTCTCCTTGCGGAGAGCTCAGCATTTCGACTTCATAGACTGGGGTTTCAGGCGAGATTGCCTGCCACGCATCGGGATCGTGAAACACGCCCTGTAGATCGCCGCAGCGCGTTACTTTTTTAACTACGTTTTCAGCCGTTAGCCGGCCAGTAAGAAACGCCACGCTCGGTGGCATGTTGCAAAAAACGCTCATTGATATTCTCCGGCCCAAGGAGAACTGCCCCATCAGTATAGTAGGTTAAACGATTAACCCAACGATCGAAGCGGAATAAAGCGATCTCTGTCGCGTTTAAAAATTACGGCGCCAGCGCCAGCACGTCGGCTACCCAGGCGCGGAATCCCGGCACGTCTAAATCCAGCGCAACCTGGGCGTTTGCCGGGCGCCCAAAACGCCCTTCTATATCCACAACCGTTGTGCCCGCCGTATATTCACCATGAGTTTCCACCGCCACAAAACAGGATTGCATGCGGAACAGCTCCGGTTTTATTAGCCAGGCAATCGCGCACAGGTCATGCATGCGCAAACCGGTCGCCATGCTGCCGCTACGATAGTGACTAAACAGCGCATGGAGCATTTTTGCGGTCTGATTGAGTTGCGGAAGCTGTTGCAGATAGTCAGGGCTAAGCACCGCCTGGTTAGTCACGTCCAGACCGCACATGACGATATCCAGCCCGCTGTCAAACACGCGCGCGGCGGCTTCCGGGTCGATGGCGATATTAAATTCGGCGTTTGGGGTGAAGTTGCCGCGTCCGGCTGAGCCGCCCATCATCACCAGCCGTTTGATTTTTTGCCTGCTGTGCGGATATTGCGTCAATAACAGCGCGATATTGGTCAGCGGGCCGATGGTGACCAGCGTAACGGGTTCGGCGCTGTTATTAAGGCACCGGTAAATCGCCTCGAAAGCGGGCACCCCGAGCGGCTTACGCGAATGCTCAACGAAAGCGTAGCCTTCCATGCCGGATTCGCCATGCACATAAGCGGCATCGCGCAGCTTCCGCACCAGCGGCGTGGCGGCCCCTTGTGCGATGGGGATATCTTGCTGCCAGAAATGCATGAGCTGCAGCGCGTTACGCGTGGTTTTTTCTACCGAAACATTGCCGGCAACGGTGGTGATAAGTTTTAAATCAATCTGCGGCGCAAAGAGCGCGGCGGCAATCGCCACCGCGTCGTCAATACCGGGATCGGTATCCAGAATGACCGGGATTCTGCTCATGCTTTTTCTCCATAAAAAATGCCAGACGGTTTGATCCGGCTGGCATCTTCTCATTTTCGTAAGCGGCCTGCGCTACTCTACTTCACGAACATCCATACGCAATTCACGCGGCACTTCAAAAACGATATTTTCTTCGCGCCCCGTCAGCTCGCGGGTTTCGCTGCCGCCCAGTTCACGCAGGCGGGCAAGCACGTTCTGCACCAGGATATCAGGCGCGGATGCGCCAGCGGTTACGCCGACACATTTTGCGGCCGTTACCCACTCTTCCTGAATATCCGTGGCGTCATCAATCAGATAGGCCGCTTTACCCATACGCTGCGCAAGCTCGGCCAGACGATTGGAGTTGGACGAGTTTTTCGAGCCAACCACCAGCACCACATCCGCTTCATCCGCCAGCGCACGCACCGCTTCCTGGCGGTTGGTGGTGGCGTAGCAAATATCATCTTTACGTGGACCGATAATTTTCGGGAAGCGGTTACGCAGCGCGTCGATCACATCGGAAGTATCATCCACGGAAAGCGTGGTCTGCGTCATAAACGAAAGCCTGGTCTCGTCTTTCACATCCAGCTTGCTGACGTCTTCCGGCGATTCAACCAGGTACATGCCCCCTTTCGGATTGCTGTACTGGCCCATGGTGCCCTCCACTTCCGGATGGCCCGCGTGACCAATCAGAATGGATTCTTCACCACGGCGGCTGGCGCGCGCTACTTCCATATGCACTTTGGTCACCAGAGGACAGGTTGCGTCAAAGACCGTTAAATCACGGCATTTTGCTTCATTGCGTACCGCCTGGGAAACCCCGTGCGCTGAGAAAATCAGGATAGCGCCATCCGGCACCTCGCTGATTTGCTCGATGAAAATCGCGCCGCGTTCGCGCAGGCTATCTACCACATAGCGGTTATGCACCACTTCGTGACGAACATAAATCGGCGCGCCGTACAGGGCCAGCGCGTTTTCCACAATGCTGATAGCGCGGTCGACCCCGGCACAAAAGCCGCGTGGGTTAGCCAACAGGATCTGCATTCAACGCCTCCAGTACCGGGTTAACTTCCAGTACTTCGATATCGAAATGGATGGTTTGCCCGGCGAGCGGGTGGTTAAAGTCAACGGTGATGGAATCCCCGTTCACCTCACGCACGACGCCCGGCATCTCGCTGCCATCCAGTGCGGTAAAAAGCATAATCGCCCCCGGCTCCGGCTCGCCCGCGTCGACAAATTCGCGACGCGAGAAATACTGGATCATGTCCGGGCTGGGTATGCCAAAGGCGGATTCCGGCGCCAGAGAAAAGGCTTTTTTATCTCCGGCTTTCAGACCGACAAGCTGGTCTTCCATGCCCGGCGACAGGGTTTCATCGCCAAGCGTGAAGAGCGCCGGCTTACCGTTGTTACGGGTGGACTCAGCGGTGGAGCCGTCTTCAAGTTTCAGGGTGAAATGGACCAACACCCGGCTGTTGGCCTGTACAGATTCAGCCATTTGTTACCCTTTTTGCTTTGCGGGCTTGCTGGAGGAGACAAAGAAGCCCTCCAGCACAATCAGCGCCGCGCCGATACAGATTGCCGTATCGGCCAGATTGAAGGTGGCAAAGTGCCAGTCGCCGATATAGAAATCGATCATATCGACCACAAAACCGTGCCACAGCCTGTCGAACAGGTTGCCCAGCGCGCCGCCGATAATTAAAGCATAGGCGATATTATTGAGCTTCTGGCTCGCTCTGGCGCGATACATCAGCGCCGCCAGCACCACGCTGATACCGATAGCGATACCTGCGAAGAACCAGCGCTGCCAGCCGCCTTTATCGGCAAGGAAGCTAAATGCCGCGCCGTAGTTACGGGCGTAGTGCAGATTCAGCGACGGGAACAGCGATACGGTATCCCCCAGCATAAAATGCTGGAGAATAAGGTACTTGCTGCCCAGGTCGACGATCAGCACTACGACCACCAGCCACAGCCAGCGCAGGCCGGTAGAAAGAATCGGTTTACTCATCAGGCAAATTTACGCTTTTCGCCGTCGCCGGCTACGTTGCTGACACAGCGGCCGCAGATTTCTGCGTGTTCCGCCACCTGACCGACGTCTTTAGTGTAATGCCAGCAACGCGGGCATTTTTCACCGTCGGCTTTGCGCAGGGCGATTTTCAGACCCTTCACGATTTCACTTTGTTGAGCGTCATCGCCCGCCTGCGCATAATCCGCAACTTCGGCTTCGGAGGTCAACAGGACGAATCGTAATTCTTCGCCGAGGCTGTTCAGCTTCGCGGCCAGTTCGCTATCCGCGTACAGCGTTACCGCCGCTTCCAGAGAACCGCCAACGCGCTTATCAGCACGCGCCTGCTCAATAACTTTGTTGACTTCGCCACGCACCGTCAGCAGCGTGTCCCAGAAGTCATTGTTCATCGCTTCGCTATCCGCAAGGCCAAACAGGCCTTCGTACCACTCGCCGGTAAAGACGTACTGCTCGCGTTTGCCCGGCAGATAACCCCAGATTTCATCCGCGGTGAAGGACATGATCGGCGCCATCCAGCGAACCAGCGCTTCTGCGATGTGGAACAGCGCGGTCTGGCAGCTACGGCGCGCCACGCTGTCCGCTTTCGCGGTGTACTGGCGGTCCTTGATGATGTCGAGATAGAACGAGCCCATTTCAATAGAGCAGAAGCGCATCAGGCGCTGAACCACTTCGTGGAAGTCGTAATTCTCATAAGAGGCCAGGATATCCGCCTGCGCTTCCTGCGCGCAGCCAACGGCCCAGCGATCGAGCGTAACCATATCTTCCGGTTTCACCATGTCGGTTTCCGGGTTAAACCCGTTCAGGTTCGCCAGCAGGAAGCGCGCGGTGTTACGGATACGGCGATAAGAGTCAGCGGCGCGCTTGAGGATTTCGTCAGAAACCGCCATTTCGCCGGTGTAATCGGTAGAGGCCACCCACAGACGCAGAATATCCGCGCCCAGCTTGTTCATCACATCCTGCGGAGAAACGGTGTTACCGATGGATTTGGACATTTTGCGGCCCTGACCGTCGACGGTAAAGCCGTGGGTCAGTACCTGGCGGTAAGGCGCTTTGCCTTTCATCGCCGTAGAAATCATCAGGGAAGACATGAACCAGCCGCGATGCTGATCCGAACCTTCAAGGTACATATCTGCCGCATGGCCGTTGAATTCCGGACGCACATCCACAACGGATGAGTGCGTTGAACCGGAGTCGAACCATACGTCCAGAGTGTCCGGCACCTTGGTGTAATTGTCGGCGTCGTCACCCATGATGTCGCGCGGGTCGAGATCCCACCACGCCTGGATGCCGTCCTGTTCTACGCGCTTAGCGACTTCTTCCATCAGCTCCAGCGTGCGCGGGTGCAGCTCTTCGGTCTCTTTGTGTACGAACAGGGACATTGGCACGCCCCAGGTGCGCTGACGCGAAATACACCAGTCCGGACGGTTCGCCACCATGGATTCGATGCGCGCCTGGCCCCAGTCAGGGATCCACTGCACGTCTTTGATCTCTTTTAAAGACTGCGCGCGCAGGCCTTTCTGATCCATGCTGATGAACCACTGCGGGGTAGCGCGGAAGATGATCGGCGTTTTGTGACGCCAGCAGTGCGGATAGCTGTGCAGCAGCTTTTCAACGTGCAGCAGTGCGCCTTTATCACGCAGGATATTGACGATCAGATCGTTGGCTTTGAAGACCTGAACGCCGTCCAGACCCTCGTAGGTGCCGGGCAGATAGCAGCCGTCCGCGCCAACCGGGTTAGCCACTTCCAGACCGTATTTCTGGCCGATAACGTAGTCGTCCGGGCCGTGGCCTGGCGCGGTGTGTACGGCGCCCGTACCCGCATCCAGCGTAACGTGTTCGCCCAAAATTGTCGGCACGTCGAAGTCCAGGAACGGATGCTTAAAGCGCATCAGATCCAGATCCGCGCCTTTCGCCGTGCCAAGAATCTGCCATTCGCCGATGCCTGCGCTTTTCATTACGCTTTCGAGCAGATCTTTCGCCACGATCAGCGCCTGGCCATCAACCTGCGCCAGCACGTATTCGAATTCCGCATTCAGGGAAACGGCACGGTTAGCCGGCAGCGTCCACGGCGTGGTAGTCCAGATAACCATTGAAACCGGGCCGCTAGCCTGCGCTGCGCCAAATTTGGCTTTCACCGCATCGGCATCAACGGCCTGGAAGTTAACGAAGATGGATGGGGAAGTTTTGTCGTAGTACTCAACCTCCGCTTCAGCCAGCGCTGAACGGCAGTCGACGCACCAGTGCACCGGTTTCGCCCCTTTATGCAGATGGCCGTTGCCGATGATTTTACCGAGCGCGCGAATGATGTTCGCTTCGGTGTTGAAATCCATGGTCAGATACGGACGTGACCAGTCGCCCAGCACGCCTAAACGGATGAAGTCCGCGCGCTGGCCATCAACCTGTTCTGCCGCATATTTACGGCATTCCGCACGGAATTCCGCCGCAGAGACTTTCTCGCCCGGCTTGCCGATAAGCTGTTCTACTTTCAGCTCGATTGGCAGGCCGTGGCAGTCCCAGCCCGGCACATAGGGAGAATCAAAACCGGAAAGCCCTTTGGACTTCACGATAATGTCTTTCAGAATCTTGTTAACCGAGTGACCAATATGAATGCTGCCGTTCGCGTAGGGAGGGCCATCATGCAGAATGAAGGATTTTTTGCCTTTTTTTGCATTACGGATGATGCCGTACAGATCGTCACCATTCCAGCGCGCCAGCATGCCCGGTTCGCGTTTGGCGAGATCGCCGCGCATCGGGAACCCTGTTTCCGGCAGGTTCAGGGTAGATTTAAAGTCACTCATTAGATTCTCGGTTCCGTATTTCGGTGTTGAGGAAAGTCTGCTCAGGCGTTTGACCCGAAAAACTCGCGGGCTGTTACCACGTCTTTTGCGATTTGCGCCTTAAGCTCATCAAGCGAGGCAAACCGCTGTTCATTGCGTATCTTTTTACGCAGCACCACATCTATATGGTGCCCATACAGGTCCATTGCAACGTCCAGCAAATGGACTTCCAGCTGCTGGCGCATCCCCGCAACCGTCGGGCGGGTGCCGATATTGGCAACGCCTGGCAGCAGCTTATCGCCGAGGCCCGCAACTTCTACCGCAAAGACCCCTTTAACCGGGGAAACCTGACGACGCAGCGGTATATTCGCCGTCGGGAAGCCGATAGTGCGGCCCAGCTCATCACCGTGAACGACGCGTCCCGAGATGATAAACGGATGCCCAAGCAGGCTCTGGGCCAGCTCAAGGTTGTCATCAGCCAGCGCCTGGCGAACCGCCGTGCTGCTGATGCGCACGCCACCTTCGCAAAAAGTTTGCGTGCTGGTGACGTCAAATCCGTACTCCTGGCCAGCCTTCTGTAATAACAAGAAATCGCCCTGGCGACCAGCGCCAAAGCGGAAATCGTCACCCACGGCGAGAAACTTTACCCCAAGGCGCTCGACCAGCAGATCGCTGACAAAATTTTGTGCGGTCAGGGCGGCAAAGCGGCGGTCGAACCGGACGCAAAGCACGTAGTCCACGCCGCACTCGGCCAGGTAACGCAGCTTTTCGCGCAGCCTTGTCAGGCGTGCGGGAGATTTACCGGCGGCAAAAAGCTCAAGCGGCTGTGGCTCGAAGATCATGACCATCACCGGTAGATTGCGCGCACGCCCCTGGGCACAGAGCCCTTGTAGCAGAGACTTGTGGCCTCGATGCACGCCATCAAAGTTACCAATGGTGAGGACACACCCGTGGTGACTCTGGCGCAAATTATGTATGCCGCGTATCAGCTTCATGGCTGGCTCAAAACAGTGGAAATCGGCGGATTATATCAACTACCGCGATGAACGTTAACCAACGATTGCCCCCTTTGGCATAAAGCTTTAAGGATTTCATTGCGCTGAAGGAGAGTTTCAGCGGGCAAGCGCGCCATTGAACGAATTTTGTTAGCGAAAGGCTGTATTCATAGCCATGAAGCTGGTAGAATCCGCGCCATCACAACGTAAGAGGTGCCGTAAGTTTAACGGCGCTTATTTGCACAAATCCATTGACAAAAGAAGGCTAACCGGGCATATTCCTCGGCCTTTGAATTGTCCACATAGATCATATTTGGGAGTTGGACCTTGGCTAATATCAAATCAGCTAAGAAACGTGCCGTACAGTCTGAAAAGGCTCGTAAGCACAACGCAAGCCGTCGCTCTATGATGCGTACTTTCATCAAGAAAGTATACGCAGCGATTGAAACTGGCGACAAAGCTGCTGCACAGAAAGCATTTAACGAAATGCAACCAATCGTGGATCGTCAGGCTAGCAAAGGTCTGATCCACAAAAACAAAGCTGCGCGTCATAAGGCTAACCTTACTGCGCAAATCAACAAACTGGCTTAATCGCCTTTCTGTTGTCAGCTTGAAAAAAACCGGCTCACGCCGGTTTTTTTATGCCTGAAATTTGCAGCTTACTTAAAAAGCGCCGAGTAATCTCTTTTACAGACGCGCTGCACCGCCGGGTGCTGAATCATGCGTTCTGCAAAAATGGCGTGGTATTCCTCCATCACGTTTTCAATACGCCCGATCTCAACGATGCTGTCGTCGTTGTAAATATCCTGGCCGTAAAGCGTGGGCGCAATAAAAATGGCGTTATGCGCGGCGCCAAATGCCTTCATTAGCGCGGCATCGTCAAACTCACCGAGTATTTCCACCTTCAGGCCCTGCCCGTTTATCCAGTTAAGGATTTTACGTCCGAGCATTGAACGCCGGCCGGGTATCAGTAAACGTCTCGTTTCAAGACAGGCCGGGAAAGGTAAATCCGGCAGCGGATTCTGGCACCAGAAACTGGTGCCGCACTCGCCGATTTTGACCGAGAACAGCCCCTCCTGCTGCGTTGAATCAATCGGGCAGTCGGAAATAATCATGTCCAGCTTGTGCTGGCTGAGCTGCTCAAGCAGCATTTCGTGGGTGGATTCAAAACAGCGCAGGTGAATTTGCTCATCCTCCACCACCGCCGCATCCAGCACGCCGCTTACCAGCCGTTTGGAAAGCGCGTCGGCAATGCCGACATCGAACAGCAGGCTG
Organism: Dryocola sharpae; assembly: GCF_051307055.1. GTDB lineage: Bacteria > Pseudomonadota > Gammaproteobacteria > Enterobacterales > Enterobacteriaceae > Dryocola. The sequence continues at coordinate 609,819 of NZ_CP149994.1, read as the reverse complement.
GACTCTTTGCGGTAGTTAACGATATCGAGCATTTCCTGGCTTAGGGTAAACATACGGTCCGCGTAACGGAATACCAGCTGCCCCAGTTCGGAAGGCTCCAGCCCGCGGCCTTTGCGCTTAAACAGCTTCCCGTCCAGCCGCTCTTCCAGCGCTTTTATCTGGCCGGTGATCGTTTGCGGCGTCAGATAAAGGGCTTCCGCCGCACCGGCCACGGAGCCCTCTTTACAGACGTGCCAGAAATAATAGAGATGGTTGTAATTGATATGCGACACGCGCTTCCACTCCCTGAGAAATTGTCTATCGGCTGACGGCGGCGGCCCGTCGTCAGCCGATGAACATCACGATGAAAAACGGCTTCTTAACATGCTGTACCCCACCACGGCGGAAAGCAGCGATCCCAGAAGAATGCCGAGTTTCGCCCAGGTGATAAGCTCCGGATCAACGCTGCCAAAGGCGAGTGAAGCGATAAAGATCGACATCGTAAAGCCGATCCCGCACAGCACGCCCACGGCCATAATGTCTTTACCCGTTGTTCCCTCCGGCAGGCTCGCCAGCCTGAGCTTTAAAGCAGCCCAGCAGAACAGGCTGATACCCAACGGCTTGCCGATAAACAGGCCTGCGATAATGCCCATCGGCAGCAATGAGGCTAATCCTTCAGCCGTCACGCCGCCTAAGGAAACGCCAGCGTTGGCAAAGGCGAACAGCGGCAGTATTAAGAAGGCGACCCAGGGATGCAGGACATGCTCCAGCTCACGCGCAGGGGAACGAGCGTTCTTCTCTTTCAGCGGGATGAAGAAACCAACGATCACCCCGGCAAGCGTCGCGTGTACGCCAGACTTCAGCACGGCAGTCCACAGCACTATGCCCACCAGAATATAGAGGCCGGTGCGGCGAACGTTACAGATATTCAGCAAAGCAAGTACTGCGATAGCGCCTGCGGCCACGGCCAGCGAAAGCAAAGAGAGATCGCTGGTATAGAACAGGGCGATAATAATGATGGCGCCAAGATCATCGATGATGGCCAGCGCCATCAGAAACACCTTTAAAGCGGCAGGCACGCGGTTACCCAGCAGCGCAAGGATACCCAGCGCGAAGGCGATATCCGTCGCGGCCGGAATGGCCCAGCCCTCGCGGGTAACGGGATCCTGATAGTTGAAGATCAAATAGACAGCGGCGGGAACGACCATGCCTCCAAGCGCTGCGATCATCGGGAAAGCGGCCTGACGGCGGCTTGCCAGGGATCCTTCAACCATTTCACGTTTTACTTCCAGACCAATCATTAAAAAGAAGATGGCCATTAAAGCGTCGTTCACCCACAGCAGCAGGTTTTTACTGATGTCCAGAGAACCAATGCGTACTTCCACAGGCGTTGCTAAAAACGCCTGATAAAAACCGCTGGTGAAATCGAGGTTAGCCATAATCATTGCCATAGCGGCGGCAACGATCAGCAGGATGCCGCCTGCGGCATCGCCATGGAAAAAGCGTTGTAGAGTTTTCGTCATTCTTTCATCCTGTATGCAAGCAGTTAAGCCGATACCAGGCCGTCAAAATAACAGTCATAACACTTCGATAAAAGTAGTTTATATAACAGGAATAGCTCGGTAAAAACGAATTAAAAGGGATGCAGACTTATCGACCTGGCGGAAATAAAAAACCTGAACCGGGACTAGCCGATTCAGGTTTTTATTTTTATAAAGCAAGCCGATGATTTACTTGGTTAAATCATCAAAGAATCTTTTCACGCCGTCGAAAAAAGTTTTGGAGCGCGGGCTGTTTTTTTCGCCGCTTGGTCCACCAAAGCTCTCTTCCAGATCGCGTAAAAGCTGCTTCTGTTTATCATTCAGGCTGACCGGCGTCTCTACTACGACGCGGCACAGCAGATCGCCCTGCGCACCGCCACGTACTGATTTCACGCCTTTGCCACGCATTCTGAACAGCTTGCCAGTTTGCGTTTCGCCCGGCACCTTCAGATTTACGCGGCCATCGAGCGTCGGCACTTCAATCTCGCCGCCCAGCGCCGCCATAGCAAAGTTGATCGGCACTTCGCAGTAAAGGTTGTTGCCTTCGCGCTCGAAGATTGGGTGCTGCTTAACCTGCACCTGAACATACAGATCGCCTGCCGGCGCGCCGTGTTCGCCTGCTTCACCTTCGCCTGCCAGACGAATGCGATCGCCGGTATCCACGCCAGCCGGAATTTTCACCGACAGGGTTTTGGTTTTTTCTACACGGCCGTGGCCATGACAGGTGTTGCACGGATCTTTAATAATGGTGCCGCGGCCCTGACAGTGCGGACAGCTCTGCTGCACGGTAAAGAAGCCCTGGCGCATCTGCACCTGGCCCTGGCCGTGACAGGTTGGACAGGTCTGCGGTTTAGAGCCGGCTTTCGCACCGCTGCCGTGGCAAACGTCGCACTCTTCAAGCGTCGGAATGCGGATCTCTTTGGTCACGCCGCGAACGGCTTCTTCCAGCGTTAAATCCATGTTGTAGCGCAAATCGGCGCCGCGAGCGGCACGCTGACGGCGTCCACCGCCAAAGATGTCGCCGAATACGTCGCCAAAGATATCGCTGAAATCGGCACCGCCACCGCCGCCAAAGCCACCGCCGCCCATGCCGCCCTGCTCAAACGCCGCGTGACCATACTGATCGTATGCCGCACGTTTTTGCTCATCGGTCAGGATTTCGTAAGCTTCTTTGATCTCTTTAAACTTACCTTCAGCCTCTTTATCACCCTGGTTACGGTCCGGGTGGAATTTCATCGCCAGGCGTTTGTAAGCTTTTTTGATTTCACGCTCGTCCGCGGACTTCGGGACGCCTAAAACCTCGTAATAGTCTCTCTTCGCCATCTCTTTGTTCTGCCCCTAACATGCGTGCACGGGCGTGGAGAAAACTCCTACGCCCGTGCCAGTGTTTCAACCGCTCAAAGGGCGATTATTTTTTGTCTTTAACTTCTTCGAACTCGGCGTCAACAACGTCGTCGTCTTTGCCGGCGTTAGTCGCGTCCGCCGCGCTGCCCGCCTGCTGTTCAGCGTGCTGCTGCTGAGCCAGCTCCATCAGCTTCTGGGAAACCTGCGCCAGCGCCTGCATTTTCGCTTCGATATCCGCCTTGTCTTCGCCTTTCAGCGAAGTTTCCAGCGCGGTCAGCGCAGACTCAATAGCAGTTTTGTCATCGGCCGGCAGTTTATCGCCCGCTTCTTCAACCTGCTTACGGGTGCTGTGCAGCAGATGGTCGCCCTGGTTGCGGGTCTGAACCAGCTCTTCAAACTTACGGTCAGACTCGGCGTTAGCTTCCGCATCGCGTACCATTTTCTGGATCTCTTCTTCATTCAGACCAGAAGAGGCCTTGATGGTGATTTTCTGCTCTTTACCGCTGTTTTTGTCCTTCGCGGAAACGTGCAGGATACCATCGGCATCGATATCGAAAGTCACTTCGATCTGCGGCATGCCGCGCGGCGCCGGGCTGATACCATCCAGGTTGAACTGACCCAGAGATTTGTTATCAGAAGCACGCTTACGTTCACCCTGAATCACATGGATGGTTACCGCAGACTGGTTGTCTTCAGCGGTAGAGAACACCTGGCTGTGCTTGGTCGGGATAGTGGTGTTTTTGTTGATAAGCGCGGTCATCACGCCGCCCATGGTTTCGATACCCAGCGACAGCGGGGTAACGTCCAGCAGCAGCACGTCCTTCACTTCACCCGTTAATACACCACCCTGAACGGCAGCACCAATTGCAACGGCTTCGTCCGGGTTAACGTCTTTACGCGGCTCTTTACCAAAGAACTCGGCGACTTTTTTCTGCACCATCGGCATACGAGTCTGACCGCCGACCAGGATAACGTCCTGGATGTCGGAGACGGACAGGCCAGCATCCTGCAGCGCAACTTTCAGCGGCTCGATAGAACGGTTTACCAGGTCTTCGACCAGGGATTCCAGTTTCGCGCGAGTCACTTTGATGTTCATGTGTTTCGGACCGGTGGCGTCTGCGGTGATATACGGCAGGTTCACGTCGGTCTGCTGCGCAGAAGAGAGTTCGATTTTCGCTTTTTCAGCAGCTTCTTTCAGACGCTGCATCGCCAGCGGATCGTTACGCAGATCGATGCCCTGATCTTTCTTGAACTCTTCTACCAGATAGTTGATCAGACGGCTGTCGAAGTCTTCGCCACCCAGGTGGGTATCACCGTTGGTTGCCAGCACTTCGAAGGTTTTCTCGCCGTCAACCTCATCGATTTCGATAATGGAGATATCGAAAGTACCGCCGCCCAGGTCGTAAACCGCGATAGTACGGTTGCCGACTTCTTTATCCAGACCGTAGGCCAGAGCCGCCGCGGTTGGTTCGTTGATGATACGTTTTACTTCCAGACCTGCGATACGACCGGCGTCTTTCGTTGCCTGACGCTGTGCGTCGTTGAAGTAGGCAGGAACGGTGATAACCGCTTCAGTTACCGGTTCGCCCAAGTAATCTTCAGCCGTTTTCTTCATTTTTTTCAGCACTTCAGCAGAGATCTGCGGAGGCGCCATTTTCTGACCTTTTACGTCAATCCATGCGTCGCCGTTATCAGCGCCGATGATTTTGTACGGCATGATGGCTTCATCACGCTGTACTTCTTCGTCCTGGAAGCGACGGCCGATCAGGCGCTTAATCGCGAACAGCGTGTTCTGCGGGTTAGTCACTGCCTGACGTTTAGCCGGCTGACCTACCAGAGTTTCGCCATCCTGGGTATATGCGATGATGGAAGGCGTGGTGCGATCGCCCTCGGCGTTTTCCAGCACGCGTGCCGTGGTGCCATCCATGATTGCTACACAAGAGTTGGTTGTACCCAAGTCGATACCAATAATTTTACCCATCTAAACGTCTCCACTTAAAATTTGTTCGTCATGTGGTTGTGAACCTGTTATGCGGGCAAACAAGTGTGTTTCAACTGCCCAAACATCTTTTTTTCAGGTCCGCCAACTGCGGTTGGATACAAGATGGGGTCGGCTTGTCCGCCATCAAGGGGCAAAGCAAAAAAAATTTTCATCCTCACACCTGTTTAGATCATAGTTTCCGGCCTGCCATCTGATTATGATGCCGCGCCCCGCAGCCCTTTAAAGGCCGCGCGGCCTTTACTCATATTACATTTCAGATGAATTTTCAGAGGAACTATGGGCAACACTAAGTTGGCTAATCCAGCTCCCCTGGGCTTAATGGGCTTCGGCATGACCACCATTTTGCTCAACCTGCACAACGCAGGATTTTTTGGTTTTGACGTTATTATCCTCGCCATGGGGATTTTCTACGGCGGCATCGCGCAGATTTTCGCGGGCCTGCTGGAGTATAAAAAAGGGAACACTTTCGGCCTGACCGCGTTCACTTCATATGGCGCTTTCTGGCTGACGCTGGTCGCTATCATCCTGCTGCCGAAAATGGGCGCGGGTGAAGCCGCCGATGCGAATTTCATGGGCGCATACCTTGGCATGTGGGGCATATTCACGCTGTTTATGTTCTTCGGCACCCTGCAGGCTGCGCGGATGCTGCAGTTCGTATTCGCCAGCCTGACCGTGCTGTTTGCCCTGCTGGCTATCGGCCACTTCGCAAACAACGAAAGCATTATCCATTTTGCAGGCTGGATCGGGCTGGTTTGCGGCGCAAGCGCCATTTATCTGGCGATGGGCGAAGTGCTTAACGAGCAGTTTGGCCGCACAGTGCTGCCAATTGGTGAAAAGCGCTAATTGCCTTCTTTGTCAGCAAACTCAAGCGGAGCCGGGCTCCGCTTTTTTTATAAATGTTGCAGCGGTCTTTCTACCACCACATCTTCATGATTCAAATCCTGACGCAGCCAGATCCCAAGCGCCAGTCCAACCAGCGCCAGCGCCAGCACGTACCAGGCCGGCGCCATCGGGGAAACGCCCATCAGCATAGTGACGAAGATCGGCGTGAGGCCGCCGAAAATAGCGTAGGAGACGTTATAAGAGAAAGAGATGCCGGTAAACCGCACTTCCGCCGGGAACGCCCGCACCATTACAAAGGGCACCGCGCCGACAACGCCAACGCTCAGCCCCACCAGGCCATACAGCACAAACAGGTGCTCAGGATAGATCGGGGTAAGGTGATAGAACATCCAGCTGCAGACGGCCAGCAGCAGGCTGCCGATAATAAAGGTTTTGCTCGCGCCGATACGGTCGATAACCAGGCCTGCGGCAATACAGCCGATACACAGCATAACGGTGGCGATACTGTTTGCCTGAAGCGTCAGCGCAGGCGCAATGCCGACCTGCTTTTGCAGCCAGGTCGGCGCCATCAAAATAACCACCACGATGCCCGCTGAAAGCAGCCAGGTGAGGAGCATTGAGATCGCCACCGCTTTCTTATGGTTAACCACGACGGATTTGAGCGGCAGCTCTTCGGCCAGCGCTTTGCGTTTTTGCATTTCAATAAAGATCGGCGTTTCCTGCAGCCAGCGACGCAGATACATCGCCACCAGCCCAAAGATGCCGCCGAGGAAGAAAGGAATACGCCAGCCGCCATCGTGAATGGCTTGCTGCGTCATTGAGGTATTGATAAGCGTGGCGACAACGGAGCCCAGCAAAATACCGACCGTTAGCCCCGCCGTGAGCGTTCCACAGGCGATACCGATGCGTTTATAAGGCACGTGCTCGGCAACAAATACCCATGCGCCAGGCACTTCGCCACCGATCGCAGCCCCCTGAAGGACGCGCATCAGAAGCAGTAACAGAGGAGCCGCGAGGCCAAGCGTGGCGTAGGTCGGCAGCAGGCCAATCGCCAGCGTCGGCAGGGCCATCAGCAGAATGCTCAGGGTGAACATTTTCTTACGCCCGACCAGATCGCCAAAGTGAGCCATCACGATACCGCCCAGCGGACGGGCCAGATAGCCGGCGGCAAAAATGCCGAAGGTTTGCACCTGGCGCAGCCATTCAGGAATATCCGCAGGGAAAAAGAGGTCGCCTACGACCGTGGCGAAAAAAACAAAGATGATGAAGTCGTAGAATTCGAGCGCGCCGCCGAGGGCGGCGAGAGTCAGGGTTTTATAATCCTGACGGTTCAGAGGTCTTGCTGGTGAGGTCGTTGCTTTTTGTATAGACATAAGGAACCGCGCGTCAAAGAGGAGTGTGATTATTATTGCCGTTTAGCTGTAAAGCAAACATTACTATAACGGTTAAACATCGGCACTCCACAGGCACTACATCTTATGTCATAAACGCCATAACTTTAGGATTTTGTCTCGCGCAGAGCGCTCTTTGGACGGAAAGCTGCTACTACTGTCGGATCGGTTTCGATATAAGGCCCCTCCAGCAGCTGTACACAATAAGGTACACTTGCAAAAATGCCGGGTACGAGCACTTTACCGCTTTCATCCTTCACGCCTTCAAGCGTTTCCTGAATAGACTTCGGCTGGCCCGGCAGGTTGAGGATCAGCGCCTGTTTACGAATCACGCCTACCTGACGGGACAGGATCGCCGTCGGCACAAAATGCAGGCTTATCTGCCGCATCTGCTCGCCGAAGCCGGGCATTACGCGGTCGGCAATCGCAAGCGTTGCATCCGGGGTAACGTCGCGGCGAGCCGGGCCGGTGCCGCCGGTCGTCAGCACGAGGTGGCAGGTCATCTCATCGACGAGTTCGCAAAGCGTCTGTTCGATTACCGACTGTTCGTCTGGGATCAGGCGGGTTTCAATCTGGAAAGGGGTGGTAAGCGTACGCTCAAGCCAGGCAGCCAGGGCTGGAATGCCTTTATCCTGATAGACGCCGCTTGAGGCGCGGTCAGAGATGGAAATTAAACCAATGCGTAAGATATTCATATCATTCCCGGGGAGTCAAATCTTAGGCGGAATGATACACGGCGAAGGGAATTGCAGACAGGGGATAACGCTAAAAAGCGTGACCGGGAACCCCGGCCACGCCGATGGTTACAGCAGATCGCCGATCGTTTTTTCCAGTTTTTCCTGGTCGACGGCAAACTTGCGGATACCGTCAGCCAGTTTATCAACGGCCATTGGATCCTGGTTGTGCTGCCACAGGAACTGGGATTCGGTGATACGCTCAGGACGGGCTTTCACCTCGCCGCTGTAGGCCAGTTTACGCTCAACCGCGCCTTCGCTTTCCGCCAGCTCTTTAAGCAGCGCCGGCGCGATGGTCAGACGGTCGCAGCCGGCCAGCTCAAGGATTTCGCCGACGTTACGGAAGCTTGCGCCCATCACCACGGTCTCGTAACCGTGCTGTTTGTAGTACTGATAGATTTCAGCTACGGAGACCACGCCCGGATCTTCCTGCGGCGCGTACTCTTTCTTATCGGTGTTAGCTTTGTACCAGTCGAGGATACGGCCAACGAACGGAGAAATCAGGAACACGCCCGCTTCTGCGCAGGCGCGAGCCTGAGCAAAGGAGAACAGCAGGGTCAGGTTACAGTTGATGCCTTCTTTTTCCAGCTGCTCAGCGGCGCGGATGCCCTGCCAGGTAGAAGCCAGTTTGATCAGGATACGATCGTTGCTGATGCCCGCGTCGTTGTAGAGCTTAATCAGACGTTTGGCTTTCGCGATGCTGGCTTCGGTGTCATAGGAGAGACGAGCGTCAACTTCTGTAGAGATGCGGCCCGGGATCAGTTTGAGGATTTCCAGACCAATGTTTACCGCCAGCCTGTCGGCGGCGTCCACGACCTGCTGTGCCCGATCGCTGCTCTGCTCACGCGCCCACGTCACCGCATCGTCAATCAGTTTGCGGTATTCAGGGATTTGCGCTGCGTTCAGAATCAGGGAAGGGTTCGTCGTAGCATCCTGCGGCTGGTACAACTTCATTGCCGCGATATCTCCGGTGTCAGCAACCACTGTGGTTAGCTGACGCAGGGAGGTCAATTTATCCGTCATGATAGTGTTTCTCGTCAGGTGTAGCTTGTTAGGGAGATGTAACCGGTCTTGCCTGATGATATCACGACGCAAGTCAGGTGCAACCGTAGCAGCACGCAGCCAGAAGGCCGGGGCAAATATGATAAACTGCCCGAAATATTTGCACGCGTTGTAATGGGCTGCGCGCTATCAACGCCGCCCGGCCGCGCCCGTCGCGCATTGACAAGAGGGACAGTAATGATCGAATTTCTCCAGTTTATCAACGATATACTGTGGGGATCCGTGCTGATCTACCTGCTTGCCGGTGCAGGCCTCTGGTTTACTTTTCGCTGCGGCTTTGTCCAGTTCCGCTATTTTACCCAGTTTCGCTCGCTTATCCGGTCGCAGCCTTCCCGCGACAGCGCGGGGATCTCACCCTTCCAGGCGCTTTGTACAAGCCTTGCCGCACGCGTCGGCAGCGGTAATATCGCGGGCGTTGCGCTGGCGCTGACGATGGGCGGACCCGGCGCGGTTTTCTGGATGTGGGTAGTGGCTCTCATCGGCATGGCGACTTCCTTTGCTGAATGTTCTCTGGCGCAGCTTTATAAACGCCGCGACAGCGAAGGCCGCTATCGCGGCGGCCCAGCCTGGTACATGGAAAGCGGCCTGGGGATGCGCTGGATGGGGGTAATTTTCTCGCTCTTTTTGATGCTCGCCTTCGGGCTGATTTTCAACGCCGTACAGGCAAATTCCATTGCCAGCGCGGTAAATCACGCCTTTGGCGTGCCGAAAACCTGGGTGGGCATCCTGCTGGTTGTGCTAACCGCCGGCGTTATCTGGGGCGGCATGCGCGGCACGGCGCGTCTTGCGCAATACCTGGTGCCTTGCATGGCGCTAATCTGGGTGATGATGGGCCTGTACGTTGTCGCGCTGCATATCGCTCGGGTGCCGGAGGTCATCATGCTGGTGATGAAAAGCGCTTTCGGCTGGCAGGAAGCGGCTTCCGGAGCGCTGGCCTTTACGTTAGGCCAGGCGATGACGGCGGGATTTCAGCGCAGCATGTTTTCTAACGAGGCGGGAATGGGATCCACGCCCAACGCCGCCGCCGCGGCGTCCGCATGGCCTCCTCATCCTGCTTCCCAGGGGCTGCTGCAGATGTTCGGCGTATTTATCAATACCGTAGTTATCTGTACCGCCACGGCGGCTATTATTCTTTTTTCCGGTATGCTCGATAGCCCAACGCCCGGCACGGACGGTATAACCCTTGTGCAGACGGCGCTTAGCGGCATGGTTGGCGGCTGGGCCTCGGGATTTATCGCTTTTATCGTCTTTCTGTTCGCCTTCACCTCCATCGTGGCGAATTACGCCTACGCCGAGAACAACCTGCTTTTTCTGCAACGGAAAAACCCGTTTACGCTGGCGCTGTTCCGCTGCCTGGCGTTAGCGATGGTGATGTTCGGCGCCCTCTCCTCCCTGCCGCTGGTGTGGCAGCTTGCCGACATGGCGATGGCGCTTATGGCGATAACCAACCTCATCGCCATTCTCTTGCTTTCGCCGGTGGTGCGCGACATTACCGCAGATTACCTTCGCCAGCAGAAGCTTGGCGTAACGCCGGTCTTCGATCCGCATCGTTTCCCGGATATTAAAAGCCAGCTGGCGCCGGGCGTGTGGGATGGCCTGAGCGTAACTAAAACCCGGCGCTAATCGCATCCATTGGCGGATACTTTCAGGAAATTTGCTAAAGTAGGCGGCATAATTTGCAAGGAGCGAACATGCTGATCGTTATTTCCCCCGCTAAGACGCTTGATTATCAAAGCGATCTCCCAACAGATCGCTATACCCAACCGGAGCTGCTGGAGCAGGCGCAGCAGCTGATCGGTATCGCCCGCAGGCTCAGCGCGCCGCAAATCGCCTCGCTTATGAGCATCAGCGACAAACTGGCCTCCCTCAACGAAACCCGCTTCCACGAATGGCATCCGGATTTCACGCCGCAGAACGCGCGTCAGGCTATTCTGGCGTTTAAAGGCGATGTGTATACCGGCCTACAGGCTGAAAAATTTAGCGAAGCTGATTTTGATTTTGCCCAGAAACATTTGCGTATGCTGTCGGGCTTGTATGGCGTGCTGCGTCCGCTGGATCTGATGCAGCCGTACCGTCTGGAGATGGGGACACGCCTGGAAAATGCGCAGGGCAAAGACCTCTACCATTTCTGGGGCGACACCATCACCGAAAAGCTGAACCAGACGCTGGCGGATCGGGGCGATAATGTCCTGATAAACCTGGCTTCAGACGAATATTTCAAAGCGGTAAGACCGCAGAAGCTGCAGGCTGAAATTATTAAGCCCGTCTTCCTTGATGAGAAGAACGGCAGGTTTAAAATTATCAGCTTCTACGCCAAGAAAGCACGCGGGCTGATGAGTCGTTACATCATTGAAAACCGGCTTACCAGGCCTGAACAGCTAAGCGCATTTAACACCGATGGCTACTTCTTTGATGAAGCGGCGTCCGGTAAAAACGAACTGGTGTTTAAGCGTCACGAGCAGTAAAGCAAAACGCCAGCGCTATGCTGGCGTTTCGGTTAATGGTGCCATTTGTAATGGCCGTTATGATTACCGTTATCATGGTGGTCATTATGGCGATCGTCACGATGCTGCTGGCCATGCGGACGCCAGTGGTTATCGTGCCATTCATAGTGATTTTTCCACCAGCCGTGGTCGCGCCAGTGGCCGCCATCCCAGTAGTTACCATGATTATCCCGATCGCCAATCTGCAGCTTCACCGCCGGCACCAGGGTTATTTCTGTGGCCTGGACGGCCAGAGGAGTCACCGCCAGAATCGATAACGCCAGAACGATAGATTTCAACATACGTCACTCCTTAAAATATTCATGCCCGTATCGGGTCGTTAAGGAGAGCTTATGCCGAACGACGCCCGGTTGTTATCCTGCGCAATCCTAATATCTAAGTATGCGCATTTTATGGGAATTTCTACTTTTTCCCTCCTTGATTCCTGCTTATTTTCTCCATAATCAGGCATAAAAAAACCACCCCGCAGGGTGGTTCGGTTGCGGTTCCGCAGGCTACCAGGCTTTAGCCATCATTAATTCACGCAGCGCAGCAAAATCCGCTGGCAAATTGTGAGAAAGCAGCGGCAGGTCAGCGCGCGACGCCAGCTCTTCCGGCAGCGGCAGCTCTTCTGCAAGAATCTCTTCAACGCTCTCTTTAAATTTCGCCGGGTGCGCCGTTCCCAGGAACAGACCATATTCGCCCGGCTGTAGCTGGTCGCGCAGCGCGCGCCACGCAATCGCGGCATGAGGTTCGGAAATATACCCCTTCGCCCGCAGCTCAAGCATCGCCTGCTTCGTCTCTTCGTCGCTCAGCGCGGCGTAGCCCAGGTCGGTCAGGCGCCAGATTTTACGGCGGAACAGCTCCTCCACGCGCGGCCAGTTGTTTGGCTGGCTGACGTCCATCGCGTTAGAAAGCGTGGCAACGGTGGTTTTCGGCGTCCATTTTCCGTCGGCCAGGAAACGCGGAACCGTGTCGTTGGCGTTGGTAGCTGCGATAAAGCGCTTAACCGGCAAACCGAGCGATTTCGCCAGCAGCCCTGCGGTCAAATCGCCAAAGTTACCGCTCGGTACGGAGACCACCAGCTGATTGCGGGACTCCTGCGGCAGCTGCGCCACCGCTTCGAAGTAGTAGCAAATTTGCGCCAGCAGGCGGCTGATGTTGATGGAGTTGGCGGAGTTTAAGCCCAGCGCTACCTTGAGATCTTCATCGTCGAACGCCTGCTTAACCAGCGCCTGGCAGGCATCAAAATCGCCGTCAATGGCGACGGTTTCAATATTGCCGCCGAGGGTACAGAACAATTTTTCCTGCAGCGGGCTGATTTTGCCGCGCGGATAAAGGATAACGACACGCACGTTTTTCAGGCCGTAGAAGGCGTGAGCAACTGCCGCACCGGTATCGCCGGACGTCGCCGTTAAAATAGTGACCGGTTTGTCGCCGCTGATATGGGTCAGCATCTGAGCCATAAAGCGCCCGCCGAAGTCTTTGAACGCCAGCGTCGGGCCGTGGAACAGTTCAAGACAGCCAATATCCGGCTCGACGCTTTTAACCGGAGCAGGGAAAGCAAAAGCCGCACGCACGCGCGCCTCAAGCTGCTCCTGAGGAATTTCATCGCCGATAAACGCAGAGAGGATCTTGCTGCTGCGCGTGACGAAATCCATCTTCAGCATTTCGTCGATTTCGGTCAGTTCGAACTCGGGCAGGTCGTGAGGGAAAAACAGCCCCTGCTGCTTGCCGAGGCCCTGCGTAATCGCCTGGGCAAAATTGACCTGCTCGTTATGATCTTTAAGGTTATACAGTTTCATGCGTTATCCCAGAACTCGTGCGCCAGCCGTATCCAGACGGCAAATATGTACAAAACCTTCCTGGTTCTGCAAATAATGAAGGCTTAGCCAGTCGGCCACGCGCCGTGCGGTATCGGTATTATCGCACAGCGCAAATAAGGTCGGGCCGGAGCCGGAAATGCCGCTCGCCAGCGCGCCAATATCCGCCGCGGCCTGACGCGCTTCGTTAAAGCGCGGCAGTAACCTGGCACGATACGGCTCGGCTATCACATCGCGCATCAGCTTCGCCGCCAGTGCCGGCTGGCGGGTGTGGCAGGCATGAATAAAGCCTGCAAGATGGCGGCCATGGCTGATGCAATCCTGACGGCGATACTGCGCGGGAAGAATAGCTCGCGCTTCGGCGGTGGAGACTTTAATTCCCGGATAGGCCAGCACCCACAGCCACTCGTCAAAGCCCGGAACCGGCTGGCTGATGATACCGTTTTCTTCAATCATCAGCTGCATGCCGCCGAGGAAGCACGGCGCGACGTTATCGTAGTGAACGCTGCCCGAAATACGGCCTTCCAGCTCGCCCATCAGGCTAAGCAGGCGGTTATCGCTAAGCGGCTTGCCGCAATATTCGTTCATCGCCATCAATCCCGCGACGACGGAACAGGCGCTGGAGCCAAGGCCTGAGCCAATCGGCATGCCTTTTTCCAGCGTCATCGCTACGGGAATATTCTTACCGATTTCCTGGCAGAAGCGTTCCCAGCACTGATAAACGATATTCTCACGCGGTTCGGACGGTAATTTACCGGCAAAGCGCCCGACATTGTTCAGACTAAAAGACTCCGCCGCTGCAACCGTAACGTAATCTCCCAGCAGCGAGCCATCTATTGGCGAAACCGCCGCCCCCAGCACATCAAACCCGACGCTCATATTTGCGCTGCTTGCCGGGGCGTATACTTTAACCATCTTAAACTCCTAACTTCCATGACAGGGTGCGCAATAAATCCGCAAAGACGCCGGCAGCGGTAACATCGTTGCCCGCACCATAGCCGCGCAGCACAAGAGGCAGCGGCTGATAATAGTGGCTATAGAAAGCCAGAGCGTTCTCGCCGTTTTTGACCTTATACAGTGGATCGTTACCGTCCACGGCGTCAATTTTAACTTTGCAGCTGCCGTCTTCCTCGATCGCGCCCACAAAACGCAGCACTTTGCCTTCATCGCGCGCTTTCGCCACGCGAGCTGAAAAATCGTCATCCAGCTGCGGCAGGCGCGCCATAAACGACTCAACGTCGCCGGTGGAATCGAAAGATGCAGGTAAAACCGGCTCGATAACGATATCGGAAAGTTCGAGCTGGCTGCCCGTTTCACGGGCCAGAATCAACAGCTTGCGCGCCACGTCCATGCCGGAAAGATCGTCACGCGGATCGGGCTCGGTGTAGCCCATTTCACGCGCGACGCGCGTCGCTTCCGACAGGCTCATCCCTTCATCAAGCTTGCCAAAAATGAACGACAAAGAACCAGAAAGAATGCCGGAGAAACGACGCAGCTCATCCCCCGCATTCAACAGGTTTTGCAGGTTTTCGATAACCGGCAGCCCCGCGCCAACATTGGTATCGTAGAGGAATTTACGACGCGATTTTGCCGCGGCGTTACGTATCTGGTGGTAGTAATTCATGGTCGAGGTGTTCGCCTTTTTGTTTGGCGTCACCACGTGGAAACCTTCCCCGAGGAAATCGGCATACTGATCTGCCACCGCCTGGCTTGAAGTACAGTCGACGATCACCGGATTAAGCAGATGGTACTCCTTCGCCAGGCGGATCAGGCGGCCCAGGTTAAACGGCTCTTTGGCTTCGGCCAGTTCCGCCTGCCAGTTTTCCAGATCCAGACCATGCACGTTAGTCAGTAAGGCTTTTGAATTTGCCACGCCGCAGACGCGCAGATCGATATGTTTCTTTTTCAGCCAGTTTTGCTGACGCTTCACCTGCTCCAGCAAGGCGGAACCCACGCCGCCGACGCCAATCAGGAACAGTTCGATAACCTGATCGGTATTGAACAGCATCTGATGCGTCACGCGCACGCCGGTGGTCGCATCGTCGTTGCTGACCACGACGGAAATAGAACGCTCAGAAGATCCCTGCGCGATTGCCACAATGTTGATATTTGCCCGAGCGAGCGCCGCAAAAAACTTAGCGGAAATGCCGCGCAGCGTGCGCATGCCGTCGCCCACGACTGAGATGATCGCCAGGTGCTCCATAATCGCCAGCGGCTCAAGCAGGCCCTCTTTCAGCTCCAGGTAAAACTCTTCTTCCATAGCGCGGCGTGCACGACCGCAATCGCCCTGCGGCACGCAGAAGCTGATGCTGTATTCGGAGGAAGATTGCGTAATCAGCACCACGGAAATGCCCGCGCCGGACATTGCAGCGAAAACGCGGGCTGCCATGCCAACCATGCCTTTCATGCCCGGGCCTGACACGTTGAACATCGCCATGTTATTCAGGTTTGTAATCCCCTTAACCGGCAGGTCGTCTTTATCGCCTTCAGCGCCAATCAAGGTGCCGGGCGCCTGAGGGTTGCCGGTGTTTTTGATAAGGCATGGGATCTGAAACTGGGCGATAGGGGTAATGGTGCGGGGGTGAAGAACTTTAGCGCCGAAGTAGGAAAGCTCCATCGCTTCCTGATACGACATCGATTTTAACAGCCTGGCGTCGGGAACCTGACGCGGGTCACAGGTATAGACGCCGTCGACATCCGTCCAGATTTCACAGCAGTCGGCGCGTAGACAGGCGGCCAGCACGGCAGCGGAGTAATCGGAGCCGTTACGGCCAAGTACGACAAGCTCCCCCTTATCGTTCCCGGCAGTAAAGCCCGCCATTAATATCATATGGTCAGACGGAATGCGGCTGGCGGCGATGCGCCGGGTGGATTCAGCGATATCAACGGTGGATTCGAGGTAGTGCCCAACGGCGAGTAATTTTTCCACCGGATCGATAACGGTGACACCGTGGCCGCGCGCTTCCAGCAGGGCCGCCATGATAGCGATGGAGAGCTTTTCGCCACGACAAATGATAGCCGCGTTGATGCTGTCCGGACACTGGCCTAACAGGCTGATGCCATGCAGAACGTGTTTAAGCTGGGAGAACTCCTGCTCGACAAAAGCTTTAAGTTTCGCGAGCGGGAAGCCGGGTTGCGCTTCCGCAAGGCCGTTAAGCAACTCGCTAAAAATGCGTTCGGCGTCGCTAATATTCGGTAGCGCATCCTGTCCACCGATGGTCTTTTCAATCATCGCCACCAGGTGATTGGTAATTTTTGCCGGGGCAGACAGCACGGTCGCCACCTGCCCCTGTTTGGCATTGCTTTCCAGGATGTCGGCAACACGGAGAAAACGCTCCGCGTTCGCCACTGATGTACCACCGAATTTCAACACTCGCATTGGATATTACCCCTTGATTTTTAGTCGAAAAAAAAGCCCGCACTGTTCAGGTGCGGGCTTTTTTCGTATTTCCTGTATGCGTCAGCCCGCACCGTTACCTGTGGTAATGGTGGTTGTAATAATTGTGGTCATCGGGCTGATGCGGATCATGGATGTTGTGTGCTCTTAATCTGATTTACCTATTGGTTAAAGTATCCGCCAGGCGAAGTCAATTTATTTTTGATTTCGTCGCCCGGGCTTACTTTCCCCCGACACGCTAGCAAACAGGCCGAAAATGGCGTGATTACGCTGCATAACTCCGGGTTTCACTCGACGTTATCACTGCCCAAAGCCTTTTTATCAGCATTATTCACTGGCAGGTTTATTTCAATATCGTGCAGCAATCGGTGCAGCATTGCGGTATCCCGCTGCGTTAAAAGTCCTAAACGCTGCTGCAGCCAGTCGGTCATTTTCTGGTCATCCGCAACCTCAAGGCGAGCGGTCAGCGCCGCGATACGCTGACGTAAGGCGCTCAATTGTTGCGCATCTGCCTCCTGCTTCTGTACTGCGGGCAGCTGCATGAGGGAAGAAAGCTGATAGCAATAAACCATCACCGCCTGCCCTAAATTCAGCGATGGGTAATCCGCCGCCATCGGCACGCCGGTTAGCACATCGGCCAGCTCCAGTTCTTCATTAGTCAGGCCCGAATCCTCGCGTCCAAAGACCAGCGCGGCGCTACCAACCCATTCACGTTTCTCTTCCAGCAGCGGCCCCAGTTCTTGCGGCGTGGCGTAGTAATGAAATTTGGCCCGGCTGCGTGCGGTAGTCGCGACGGTAAAATTAACGTCGTGCAGCGCATCACTGAGCGTCGCAAAGTGCTGCGCATTATCAAGAATATCTCCAGCGCCGTGCGCCACCCAACGCGCCTCTGGCTTAAGGTGGGCATCGCTTGCCACTATACGCAGCGCGGTAAAGCCCATGGTCTTCATAGCACGAGCGGCGGCGCCGACGTTCTCGGCTCTGGCCGGGGAAACCAGGATAATGGGTAAGTGCATTAAAACTCTCTTTAAACTCGTTAAATCCGGAAAAATCCGGCGTTAAAATGATAATGCGCGTCACAAATTTACTTTAATGCAACATTCGCCGGCACAATATAAGTTATAAAAACCTGATTGAAACGCATAATCTTCTGCTATAAAACGCTGAATAAGCCCGGTGAATTCTATGATATCCGGCTGTTTATTATAGGTAAAAAGCATTTATTACCCTAAATAAATTCGCGCGATCGGATTTATTGCCTTTTAGACGTAACCACGTTGATTATTAAAAAAATGTGACGCAAGCTAGCAATACGCTACGATGATTTCATCAAACTGTTAACGTGCTACAATTGGAATTGATATATGTCAACGAAGCGTAGTTTTATCAGATGTCTGAAGCGGTCCTGCCTGTTATGTTGCTGTTAAAATGGTTAGGATAACAGCCGTTTTTGACACCGTCGGGTCCAGAGGGAAAAGCGCCCACGACCAAGCTAATGATGTTGTTGACGTTGATGGAAAGTGCATCAAGAACGCAATTACGTACTTTAGTCACGTTTAGCCCGACATGTTAATTTATGGCATGTACCAGGCAGGTCAGGGACTTTTGTACTTCCTGTTTCGATTTAGTTGGCAATTTAGGTAGCGAACATGCAGACCCCGCACATTCTTATCGTCGAAGACGAGCTAGTAACACGCAACACGTTAAAAAGCATTTTTGAAGCTGAAGGCTACGATGTCTTTGAAGCGACTGATGGCGCAGAGATGCATCAAATCCTTTCAGATAATGATATCAACCTGGTCATTATGGATATCAACCTGCCGGGCAAAAATGGCCTGTTGCTGGCGCGCGAGCTGCGCGAGCAGGCCAACGTGGCGCTGATGTTCCTGACCGGTCGCGATAACGAAGTAGACAAGATCCTCGGTCTGGAAATCGGCGCAGATGACTACATCACTAAACCGTTCAACCCGCGTGAACTGACTATCCGTGCCCGTAATCTGCTGTCGCGTACCATGAATTTAGGCGCGATCGGCGAAGAGCGCCGTTCGGTTGAAAGCTATAAATTTAACGGCTGGGAACTGGATATCAACAGCCGTTCTCTGGTTAGCCCGAATGGCGAACAGTATAAGCTGCCGCGCAGTGAGTTCCGCGCCATGCTGCACTTCTGTGAAAATCCTGGCAAAATTCAGTCGCGCGCCGAGCTGCTGAAAAAAATGACCGGGCGTGAGCTTAAGCCGCACGATCGCACCGTTGACGTCACCATCCGCCGTATTCGTAAACACTTCGAATCCACGCCGGACACGCCTGAAATCATCGCCACCATCCACGGCGAAGGCTATCGTTTCTGCGGCGATCTGCAGGAATAAGCGGTCGATCTCTAAAAACGGCGCCGCTCCGGCGTCGTTTTTCATTTCTTGCAATGATAACGCTGTATATCAATATGATAGTGGCACCGCTTTTCGATCCGCGATCCCTTCTGACTCTTCTCCTCCGGCTTAATCGATCCATCCTTCATACTTTTTGAACAAAATGCTTTCAGCGCTTGTGCTGTACCGCATTTTTCCCTTTTTTCCTCTCGCTGGCATACCTCTTGCTCCTTAAACAGCTCCTGAAAACGGATGGAGAAGATGACATATGCAACAGAGCGCTGGGGAGATCCGCGAGCATTCTGCTTTCCTTTCTAAAAAACGTATTATTGCCAGAGCCGGTTTTAATCGCTGGTTAGTGCCTCCTGCCGCTCTGGCGATTCACTTATGTATTGGTATGGCCTATGGCTTTTCCGTGTTCTGGTTGCCTATGTCTAAGCTGACCGGACATGCCTGCTCCCCGCAGACCACTTTCTGGCAACAGCTCACCACCACAAGCTGCGACTGGCGCATATCGATGCTGGGATGGACCTATACATTGTTCTTTATTTTCCTGGGCTGTTCCGCAGCATTATGGGGTCAGTGGCTGGAAAAAGCCGGACCGCGCAAGGTGGGCATAGTCGCCACAATCTGCTGGTGCGGAGGACTGCTGCTGGCCGCGCTTGCGATATACCATCACCAGCTTTGGCTTCTGTGGCTCGGAGCCGGAGCGATCGGCGGCATCGGGCTGGGCCTGGGTTATATCTCGCCAGTATCTACCCTTCTGCGCTGGTTCCCCGATAAGCCAGGAATGGCAGCAGGTATGGCAATCATGGGGTTCGGTGGCGGCGCCATGATCGGTGCGCCCTTCGCCAATAAACTGATGACGTTTTATGCAGCGGGTGGCGATCCGGGAGTATGGCAAACCTTGCTGACGCTGGCGCTAATCTATTTCTTATTTATGCTCGGAGGAACGCTGAGCTACCGCATTCCTCCTTTTGGCTGGCGGCCCGCCGGCTGGCAATCTTCGCCGGGTTCGTCGAACCTTACAGCGTGCCGGGCCGTTCATGTCAGCGTCGCATGCAAAACCCGTCAGTTTTGGCTGCTGTGGCTGGTGCTTTGTCTCAATGTCTCAGCCGGTATCGGCATCCTTGGCATCGCTTCTCCTATGCTGCAGGAAGTCTTTGCTGGCCGGTTGTTGGGCAACGAGTCGAGCTGGCATCAGCTGAACGCGGCACAACTCACCAGCATTGCCGCCGTCGCCGCTGGCTTTACCGGCCTGCTTAGCCTGTTCAATATCGCAGGCCGCTTCTTCTGGGCCTCGCTGTCAGACTTTATCGGCAGAAAAAAGATCTTTGCGATCTTTTTCACTCTCGGCGCCATTCTGTATCTATCGACGACGTTTGCCGGCAGTAAGAATAACTTATGGCTGTTTGTACTGATCTTCTGCGTCATCATCTCTATGTACGGCGGCGGCTTTGCCACCATCCCTTCATACCTCGCCGATATCTTCGGCACGCAGATGGTAGGCGCTATCCACGGTCGTCTGCTTACGGCCTGGTCTGCGGCAGGAATTTTTGGACCGGTACTGGTCAACTATTTGCGGGAATACCAGCTTGGACTGGGGGTTACCCCCGCCAAAATCTATGACATCACGCTGTATGTCCTGGCTGGGCTGCTGTGCGTTGGTTTTTTCTGCAACCTGTTTGTGCAGTCGCTACCGGCCAGGTACGCCATGACCAAAGAGCAGCTAACGCAGTCGGCTTTTACTTATATATCTGACCCTGATGTTCCGCTGGAGTGGCGAGCAAATCGTTCCAGTTACCTCTGGGTCCTCTTCGCCTGGCTGATTGTCGTGCTGCCGCTGCTATGGGGGATCGTAGTTACCCTACAGCAAAGCGCCGCGCTTTTTGTTTAAACGGATCATGAAGCTACCTCTTACAGGCGTGGTATTGCTGCTGGCTATGACGATTGGCCTTGCTACCCAGCGGGCCACGCTCTGGTATATGGGACACTTTGCCGAAAGCGGTGATGATCCGCTGATTGATAGCCTCCTGACGCTGACGATCGCCGGCGGAGCGCTGTTCGCAGCGCTCTATATCATTCACCGCTGGCGCCGTTAAGCATCAATGCCACGGCATGATCGGCACGGCGCTCAGCGCGTTCTTCGGCGACCCCTCAACCACTTTGTCCGAGTAAGCCAGATACGCCAGGGTATTACGCTTCGCATCGTAAAAACGTACTACCTGCAGCTTCTTAAATACCAAAGAGGTGCGTTTCTGAAACACCACCTCTCCTTGTGATTTACCGGCTTTAATTTTCTCGCTGAGCTCTACCGGCCCGACCTGCTGGCAGGAAATCGCCGCGTCGGAAGTATCTTCCGCAAGGCCCAGACCGCCCTTAATACCGCCGGTTTTGGCCCGGCTGATATAGCAGGTAACGTTCTTCACATCCGGATCGTCAAAAGCTTCCACGACGATTTTATGATCCGGTCCGAATATCTTAAACACCGTATCCACCGAACCGATCTGTTCAGCAAAAACGCTCTGCGACAGCGTCAGCATGACGCCCGCTGCTGCTAAAACTTTGTATTTCATATTGTTACCATTAATGAAGAGGATCCCGGCTGGCTATCTGGCCATCAGGGAAAAGTTGTTTAATATCACGTTATTAACCAAATTATCCATAAGACAAATTGATTCTGGCACAACTTGTTATAAAAAACTCTGACCGCCCCCGGAACAAAAAATGCTACTATCCGGCCATAATTTCGGCATTTGCTCTGTCAGGATGAGGATATTTTATGGATCAGGCTGCGATCATTCGCGATCTGCTTACCTGGCTAGAACGCCATCTGGATCAACCGCTTGCGCTGGATAATGTGGCCGCAAAGGCGGGCTATTCTAAGTGGCATTTACAACGGATGTTCAAAGACGTTACGGGGCATGCTATCGGCGCCTATATTCGTGCACGCCGCTTATCAAAATCCGCCGTAGCGCTGCGCCTCACCGCTCGTCCTATTCTTGATATTGCGCTGCAGTACCGCTTTGACTCACAGCAGACCTTTACCCGCGCCTTTAAAAAGCAGTTCGCTCAGACGCCGGCATTATATCGCCGTTCTCCGGACTGGAGCGCTTTTGGTATGTGTCCGCCGCTGCGTTTAGGCGAGTTTACCCCGCCGCAGGCTCACTTTATCACCCTGCCGGAAATGCATCTGGTTGGCGTCACGCAGAGTTACAGCTGCACGCTTGAACAGATTTCAGATTTCCGTAATGAGATGAGAATTCAGTTCTGGACACAGTTCCTCGGCAACTCGCCAACGCTGCCGCGCGTGCTGTACGGTTTGCACGAGTCGCGCCCAAGTATTGAGAAAGACGACGAGCAGGAGGTGCTCTACACTACGGCGCTAACGCCGGAAATGGCCGACGGCTTCCTGCCGGACTCTCATCCGGTCACGCTCGAAGGCGGCGATTACGTCCAGTTTAACTATGAAGGGCCGGGCACAGGGCTTCAGGATTTCATTCTGACCGTTTATAGCAGCTGCATGCCGTCGCTGAACCTGACCCGCCGTAAGGGCCAGGATATTGAGTGCTTCTTCCCGCAGGAAGAAGCCCGGATTGAAAACAGACCGCTGCAAATCCGCTGTGAATATCTGATCCCGGTGCGCCGTTAACGCTGCAGCTCATCTAACGCAGGGGCGTCTAAATGCGAGATATCCCCTGCCGTTTCAACCACCCAGCCAGGCGCAAGCCACGGGCTTTCCTGATGATCGACGCGCGAGATAGAACAGTTTCGCAAACGCAAACGGCGCTCCGCCCAGGCCGGCAAGCCCAGAATCGTACTGACCAGACAGCCCAGCGCCATGCCGTGGCTCACCAGCAACGGACGGCTCCCGGCAGGCAGGTCGCGACAGGCATTGAGCGCTGCGTGCATACGGTTGCTCATTTCCAGCATCGATTCCCCTTCAGGAATGCGGCCATCCGGCGTACCGTTGACCAGCAGACGGCGCCAGCCCTCTTCTTCTTCGCTTAGCGTATCCAGAGGCCGGCGCTCAAGCACGCCCATATCCAGCTCGCGCAGGCGCGCATCAAGCGTGACATCGCACCCACACGCCTGCGCAATAATCTCTGCTGTTCGACGCGTACGGCCCAGATCGCTGGCAATAACGTGAGTAATACCAAGGGCTTTTACTCGCTCAGCCACCTGCCATGCCTGACGTTCCCCTTTTTCAGTCAGCGCGCTGTCTGACTGGCCCTGAATGCGGCGCTCCGCATTCCACTGCGTTTCACCATGGCGAACAAGGTATACCTGTAACATGCGTTTTATCCGTTATACTGCTGCAACAAAAAATCTTTAGAGTTTCAGTGATTATGTACCATGTCGTCTGCGCCACAACTAATCCTGCCAAAATTCAGGCTATTCTGCAGGCTTTTGACGATATTTATGGTGAAGGATCCTGCCATATTGAGTCCGTCGCCGTCGAGAGTGGCGTACCGGAACAGCCCTTTGGAAACGTGGAAACGCGAACGGGCGCACGATGCCGGGTCATAAACGCGCGCAAGCTTCGGCCTGGGGCAGATTTCTGGGTGGCGATAGAAGCGGGAATCGATGAAGGCAGCACGTTTAGCTGGGTCGTTATCGAAAACCAGCGCACGCGTGGCGAATCGCGTTCGGCTACGCTGCCGTTACCGGAGGTTATTCTGGAAAAGGTGAAGGCAGGTGAAGCGCTTGGTCCGGTTATGGCGGCCTATACCGGCATCGACAGGATCGGCCGCAAGGAAGGCGCCATTGGCGTGTTTACCGCCGGGAAGCTCACGCGAAGCAGCGTTTACCATCAGGCGGTCGTGCTGGCGCTGAGTCCGTTTCACAATGAAGTTTATCGCTAGCTTCCGCTTCCGCTGCGTAGCAGCTCCTGCTCCAGCCACTGGCAAAGCTCTGGCGGCGCGGATTTCAGGCTGTTCGAACCGCGGGTAATGGTCGCGATGCCGGCGCCAAGCTCGTTTTTCAGCTCGCGCTGGCTCATTTCACCTTTCAGTAACTCTTCGACGATCCTCACGCGAGTGCCTAAAGCGGTACGTTCATCCGGCGTGAGCAGCAGGGCTAAAAGCGGCAGGTGCAGCTGCTTATCAAAGGATTTTTGCAGCAAATCCACAAAGCGAAGCCACTCCTGATTGCTTTGCTCGGCCTGCGCCGCCGAGTATTGAGAGAGCTGAGTCATGTCAGGCCACCATACTATTTAACTAGTACAGCAGCATAACATAAACTCCCTGAAATCAATACCGGCGCCGCCACTCGGTGTCCGTTAACAACGGCGCGGATTCGCCCATGAAATACTTATAGTAGGCGTCATAAGCCAGCACGTTTTTCACATAGCCGCGCGTTTCGGAGAACGGGATACTTTCCACAAAGGCGACCGCATCAATGCGCCCTGCGCTGTTGCCAAGCCATGTTCTGACTCGCCCGGGCCCGGCGTTATACGCTGCCGAGGAGAAAATACGGTTGTTCTCAAACTGCTGATAAACAGACTCCAGATAGGTCGTGCCAATATTGATATTGGTATCCGGATCCAGCAGCTGATTCGGACTGCTGTATCCTGCCAGACCGAACTTGCTCACCGTATGCGCCGCAGTAGCAGGCATCACCTGCATCAGACCGCTGGCCCCCACCGGCGATCGCACTTTCGGGTTCCAGGCGCTCTCCTGACGGGCGATAGCCATCGCATAGCTTTGTGAAATAGCTTTGCCGCTGATATAGCGGGCGAAAGTATCCTTATAGGCCAGCGGGAAGCGCTCTTCGAGATGATTCCACAGCTTGCCGGCGATCGTCGCCTGCACGCTCAGATCCCACCAGCGTTGCTCGAAGGCGTAACGCGCCAGCCCTTCCTGCTCTGGTTTGCTGCGGCTGGTAATCAAATTCGCCCACTCGCTGCGGGCGGTATTATCCATGTTCCAGTACATCAGCTCCCGCACGCGAGCCATTTCAGGCCCCTGTACCAGCGCCGGATTAACCGCTCCTGCTTTATCGACGCGCAGAGGATACTCCTCGCCCAGGCGCTGGGCGGCGATCATCGGATAAAAACCACGCTGCTGCATCAGCGCGTGAAGGATCTCTTTCGCTTCAGCTTCGCGTCCGCGCTCAAGCAGGAGATCGGCCTGCCAGTAGCGCCATTCGTCTTTTTCTTTGGCATCCATCGGCAGGCGCGCAAGCCAGGTATTCAGCCCCGCGCGATCCCCTGCGCCCAGCGCCATGCGCACGCGGCGCTCAACCAGTGAGGTAGACTGCGAGCGCATGATTACGTCATCGCGCCAGCTGGCCTGCTCAGAGGTGATATCGTTGCCCATCAGGCGCCAGGCTACGGTCTCTTTCAGCTGCTGGGCCTGATCTTCACTCAGCTGCTGAGCCTGCACCAGGGAAGGGATCATCAGGCGCGCGTTTTCCGCATCCTGACGCGCAATGCGGGTAAAGGCTACCGCAGCCGCCTGGCGAGTAAAATCTGTCGCCCCGACGGTGCGGGCAAAAGTAAGCACGGTATCAGGATCGTTTTGCAGGCTGATAAGCGAGCTGGCAATGGTCTGGTAGTCTGCGGGCATCTGGTTTGCCAGGCTCGTCACCAGCGAGGTATTGCCTTCTTTCATCGCCAGGCGGATACGCTCCAGGTACGCCAGAGGGTCCTGCGTCCCGGATGAACGCCAGGCCGAGAACAGGCGATCGCAGCTCGCAGGTAAATTCTTACCGCTCAGCCACAGCGTTTTCGCCCCGCTCCAGGCGGCATCGGCTTGTCCGGTGTTCCACTTTGCGTAGTAGTAGTTACATTTTGATTCTGTCGTGCCCGGCGGTTCCGGGCTAAAAGCCAGCAGCCCTCGCCAGTCTTCCCGACGCGCCAGTTCGTTTACAAAACGGGTTTTCAGCGAGCGCGCCGGAGGCAAAGTTGGATTCGCCTGGATAAACTGGCTGACGGAGACCGCCGGCTCATTCATTAAATCATCGGTGAGCAGACGATATTGCAGATAAGGATAGAGCGGGTAGTCCTGCAAACCGGGCAGCATCTGCTGCACCACCTCCATTTGCCTGTTGTCCCACGCCTGTTTGATCTGCGCATAACGGTTGCGCTGTTCGTCGAGCGAATCGGCCCGGGCCACACCGGCGAGCGCTGCCAGGCAAACGCCTGCGGCCAGCATACGCCATACAACTTGTCTGGATTGCCCCACAAGTTCTCCTCACATGTAAGGCGGCATCATGCCGCCACGCTATCTTCATGCTAACCAGGGGGAGCCGGATGCGCCACGTCCGATGTGGATATTTCGCCAATAAACGCCTTAAGCCCGTTTTGGGTAACACAACCCGCGTGCCCTGCTGGGATTACCTGGTGAAAACGGCTACACTTCGCCCTTGATACGAACCATCTTACATCACGAAAAAGAGGCGAAGTCGCACTGTGGCTCAATTCGTTTATACCATGCATCGTGTCGGCAAAGTTGTCCCGCCGAAACGTCATATTCTGAAAAATATCTCGCTCAGTTTCTTCCCTGGCGCCAAGATCGGCGTGCTGGGTCTGAACGGTGCCGGTAAATCCACTCTGCTGCGCATCATGGCCGGCATTGATACCGAGATTGAAGGCGAAGCCCGTCCGCAGCCCGGTCTGAAAATTGGTTATCTGCCGCAGGAACCGCAGCTTAATTTGGAGCACACGGTTCGTGAGTCCGTTGAAGAAGCGGTATCCGAGGTGGTGAATGCGCTGAAAGGTCTGGATGAAGTGTACGCGCTGTACGCCGAACCGGATGCTGACTTCGATAAACTCGCCGCCCAACAAGGCAAGTTTGAAGAAATCATTCAGGCGCACGACGGCCATAACCTGAACGTGCAGCTTGAGCGCGCGGCCGATGCGCTGCGCCTGCCGGAGTGGGATGCGAAAATCGCCAACCTTTCCGGCGGTGAACGCCGCCGCGTGGCGCTGTGCCGTCTGCTGCTTGAAAAGCCGGACATGCTGCTGCTCGACGAACCAACCAACCACCTGGACGCAGAGTCCGTGGCCTGGCTGGAACGCTTCCTGCACGACTTCGAAGGCACCGTTGTGGCGATCACCCACGACCGTTACTTCCTCGACAACGTAGCAGGCTGGATTCTGGAACTGGACCGCGGGGAAGGCATTCCGTGGGAAGGCAACTACTCGTCATGGCTTGAGCAAAAAGATCAACGTCTGGCGCAGGAAGCATCGACGGAAGCGGCCCGCCGTAAATCCATTGAGAAAGAGCTGGAGTGGGTGCGCCAGGGCGCGAAAGGCCGTCAGTCGAAAGGCAAGGCGCGTCTGGCTCGCTTTGAAGAGCTTAACAGCACCGAATACCAGAAACGTAACGAAACCAACGAACTGTTTATTCCACCGGGCCCACGCCTGGGCGATAAAGTCGTTGAGGTTACCCATCTGCGTAAATCCTACGGCGACCGCCTGCTGATTGAAGATCTCTCCTTCTCCGTACCGAAAGGCGCGATCGTCGGCATCATCGGCCCGAACGGCGCGGGTAAATCCACTCTGTTCCGTATGATGTCCGGCCAGGAACAGCCGGACAGCGGCGCTATCGAACTGGGCGAAACCGTGAAGCTGGCTTCCGTCGATCAGTTCCGTGACGCGATGGATAACAGCAAAACCGTCTGGGAAGAAGTCTCCGGCGGCCAGGATATCATGCGTATCGGCACCACCGAGATGCCAAGCCGCGCTTACGTTGGCCGCTTTAACTTCAAAGGCGTAGACCAGGGTAAACGCGTCGGCGAGCTGTCCGGCGGCGAGCGTGGTCGACTGCACCTGGCGAAGCTGCTGCAGGTTGGCGGCAATATGCTGCTGCTCGATGAACCAACAAACGACCTGGATATCGAAACCCTGCGCGCGTTAGAAAACGCCCTGCTGGAGTTCCCGGGCTGCGCGATGGTTATCTCGCACGACCGCTGGTTCCTTGACCGTATCGCTACCCACATTCTGGATTATCAGGATGAAGGCAAAGTTGAGTTCTTCGAAGGCAACTTTACCGAATATGAAGAGTACAAAAAACGCACCCTGGGTGCGGATGCGCTGGAGCCTAAGCGTATCAAGTACAAACGTATCGCCAAGTAGTAAAAACGGGGCGCAAAGGCGCCCCTTTTTTATGTCGCCAGGCTATCCTTGCCCGCCAGTCATCTCTTTGACCAACTCAACGCAGCGCAGAAAGCGGGAATCGTAGTCAGATTCTTCAACATGAACGTAGCTGATGTTGTTCTCTTCAAGCATTGAGATCAGCAGATCCTGGAAAGACCTCCTGTCCGCATCGCTGCCCAGGCTCCTGAGGCCGTCGGCGACCCACGGCGTATTGTTTTCCAGCAGGATCACCAGGTCGAAACGGTATTCGTCAATCAGCGCCTGTACGAACGGATGCTCCCGCCCTTCATACTTTTTGCAGAACGCCTGGGTCGTGACGAAATCGGTATCGATAAAGGCCACTTTATTGGCGTATTTCACCGCAAAATCCACGTACTGGGCGTGCCCGATGGCGATTTTGTCATAGTCGGAATACTGGAGCGCCATCTCATCGCCGCCCAGGTGCGAAAAGACGTAATCCCGGCCATATTCCCAGGCGCTGGTAGTATTGAAGATGTTGGCGAGCTTATTCACCATCCACGATTTGCCGCTCGATTCGCCGCCCAGAATCGCCACGGTTCTGACAAAGAACGGTTTGACCTCGGTTGGAATATATTCCCAGTAGCGAAACGGATTTTCGCGGATCTGCCCGCCGCTGATATTCATAAAGGTACGCTTCGGATCGATAAGCACCGTTTCAATGCCGAGCTGTTCCGTAAACCGCGGAGCATCGCTCTCTTCCGAGGTGTAGATACGGTCGGCGTTGATGCCTTTGCTTTCCATAAACGCTTGAATGCCGCGGCTCCAGACATCCCAGCCGTGCGGGTACGGCTCCATGCCCTCTTCATTGAACGAATGGATGCGGATATTTTTCTGATATTTGAAGGTCTGCAGCAGCCAGCGCAGGCGGTCGCCGGTGGTGGGCTGCTGGGACATGGCGCTGTCCTCAAACAGCAGGCGGTCGCGGGTTTCGTCATAGCCCATGATGATGTGTAGCTCATCGACCTGGCTTGCGGCGCGCTGGATTAAATAGATATGGCCGGTATGCAGCGGATAAAACTTTCCGAACACCACGCCCACCTTTTTCTCACGCCTTGGGAACTCCAGGCCAAGAAAACGGTGCAGCGCTTCCAGCTTCTGGGCGCTTGGGCTTTTAATTTTGGCGTTTAACAGCTGGCTAAGATAGCCCTTGGTCATGCCGCAGGCTTCTGCCACCTGTTGCAGCGTAACGCTCTGCTGACGAATCGCGGTCTTCAGGTACTCAAACGACATGCTGCCTGCCTCCTGCAAAATTGGGCGAATAATCAATTATAAGTCGTCAAAGACCGACAGCGCATCCGCGAGCTTTTTCACGCCGAAGACCTGCATTCCTTCCGGTAGTTTTTTCGGCACGTTAGCCTGGGGGACAATCGCGCGCTTAAAGCCGTGTTTTGCCGCTTCAGAGATACGCTCCTGGCCGCTTGGCACCGGCCGGATCTCCCCTGCCAGCCCGACTTCGCCGAAGACCACTAAATCCTGCGGCAGCGCCCTGTTTCGCAGGCTGGAGACCATCGCCAGCAACAGCGCCAGGTCGGCGCTGGTTTCGGTGACCTTTACGCCGCCGACTACGTTTACGAACACATCCTGATCCGCCATCTGCAGCCCGCCATGACGGTGCAGCACCGCCAGCAGAATAGCTAGGCGGTTTTGCTCCAGGCCCACGGCGACGCGGCGCGGGTTAGACATCATTGACTGATCCACCAGCGCCTGGATCTCCACCAGCAGCGGGCGCGTGCCTTCCCAGACCACCATCACCGAGCTGCCCGGCGTGATTTCATCGCCGCGGCTTAAGAAGATGGCCGAAGGGTTGCTGACTTCGCGCAGGCCCTGTTCCGTCATCGCAAACACGCCCAGCTCGTTGACCGCGCCAAAGCGGTTTTTATGGCTGCGCAGCGTGCGGAAGCGCGAATCGGCGTCGCCGTCTAACATCACCGAACAGTCGATGCAGTGCTCAAGCACTTTTGGCCCGGCAAGCGAACCGTCTTTGGTGACGTGGCCGACCATAATAATCGCCACGCCGCGGGTCTTGGCAAAGCGCGTCAGGTAAGCGGCAGATTCACGCACCTGCGCCACGCTGCCCGGCGAAGACTGTACGTCCGCCATATGCATTACCTGAATGGAGTCGATAACCATCAGCTTCGGCGCTTCTTCCTCGGCAATCATGCAGATTTGCTCGATGCCGGTTTCCGAAAGCATGTTCAGATTCGCGGTTGGCAACCCTAAACGATGGGCGCGCATAGCGACCTGCTGCAAAGACTCCTCGCCGGTGACGTACAGCGTTTTCATCTGCGCGCTGAGTTTGCATAACGTTTGCAATAAGAGGGTCGATTTACCGGCGCCCGGGTTACCGCCAATCAGAATGGCGCTGCCCGGCACCACGCCGCCGCCCAGCACTCGGTCGAACTCTTTAAAGCCTGTTGAGAAACGCGGAAGCTCTTCGAGGCTGATTTCAGAAAGCTTTTGCACCCGGCTTGCGCCCGCGCTGCCCGCATAGCCAGACAGGCGTTCATTACGCGCGACGGTTGGCGAGGCGGCGATGCGCACTTCGGTGATGGTATTCCAGGCATGACAGGCGCTGCACTGCCCCTGCCAGCGCGGATAATCCGCACCGCACTCATTACAGACAAATGCGCGTTTTGGAGCTTTCGCCACCTTTTACCTCCAGACTGATGACAAACCTCATGCTATTGCGGAAGGTCGGAGTGTCGCAAAAAATAAATAAGGAAAATCAAATGCTTTTCGGCGGTTCAATCACAAAGAAGGAAAAACCACGCTTTTTCCTTCTTTCTTTGCAGGAATTAACGCTCTTCCTGAATCAGGCTGCCGGATAAAATACAGAATACACCCATCAGGTCGGCATGGCGGATAGTCACCTCTGTCTTTTCATTGACCTTCGGCTTGGCATGGTAAGCAATCCCCAGCCCGGCGGCCTGAATCATCGGTAAATCATTGGCCCCGTCGCCAATCGCAACGGTCTGCTCGACCGGGATGTCATAGTTGGTTGCCAGGCGTTTGAGCGTCCCGGCTTTAAACTGCGCATCGACAATCTGGCCTACCACTTCGCCGGTCAGTTTACCGTCGCGAATTTCAAGCTCATTCGCCACCACGGCGGTGAGATGCAGTTTATCGCGCAGATATTCTGCAAAGAAGGTAAACCCGCCGGAAGCGATGGCGACTTTCCAGCCGAGAGATTCAAGCTTTAGCACCAGCGACGTCAGGCCCGGCATCAACGGCAGCTCATCACGCACCTGGCGTAAAATCGACGCGTCCGCCCCTTTCAGGGTGCCCACGCGCTGCTTCAGGCTGGCGGTAAAATCCAGCTCGCCGCGCATCGCGCGTTCGGTCACTTCGGCCACCATCTCGCCCGTGCCGGCGAGTTTAGCTATCTCGTCGATGCATTCGATTTGAATCGCGGTGGAGTCCATATCCATCACCAGCAGGCCCGGCGTGCGCAGATGCGGAATTTTTCCCAGCGGGGCGACATCCAGCCCGGCATCATGAGCAAGCTTCGTCGCAACCGGCGTTAATGAACCCGCAAGACGGATAACCTGATAATCTTCCACGCACCAGGCGGCCACGATAACCATCGCCGCGCCCAGTTTACGCTGGTAGCGATTAAGGCAGGCTTTATCGAGATCCCGGCCATACAGGAGCCAGCCGCTGCGGCCCGCCCGGTAATCCAGCGGCATGACTTCATCACCGCTTAACGACAGCGGCAATCCAGGCCAGAGGGCAACGTCGTTGGGCAAGTCGCACCAGGTCAAACTATTTGGCATTACAGCTCCTGAAAAAAGATAAAGGCCGGTACAAAAGAACGCATGAGGCTACCTTGTCCAGGTCGCTTCTGGCAACATTAAAGTAAGCAATTTTCTTAAGGCGCATTATGGCTCGGGCAAAAATGAAATTCAGGCTTCATCGTGCAGTGATTGTACTTATCTGCCTTGCGCTTCTGGTGGCGCTGATGCAGGGCGCATCATGGTTCAGCCAGGAGCATCAGCAGGCCCGCAGCGTCCAGCTTGAAGAGCTGGCCCGCACGCTGGCACGCCAGGTCAGCTTCAGCCTGATTCCCCTGATGAAATCAGAAAATCCGGATGAAAAACGCATCAATGCAATGCTGACTTTGCTCACCCGCGACAGCCGAATTCTGGATGCAGGCGTCTATAACGACGAAGGCGATCGGGTGGCCCGGGCGGGTGAAGGCATCGACGTGCGCGACCGTCTGGCATTAGACGGCAAAAAAGCGGGCAGCTATTTTAACCAGCAGATTGTCGAACCCATTATCGACAAAGAGAGCCCTATCGGCTATCTGCGCATCACGCTTGATACCCATAGCCTGCCCACGGAAGCCAAACAGGTGGATAACACCACCAATATTCTGCGCCTGATGATGCTGCTGGCGCTGGCGATTGGCATCGTTCTGACCCGCACGCTGCTGCAGGGCAAACGCACCCGCTGGCAGCAGTCACCCTTTCTTCTTACCGCCAGCACCGAGGTGAAAGAAGATGAAGAAAAGGACTCCTGATATGTCTACGTTACGCCTGCTTATTTCTGACTCGCACGATCCCTGGTTCAACCTGGCGGTGGAAGAGTGTATTTTCCGCCAGATGCCCGCCACGCAGCGCGTGCTCTTTTTATGGCGCAACGCCGACACCGTGGTGATTGGCCGGGCGCAAAACCCGTGGAAAGAGTGCAACACCCGACGCATGGAAGAGGACAACGTGCGGCTGGCAAGGCGCAGCAGCGGCGGCGGCGCGGTCTTTCATGATTTAGGTAATACCTGCTTTACGTTTATGGCGGGCAAGCCGGAATATGATAAAAGCGTGTCGACGGCTATCGTCGTCAACGCCCTGAATGCACTGGGTATCAATGCCAAAGCCTCCGGACGAAACGATCTGGAAGTGTTAACCGCGCAAGGCGCGCGCAAAGTTTCCGGCTCGGCTTATAAGGAAACGCTGGATCGTGGCTTCCACCACGGCACGTTACTGCTCAATGCCGACCTCAGCCGCCTGGCGAACTACCTCAATCCGGATCCGAAAAAACTGCGGGCAAAAGGCATCACCTCCGTCCGTGGGCGCGTAGCCAATCTGGGCGATCTGCTGCCGGGCCTGAGCTATGAAGCTATTTTTGCGGCGGTGCGCGAAGCCTTTTTTGACTACTACGGCGAACGCGTTGAAGCCGAGCATATCTCGCCGGAGGCCCTGCCGGATCTGCCGGCCTTCGCCGAAACCTTTGCCCGCCAGAGCAGCTGGGAGTGGAACTTCGGCCAGGCGCCCGCCTTCAGCCATCTGCTGGATCAGCGCTTCATCTGGGGCGGCATCGAGCTGCATTTCGACGTCGAGAAAGGCCATATCACCCGCACGCAGATCTTTACCGATAGCCTGAATCCCGCCCCGCTCGAAGCGCTGGCCGCCCGCCTGCAGGGCTGCCTGTATCGTAGCGATATGCTGCAGCAGCAGTGCGAAACGCTGATTGCCGACTTCCCGGAGCAGGAGTTAGAGCTGCGGGAAGTCAGCGCGTGGATTGCGCAGACCGTGCGTTAAGCAAGACGCCGGATAGCCTCCTCAACGGCATCGAGCTGGCGCGCCATCTTTCTGCTCAGCTCACGAAACGCTTCGCTGATAGCGTTATTCTGGCCTGCTTCAAGCCAGAATTGCCGGGCTAACGGCACTATTTCCTGCCAGATATCGCCCGGCACTAGCGGATCTATTTGCGGCGTGAGAGGCTCTCTTCGCATGTTCCCGGCGCTGTTGGGGGCAAAAGCCATCGGCAGCATGTCATAGACGGGCGCTAAACGAAGCGGCATATCGGAAAGATAGAAAGAGAGGTTGCCCGCATGCATATCGCTGTTGGCGATCAAGCGGCCAAACGCCCACACCCGTTGCACCAGACGCAGCGTTGCAGGTTCTGTAATCTTCTGCGAAACGAGTTCAGCCATCGCCGCTGGCCAGTGCAGCGGCCCGCTTGCGAACTCGCCTTGCACGGCTTCAAGAGATACGATCCCCAGACGACCGCGCAGGCCGGTGCAGTCAAAGCGGACAACTTCCAGGAATGCCTGTCGCTGTTGATTCACCAGCACCCGGGCCGCGCATGCTGTAATGCCGGCCTGATTTAATATGTTTAGCGCCAGCGCCTCGGCATGCAGCAAATCAGCCCAGCGCTGGCTGTTTTCATTGTGCGCCGGCGGGGTAAATTTAACGATAATCTGCGCGGGGCCCGCTTCGGTCTGCGCATAGCAGGTAAACTTCGGCTGCTCGCCGCCTGCAGACGATCCCACTCTCTCCCCGGCTAAAGCTTCGTTTGCCATTTCGCCATACGCAGAGAGTTTGTCAGATTCAGGAATGGCCTGCGGCGCCGGCGCTTCAAACCAGCGGCGATAGCTTTCCTCTCCCACCAGCCAGCCGCCCAGATTTTCTGGCGCCTGATGGGAAAGTGCCAGCAGAACATCCTCTTCCCGCCATAAACGAATATCCTCCGGCAAACCCGTCTGCTGCGCTAACCGGCGTCCCCAGGCCCTGCCCAAAAAACCCTGCGGGCGCAGATCGGTTAAATACCATGGCAATCCATCAAACCACTGCGCAGTACCGTTATTCAGTATCACAAGGCAGCTGCCCTGCGGCCAGATGGGATAAAGCTCTCCGAAACGCCACGCCCTTCCTTCATGGTCTGTTTGCCACAAAGGAAACTGACGAATCAGACGCACGGGCCTTAGCAAAGCATATCTCGTCGCTCTGGCCTGCCCTGCTTTGATGACGTTTTGTTCAGCGTTCACAAGGCGTGAAAACGTCGCCTGGCTGACGCCCAGCCGCTGGCGCAGCGGGTTTGCAGGCTGAGGCCCTTGCAGCAATAAATCCGTTAATGCGCTCATGAGAATAGATTAGTGAATAGATACCTGAATAGATTTATAGCGCTAAAGATATGATGGGTAAAGGCGTGCAGGTTGAAAGCGAGAAATTTATGAATAGATATATGAAAGATAAAGGGCGCGGAACAGCGCCCTTGCGGGATTACTCTTTATCGCCCAACAATACGGATTCAAGCGCGATCTTGATCATATCGTTAAAGGTGGTCTGGCGTTCCGCCGCGGTGGTCTGTTCATGGGTACGGATATGGTCAGACACGGTGCAGATGGTCAGGGCTTTCGCGCCGTATTCCGCCGCCACGCCGTAGATACCGGCCGCTTCCATTTCCACGCCCAGGATGCCGTATTTTTCCATCACGTCGAACATTTGCGGGTCCGGCGTGTAGAAGAGATCGGCGGAGAAGATGTTGCCGACGCGGGCATCAACGCCCAGCGCTTTAGCCGCATCAACCGCGTTACGAACCATGTCGAAGTCCGCAATAGCCGCGAAATCATGGTCTTTGAAACGCAGGCGGTTCACTTTGGAATCGGTACATGCGCCCATGCCGATAACCACGTCACGCAGTTTCACGTCAGCACGAACCGCGCCGCAGGAACCCACGCGGATGATTTTCTTCACGCCGAAATCGGTGATCAGCTCTTTGGTGTAGATAGAGCAGGATGGGATGCCCATGCCGTGACCCATAACGGACACCTTACGGCCTTTATAAGTCCCGGTGTAACCCAACATACCGCGCACGTTGTTCACTTCACGCACGTCCTCGAAGAAGGTTTCAGCGATGTGTTTCGCGCGCAGCGGGTCGCCCGGCATCAGTACGACGTCTGCGAAATCACCCATTTCTGCATTAATGTGTGGCGTTGCCATCTTTGTTATTCCTTGGTTTAAAGAGGTTCAGTTCGGGCGCAAAGCCTTGCGCCCGACAAAATCACAGCATGTTTTTGCCATATTCCATATCGGAAAGACCGAAATATTTCGCCAGGGTCTGGCCGATATCCGCAAAGCTTTCACGGTGGCCGAGGGAGCCGGCTTTTACTTTGTGGCCGTAAATCAGCACAGGGATATGCTCACGAGTGTGATCGGTACCTTTCCAGGTTGGATCGCAGCCGTGATCCGCGGTGAGGATTAAAATATCGTCCTCTTTGAGCAGCTCCATCAGCTCCGGCAGGCGGCGGTCAAACAGCTCCAGACCGGCGGCATAGCCCGCTACGTCGCGGCGGTGGCCCCAGGAAGAGTCGAAATCAACAAAGTTGGTGAACACGATAGTGTCGTCGCCCGCATCGTTCATCTCTTTGATGGTGGCATCAAACAGCGCATCCAGGCCGGTGGCTTTCACTTTTTTAGTGATGCCGACGTGGGCATAGATATCGGCGATTTTACCTACGGAAACCACCTGGCCGTTTTTCTCTTCGACCAGTTTTTTCAGCACGGTTGGCGCCGGCGGCTCAACGGCCAGGTCGTGACGGTTACCGGTACGCTGGAAGTGACCCGGTTTGTCGCCGATAAACGGACGAGCGATAACGCGACCGATGTTGTATCCGCCTTCGGTCAGCTCTTCGCGTGCTATCTCGCACAGCTCGTAGAGTTTATCCAGACCGTAAGTTTCCTCGTGGCAGGCAATCTGGAACACGGAGTCAGCGGAGGTATAGAAAATCGGCTTGCCGGTTTTCATATGCTCTTCGCCCAGCTCATCCAGAATCACGGTACCGGAAGAATGGCAGTTGCCCAGGTAGCCCGGCAGATTCGCACGCTCAACCAGCTTATCCAGCAGCTCCTGCGGGAAGCTGTTTTGCGTATCGGAGAAGTAGCCCCAGTCGAACAGCACGGGCACGCCTGCGATTTCCCAGTGGCCGGACGGGGTATCTTTACCGGATGAAAGCTCGTGAGCCCAGCCGTAGGCGCCGGTCACTTCGGCGTCGCCGTCCATGCCCGCCGCCACTTTACCCGTCGAGCCTTCATGGGCTTTCACCAGCCCTAAACGAGTCAGGTTTGGCAGGTTGAGAGGACCTTTACGGCCGTTATCCGCTTCACCTTTCGCGCAGGCTTCGGCAATGTGGCCTAAAGTATCAGCCCCGGCGTCGCCGAAGCGCTCAGCGTCTTCAGTAGCACCGATGCCGAAGGAGTCCAGCACCATAATAAATGCACGTTTCATATGTTCTCCGTATCTTGTGCTCTATAAAAAAGCGATCAGATCAGTATACCGTTATTCAGCGATTCGGCGATAGACCGTCGGCGTTTCCTGCGGCGCTTTATCGTCAAGCGTAATTGCCGCTTTCACCGCCTTCGCCGCTTCCTGCCAGCTTGCTTCGTCTTTAGCGTGGATAACGGCCAGCGGGTGCGAGGTATCAACGGCGTCGCCCAGGCGAGCCATATCGGTGAAGCCCACGCTGTAGTCGATAGTATCGGAAGCCTGACGGCGACCGCCGCCCATGGAAACCACGGCCATGCCCAGCGCCCGGGTGTCCATTTCGCTCACAAAACCGGTGCGGTCAGCGTAGACCGCTTTGCTCAGCACGGCGGTTGGCAGATAGTTCGCGTAGTTTTCAACGAAGTCAGCCGGGCCTTTTTGCGCCGCAACCATGCGGCCAAACACTTCCGCCGCTTTGCCGTTGTCCAGCACGGCCTGAAGCTTAGCGCGCGCCTCCGCCTCGTCTGCGGCGAGTTTGCCGGAAAGCAGCATTTCCACGCAAAGCGCGGTGGTAACTTCCAGCAAGCGCGGGTTACGGTATTCGCCGGTGAGGAACTGCACCGCTTCGCGCACTTCAACCGCGTTACCCGCGCTTGAAGCCAGTACCTGGTTCATGTCGGTCAGCAGCGCGGTGGTTTTGACGCCAGCTCCGTTGGCAACCCCGACAATCGCTTCCGCCAGTTCGGCAGAGAGCTCGTAAGTTGGCATGAATGCGCCGCTGCCCACTTTCACATCCATCACCAGCGCATCCAGCCCTTCGGCCAGTTTCTTCGCAAGGATTGAGCCGGTAATCAGCGGTATGGAGTCCACGGTCGCGGTAATGTCGCGCGTGGCGTAGAAGCGTTTATCCGCAGGGGCCAGCGAGTTGGTCTGGCCGATAATCGCCACGCCGACATCCTTGATGATGTCGCGGAAACGGTTATCGTCCGGGAAAATATCAAAGCCCGGGATCGCTTCGAGCTTATCGAGCGTGCCGCCGGTGTGGCCCAGACCACGGCC
This sequence comes from Dryocola sharpae, assembly GCF_051307055.1. Lineage (GTDB taxonomy): Bacteria > Pseudomonadota > Gammaproteobacteria > Enterobacterales > Enterobacteriaceae > Dryocola. Next base: position 571,689 of record NZ_CP149994.1, on the reverse strand, counting down.
AGAGATCATCGGGATATAGCCGCCGCACGCCGCCACCATCGGGCCGAGCATCAGCGAAGTCACATCGCCCACGCCGCCGGTGGAGTGCTTATCCACAATCGGACCGTTGAGATTAAGGCTCTTCCAGTCCAGCACGGTTCCTGAATCCCGCATCGCCATCGTCAGCGACACGCGTTCCGGCATGCTCATATCATGGAAGAAGATGGTCATCGCCAGCGCGGCAATCTGCCCTTCGGAAACGGTGTTGTCGCGAATGCCGTTGATAAAGAAGCGGATCTCTTCGTCGCTTAACGGCAGACCATCACGTTTTTTACGAATAATTTCTTGAGCGAGAAACAAGGTAACCCCCTGAGTTCATCAGGTAAATGCGGCGGTGAACCCGCCGCCGGAGAGATTAATAGCTGCTGGCGCTTTTGCCGTCGCCGTGGCCCAGCGCTTTTAACAGGCTGGCTAACAGGCTGGAAGCGCCAAAGCGGTAGTGACGGGAATCGGCCCAGTCAGCGCCGAAGAGTTCATCGGCAATAGAGAGGAACAGCGCTGCATCTTCAGCGCTACGCACGCCGCCCGCCGGTTTGAAGCCAACGGTTTTTTCCACGCCCATATCACGGATAACTTCCATCATGATGCGCGCGCTTTCAGGCGTTGCGTTGACCGGCACTTTACCGGTAGAGGTTTTGATGAAATCGGCACCCGCTTTGATAGCGATTTCAGAAGCTTTACGAATAAGCGCTTCTTCTTTCAGCTCGCCGGTTTCGACGATAACTTTAAGCAACACGTTTGCCGCAGCGCAGGCTTCTTTACAGGCTTTCACCAGATCGAAACCAACCTGCTCGTTGCCCGCGATCAGCGCGCGATACGGGAACACAACGTCCACTTCATCCGCACCGTAAGCGATAGCGGCACGGGTTTCTGCCACAGCGATGTCGATATCATCGTTGCCGTGCGGGAAGTTGGTGACGGTGGCGATACGGATATCCGGCGTGCCCTGCTCATTGAGGGTTTTACGCGCGATCGGAATAAAACGTGGGTAGATGCAAATCGCTGCGGTGTTGCCTGCTGCGGTTTTCGCCTGATGGCACAGCGCGATGACTTTTTCACTGGTGTCATCGTCGTTCAGGGTGGTCAGGTCCATCAGTTTCAGCGCGCGCAGGCTGCTTGCAGTTAAATCGGTCATAACGTTCTCCAACAGAAGGTACAGAAGTCTCGGGCTTGCGAAACTCAACACGTTGGAGCGGACTTGGTTCCATGAAGAGGAGTGGCAACCCGGGTCGCCATCACGTTGAGATCCTTCTCACCGCACATTGCCGGCAGCAATGTTATAATTCTAACACTCGCTATCACGACAATTTGTGTATTGCTTCACAAAAGCCAAAGGCGGAATTACATACTTTCCATAGTATAAGTGATTTAACAGACAAAATAACGCGATAAAATGCGCATTCCGCGAGGAAAATGGCCGGCAAGGCGCCGGCCAGGGATTCGGATGTAATGTTATAATTCTAACATTGCCGATTAATGGCTATAGCGCGAGGAAGACGCCTGCGATAGTGGCGCTCATCAGGTTCGAAAGCGTGCCTGCCGCCACCGCCTTCAGGCCAAGCTGGGCAATATCGTGACGACGCCCTGGCGCCATGCTGCCGAGGCCACCTATCAGAATCGCTATAGAAGAAAGGTTAGCAAACCCACACAGCGCGAAGGAAATAATTGCTTTCGTGTGGTCAGAAAGAACCTGTAACCCGGCAGCCGCAACGGTCGCGTCATCTTTCAGGTATTCGCCAAAGTTCAGATAAGCCACGAATTCGTTAATGATAAGCTTCTGCCCGATAAACGAACCGGCCACATTCGCTTCACTCCACGGCACGCCGATAATCCACGCCAGCGGCGAGAATACCCAGCCCAGGATCAGCTCCATTGAAAGCTGCGGATAGTTAAACCAGCCGCCAATGCCGGAGAGCATGCCGTTAAGCAAGGCGATCAGCGCCACAAACGCCAGCAGCATCGCCCCCACGTTCAGCGCCAGCTGCATACCGGAAGCAGCGCCGGAAGCGGCGGCATCCAGCACGTTTGCCGGGCGATCCGGATCGTTTTTCATCGATTCCAGCTCGGGCGCGTCGTTCGGCACTTCGGTTTCCGGCAGGATCAGCTTGGCGAACAGCAGGCCGCCAGGCGCCGCCATAAACGACGCGGCAATCAGATATTCCAGCGGCACGCCCATTTGCGCATACCCCGCCAGCACGGAGCCGGCAACGGAAGCCAGGCCGCCGCACATTACCGCGAACAGCTCGGAACGGGTCATGGTTGCGATGTAAGGACGAACCACCAGCGGCGCTTCGGTTTGCCCGACGAAAATGTTCGCCGTGGCTGAAAGGGATTCGGTACGGGAAGTCTTCAGTACCTTACGCAGACCGCCGCCGAGAATACGGATAACAAGCTGCATAATACCGAGGTAATAAAGCACGGCAATCAGCGAGGAGAAGAAGACGATAATCGGCAGTACGCGCAGCGCAAACACAAAGCCGCCGCCGCCGAACACTTCGAACATTTTATCGGAAACCAGCCCGCCGAACAGGAAGGAGATCCCCGCGTTGCCGTAGGCAATGACGTTTGCCACCCCTTCTGACATAGCGAGCAAAACTTTGCGTCCGACCGGTACATAAAGAATTAACGCGCCGATGCCGACCTGAATCAGCCAGGCGCCCAGCACGGTACGTAGATTAATGGCTTTACGGTTACTGGAGAGTAAAACAGCGATCAGCAGCAGTACTATCATGCCGACCAGACCCATGAGGATTTGCATACAGTTTCCCTGTGTATTATATGGAAATAAAAAAGCGCAACGGTTTTCGCCCAACGCGCGGATTATAGCCGCAGGTGTCGGTCAAACTGCTATCGCTATCACTTATTTCTACAAATCCAGAGAAACGTTTATCTTATTAAGTGACGCATCTCACATCATTTTGATAACCCATTACCAGTGAAATAATTTGTCTGCGTTATAAATCAACGCGCCGGCAATCTCCTGCGGAGGTTCCGCACGCAGCTCGCACAGGATCCGGAAGACGTCTGCAACCCGTTCCGGGCGGTTCGGCTGACCCTGCCAGCCGTTAAGGGGCATATCCGGCGCATCCGTTTCCAGCAGCAGTGAGGAAAGGGGAAGACGAGAGATAACATCGCGGGTTTTGCTGGCCCGGGGATAGGTGATGGTGCCCCCCACGCCGAGGAAATAGCCCAGCTCGACAAACCGCTCGGCCTGTTGCAGGCTGCCGGCAAAGGCGTGTACTACGCCGGTGCGCGGTAAATCGTGGCGTTTAAGGTGCATGGCCAGTTTGTCATGGGTGCGGCGCGAATGAAGGATCACCGGCAGCTCATAGCGCTTCGCCAGCTTAAGCTGCGCATCAAGCAGAGCTTCCTGCCTCTCAAACATTGGATCGTTCATGTAGAGATCGAGGCCGATCTCTCCGATGGCCACCAGTTTTTCAGCACGCTGCCTGAGATGATGCTCCAGCAAAGCCAGGGAAGCGTCCTGATGTTTATGGATAACAATCGGATGCAGGCCTATCGCAGCATAGAGAGCAGCATGCTGTTCCGCCAGCGCCAGCACGGTAGCAAGGCGCTCCGCTTCAATTGCCGGGACGATAATTTTCTCCACGCCTGCCTGCTGCGCTAACACGAGGCTGTCGGCTTCGTCGCCGGCAAAAGGCGGGAAATCAAAGTGGCAATGGGTATCGTAAAATTTAGCCATTACGCCGTGTCCTCATTGTTAAAAGAGGCATCGTTGGCTTCCGCCGCGTCCACCACGGTTTGAATCAGAGGTTCGTTAGCCACGACCGCAGGCGGCACAACCAGCGGCCCCGGCGTAATGATACGTGGGCGATGTCGTTTGACTGGCGGCTTCGCCGCCAGCTGCCTGCCAACCGTGGCGAGGAAGTAGCGCCCGCACAGGCGCCCCGTTTTATAGTCGGCGTTTAGCGACGGCAGGCGGCTGCCCAGCGCGCTACTCATCAGCGGCTTAGGAGGATAAATTTCAAAGATACGCAGATTTCCCGGCGGTTTTTCAATAAAGCCCTGAATGTCCCGATAGCTTGCCTCGTGATGCTGCACAAGATTGAGCAGCGGTTGCAGGCTGCTGTCGCCCAGCCAGCGCTCCATGCGCTTAAACCACTCCGGCGTGTAAAACATTTGCGAAGGAACGGTGCGGATCACCACCAGCGTATCGGCGCCGAGGCGCGCGGCTTCGCGAACCGGAATAGCATCGCTTATGCCGCCATCCTGATAGCTGATACCGTCGATATCCACCCCGGAACGATAAAACCCCGGAATAGCGCTTGAGGCCTTGATGAGGTTCAGCCACGTATCGCTGGTCGGCGAAAAGTAGCCGGGCGAATAGTCATCGCTGCGACACGCACACATATAAAACTGTTTACCCGTCTCGAAAAGCCGATCGGCATGGGACATAGAGAGCGGCAGTTTTGCGGCCGTTGATTCAACAAGCCAGTCGAGGTCAATCAGGTTGCCTCCGCGCACAAAACGCAGCGGATCGAAGAAGTCGCGAGTAGTCGTAAAACGGGTAATCACGCGGCGCGCGTAGCCCGGTTGATTGCAGACGTAAGCGGAAAGGTTTTGCGCGCCAGCCGAAGTGCCCAGGAACAGATCGAAAGGGTTGAATTCGGCGCGCATGAATTCGTCCAGTACCCCGGCTGTAAAAATCCCACGCTGTCCGCCGCCTTCGCAAATAATGGCGAGTTTACCGGGACGAAACGGTTTAACGGCAAGCGGCGCGATATTGCCAAGCGTTACGGGTATACGTTGTCCCACACTGCTTTCCTGAAGCCTGATTATTTTTGTCAACTGCCCCCCAACAACCAGGAGAGCAAAAACGCGAGAGCCAGTCATAAATGACTGGCTCTGGGGTCGGTCTCTTACTGTTATAGCACGCTATGGACGTCTACGGCCCATAAACAGGCTGACCAGGAACAGAATAATACCTACCACGAAGACGATTTTAGCAGCACCCGCTGCGGTACCAGCCAGGCCACCAAAGCCTAAAGCTGCTGCAATCAACGCGATTACCAGAAAAATAATGCCCCAACGAAACATAAGCCTCTCCTTAACCATAGTGAACTCGAATCGCTTCTTAATGAGTGCCTTCAGGCTGCCCACTGGCGATATATGAGTAGCGATAGTGCTGACTGATTCCCCCGGTCAATCCGCGGGAATGAGTTTCGGTATAATATGATTACTCTACTTTCAGGTCGTTCTTAACGCTCTTCACGCCGTCAACGGCTTTGGCGATGCTCTCAGCACGTTCAGACTGAGCATCGTTCTTCACATGGCCTGAAAGCTGAACAACGCCATCGTTGGTTTCCACTTTAACGTTACGAGACGGCACGATGTCGTCTGCTAATAGTTTAGCCTTGATTTCGCTGGTAGTGGCGGCATCGCCGGCATAACCGCTTACCGATTTCCCTTTTCCATCGCGCACGTGAAGCTTATCGCTTACGGAGGAGACGCCTTCAACGCCTTTAGCAACGGATACCGCTTGCTCCGCCTGAGCCTGGCTTTCAACAAAACCGCTCAGCGTGACAACTTTTTTATCGGTTTTCACCGAGATATCGGTGCTTTTAATATTTTCATCGTCCACCAGCGCGGCTTTAACTTTTGCGGTGATGGCGCTATCGTCCATGAAATTACCGACTTTATTCATAGAGCTATCGATTTTTTTCCCTGCGGAGTCAGCCGTTGATTCAGCCTTGTTCGTCATGGTCTCTTCCGCAAGGGCAGAACCGCTTGCCAGAACCGAACCCAGAACCACCGCCAGCAGAGTTTTCGAAATCTTAGTCGTAGTCATCGATTTATTCCTGTAAGTTTGCTCAGAATTTGAGCGTCGGGCCACAACGTGGCAGCTTTGCTGAAAAGGCAAAAGCCTAAGCTTGCTCTCAGTCTGTAACTTCCGTGATAACCAAACCGTATGGCTATTCGCCCTGTCCGATATCACGTCCTTCATGAGTTAAAGCAGTTATTAATATTGCAACAGCAAAACTAGCCTTCAAAACATCCCGTAAAACCGTTAACGATTGGGATATTTATCCGTTCGTGTTGTCATTGCTTTGTTAAATATAGATCACAATCGCAAAATTGCATGGTGGCGGCGGTGGAAAAACAGGCGAATGCAGAGGAATTACAGGAAATTAAGAACAATCCGTAAGGGATTAAAAAGACAGGAAAAGTAGCAGGACACGGCGGCGGCCGCGCCCTGCGGGGGGATTAATGCTCGCGGGTTTTGCGGAACACAATATCCGGATAACGATCCTGCGTCAGGTTAAGATTAACCATGGTTGGCGCGATATACGCCAGGTTATCCCCGCCGTCGAGCGCCAGCTGCACTTCGTTTTTGCGCCTGAACTCTTCAAACTTTTTCACGTCGTTGCTTTCTACCCAGCGAGCCGTCGACACGTTCACGGACTCGTAGAGCGCTTCGACGTTGTATTCGCTTTTAAGTCGTGCGACCACCACGTCAAACTGCAGCACGCCCACCGCACCTACAATAAGGTCGTTGTTGGTGACAGGACGGAACACCTGCACCGCACCTTCTTCAGAAAGCTGAACCAGGCCTTTAAGCAGCTGCTTCTGCTTGAGCGGATCGCGCAGGCGAATACGGCGGAACAGCTCCGGTGCGAAGTTCGGAATACCGGTAAACTTCATCATCTCGCCCTGGGTAAAGGTGTCGCCAATCTGGATGGTGCCGTGGTTATGCAGGCCGATGATGTCGCCCGGGTACGCTTCTTCAACGTGCGAACGGTCGCCTGCCATAAAGGTCAGCGCATCGGAAATCACCACGTCTTTGCCGGTGCGAACCTGGCGCAGCTTCATGCCCTTTTCATATTTACCGGACACCACGCGCATAAAGGCCACGCGGTCACGGTGTTTCGGGTCCATATTGGCCTGAATCTTAAACACGAAGCCGGTGAACTTCTCTTCCGCCGCTTCCACTTCACGGGTATCGGTTTTACGCGGCATCGGGGCTGGCGCCCACTCAACGAGGCCATCGAGCATATGGTCAACGCCGAAGTTACCCAGCGCGGTACCGAAGAAGACCGGCGTCAGCTCCCCTTCAAGGAACAGGTCACGATCGAACTCGTGAGACGCGCCCTGCACCAGCTCCAGCTCATCGCGCAGCTGCGCGGCCAGCTCTTCACCCACGGCGACATCAAGCTCGGGGTTATCCAGCCCTTTAACAATGCGCACTTCCTGGATGGTGTGGCCTTTACCTGTCTGGTAAAGATAGGTTTCGTCTTTATAAAGGTGATAAACGCCTTTGAACAGCTTGCCGCAGCCGATAGGCCAGGTGATGGGCGAACAGGCGATTTTCAGCTCGCGTTCCACCTCATCCAGCACTTCCATCGGATCGCGGATATCGCGGTCCAGCTTGTTCATAAAGGTAAGGATCGGCGTATCGCGCAGGCGGGTAACTTCCATCAGCTTGCGGGTACGATCTTCAACGCCTTTCGCGGCGTCGATAACCATCAGACAGCAGTCCACCGCCGTCAGCGTGCGATAGGTATCTTCGGAGAAGTCTTCGTGCCCCGGGGTATCAAGCAGGTTGACCAGGCTGTCGCGATACGGGAACTGCATCACGGAGGTGGTAATGGAAATACCGCGCTGCTTTTCCATCTCCATCCAGTCGGATTTTGCATGCTGGCTCGAGCCGCGGCCTTTTACGGTACCGGCGGTCTGGATCGCCTGTCCGAACAGCAGCACTTTTTCAGTAATCGTCGTTTTACCGGCATCCGGGTGGGAAATGATCGCAAAGGTGCGGCGTTTCGACACCTCTTGCAGATAAGGAGACAAAGTCATAATTGTATCTTCTGTGAATGCGCGCGGCGCTGGGCCACGCGGCTAATGAACGTATTCTGGCGGCTATTTTACCCATCAGGACGGGTTTAACAATCAACAATCATCCGAAGGATGACAAACTTTATACAATGGCGAACTGAAGAGTTCACACCAGAATATTAACAAGGAAAATCAATCGATTGATTTTCGGCTGCTGCTCCACAAAGAAGGGAAACTCACCTTTATCCTTCTTTGTTAATAGTCTCAATCATGGCTTACACAACAGTTGCTCCAGTTCACCGAGTGAGGAGACCTGCCAGGTTGGGTTGATTCCTTCCGGCAGGCTGCGTCCGTGGGCGTTTAACCAGCAGGTGGCAAGGCCTGCGTTGATACCGCCCAGAATGTCCGACTCGGCGGTGTCGCCCACCATCATCACGCGGTCGCGCGGCGGATTGCCCATTTGTTCGAAGGCATAATCGAAAATTCTGCGGTCCGGTTTGGCAATGCCGACCTGCTCGGAAATCACCAGCAGGTCGAAAAAGTCCCGCAGGCCGGTGCGCTCAAGGCGGATTTGCTGCAGCGCAGTAAAGCCGTTGGTGATGATGCCGAGCTTAACCTTGCCTTTAAGCGAGTCGAGAAGCGAGATAGCGCCCGGCAGCGGCGCGCAGATTTCGGCCATCGCATTCAAAAACGCGGCGTTCAAATCACCGGCGGGTATGCTCAGCCTTTCAGACCAGCCCTGAAAACGCTGGTGCTGAAGCTGCAGGGCATTGATGGCGCCGTTCTGGTAATCCACCCATAAAGGTTTATTGATTGCCTGGTAATCCTGGAAATCTTCAGCGGTGAACGTCACGCTATAGTCGAGAAACATCCGCTGCAGGCCGCCGAAAGCGTCAAAGGTAAATAACGTTTCGTCGGCATCAAATAAAATCCAGTCCCAGTTCATCAGTACACCTTTTATCAATTGCTACCCTGAATAATCCGGGTATGTTAGCCCAGCGGTAACGCCATAATAATAGCGTCTTCCCTGCCCTCTTTAGTCGGGTAATAGTTGCGGCGAATCGTCGCCTCGTTAAAGCCCAGGCTCTCGTAAAGCGCGATAGCTGCCGTATTCGAGGCGCGCACTTCAAGCCACAGGGTGAATACGTCTCTCTTTTCCAGCTCGCTGATTAAATGCGCCAGCAGCTGGCGGCCTAATCCTTTACGCTGACAGGCGGGATCGACCGCAATATTGAATAACGTGGCCTCGTCGAGGACAACCTGCGTCACGGCGAATGCCGCCATCCGGTCATCGACATCCAGCCGCAAATTGAAATAGCGATCGCCCTGATTGCTGGCGAAAGTTTTTTCACTCCACGGAAAAGCGTGGCTGCGCTGCTCGATGGCATACGCCGCCGCTAAGTCACTTGGCTTCAGGGAATAAATCGTGTTCATGTTCGCAAATTTGCTGCCACAGCGCCTGTCGCGCGCGGCCGTTGTGATAAAGCTCGTCTAAGGCGGGGGTCGTCAACTGCGTGCCGGGAAGGGACAGCGGTTCATCAACGCCAAGCCGCCAGCTATTGCAGCGGGTATCGGCAGGCAGCATCGCCGCGCGATCCGGCGTGAGCTGCAACACCTGCTGCGGCGTCAGCGCCAGGCTGCGCAGCACGTCGCTTACCAGGGGATCGCTTAATGCCGGGAGGTCAGGCGCGACCATCACCAGCCGGGTATGCGCCTGCAGTGAAACGGCAATTTCACCCTGCAACGCCAAAGGTCGCCGCAGCTCCCACTGGGTAATCCCCAGTTGCCCTAACAGCCAGTCGCGTCGCGAAGTCATAACGAAACCTTTAGAGAGTGCCAGTTGGGGCGCAAATATAGCAAATACATCGAATGTACGCTATTAAACCTCTTTCTACGCCTGTTAACCGGCGTTACGGCAAGCTCATCGCGATGAGCTTGCTTTTGCCCGGGTGATTCGGGAGAGGGAGTGCAGTTAACGCCGCTGCAACTTCAGGTAAGACGTGTATAATCGCCGCTCTGTTTAAAAGGAGTGTTCTGATGTCTGCGTTAACCCCGGCAAGCGAAGTGCTGCTGCGCCACAGCGATGATTTTACCGAGAGCCGCGTACTGTTTGCCGGTGACTTACAAGACGATTTAGCCGCCCGTTTTGAGACCGCGGCAAGCCGCGCCCACACCCAGCAGTTCCATCACTGGCAGGTGCTGAGCGCCCAAATGGGCGAAAACGTGCAGTATGGCCTGACCGCGGGCGCTGACATCATCGGCGACAGCAACACGCTGATTTACTACTGGCCGAAGAACAAGCCGGAAGCGCACTTCCAGCTGATGAACATTCTGTCCCTGATGCCGGTTGGCTGCGATGTGTTCGTCGTGGGTGAAAACCGTAGCGGCGTGCGAAGCGCCGAGCAAATGCTTGAAGCGTACTGCCCGCTGACCAAAATCGACAGCGCCCGTCGCTGCGGCCTGTATCACGGTCGCCTCGAAACGCAGCCGCAGTTTGATGAACAGGCCTGGTGGGATGAATATCCGCACGAAGGCATGACGGTGAAAACCCTGCCGGGCGTCTTCAGCCGCGACGGTCTGGATACCGGCAGCAAGCTGCTGCTTTCCACGCTGACGCCACATACTAAAGGTAAAGTGCTGGACGTGGGCTGCGGCGCGGGCGTGCTCGCCATTACGCTCGCCAGTCATTCCCCTAAAGTTCGCCTGACATTATGCGACGTTAGCGCACCGGCCGTTGAAGCCAGCCGCGCAACGCTTGCTGCGAACGGGATTGCAGGTGAAGTCGTCGCCAGCAACGTCTATTCCGAAATCAACGGCCGTTTCGACATGATTATCTCCAACCCGCCGTTCCACGACGGGATGCAAACCAGCCTGGATGCGGCTCATCAGCTGATCCGCGGCGCGGCTCGTCATCTGAATATGGGCGGCGAGTTACGCCTCGTGGCTAACGCCTTCCTGGCGTACCCTCATGTGCTGGACGAAGTGTTCGGCAGCCATGAAGTCATCGCACAGACGGGACGCTTCAAAGTTTACCGTGCCGTGCTGGCTCGCGCCGCCAAAGCTAAAAAACGCTAACGGCGCGGCAACGCCGCCGCTTTTTGCAGCAATTGCGGAAGCGGCGCCAAATTAACTGTTGACGAAGTTCAGAAAACATCTAGAATGCGCCTCCGTGGTTGTGATACTTCGGTATTACAGGTATGCGAAGGTGGCGGAATTGGTAGACGCGCTAGCTTCAGGTGTTAGTGTTCTTACGGACGTGAGGGTTCAAGTCCCTCTCTTCGCACCACCAACAACCACGCAAGATATCGTTCGCACTGCGCGAAGGTGGCGGAATTGGTAGACGCGCTAGCTTCAGGTGTTAGTGTTCTTACGGACGTGAGGGTTCAAGTCCCTCTCTTCGCACCAATGCGAAGGCGATATCGAAAATACCAGTGCGAAGGTGGCGGAATTGGTAGACGCGCTAGCTTCAGGTGTTAGTGTCCTAACGGACGTGAGGGTTCAAGTCCCTCTCTTCGCACCACTTCTTTGTTGTTTCCCAAAACTTTTTCAACCCTTCCTCGATTGTTTCCTGCATTTTTACCTCATTGCCATATTCATGATGACCAGGGCAAGCCCGCTGGCAAATGCAATGCCTGACGGTAACAGCACATAATGCCGCAGCCGCCGGTGAAACAGCATCGCCGCAGAGGCGACCAACCCCAGCACCATCAATACGCGCCACTGGCTAAACGAAAGATCCGTATACGCAAGCGCGGCGACGATTACCCCCGCCACGACCATACCCCAGGCGCTTTCAAGACGGCGTTGCAACATAATGGCTATCTCATCAATCGGTAATGATAACCAATATCATATGATAAAGTTTCTCATCTGTCAGGTAAAAGGCTGCCTGTCGCTCGTTTGTGAATAAGCTTTGCTCAGCGCCTGATGACATAAATTCATGAAGGTGATAGATTGAGCGCTAACCTAAATAAAATTCATTAATATTTTATTCCTGCCGTCAGGAATTAATCCGCAAACGTTAATTAATCCTGTTGTACAGCATGACTCCTGACATCCGGCCGAAAGAAAACCTTTTGATATGACTGCAAAAACCTGGCGCGCATTACTTAAAGAGAAACGCCAACTCTCTTTACGTCTCTTCTTATTACTCAATACGCTGTCGGCATCTTTCAGCATAGCCAGCCCCTATCATCAGATGCAGCAGTTTACCGTGCCCGTTATTCTGGTGCTGGCGTTTAGCGTCATATTGCTCGTCTGGCAGGTCCTTGATAAACAAAGACTAATTAATATTAACCTGACGTCGCTGTTGTTGGGTGTTTTATGGGCCTGGCATCTGTATATCAGAAGTACCACGGTGCCCGATATTGATATGTCTTATTTGCTTATCGCTTTGCTGACGATATTATTTATCGGTTCTATCTCGTTTATCAATAATATACGAGCGTTTACCCTGCATTGCCTGCCGGTAACGCTTATCGTGCTGTGGCTCGATCAGGGGCAGCACTGGCTGCGGATTCTCTATTCGGTTGCCCTGCCGGGCATCGGCATCACTATTCAGCATATCATTCAGCAGGGTAATGATAAGTTCACCCAACGGCTGATGGATAAGCTGCTGGAAGAGAAAAAGACGCTCAGCAACCTGAGTATGGTCGACCCGCTTACCGGCCTCTACAACCGCCGTGGCTTTCAAAACCGCCTTGAGAATGTCCTGGCGACCGGCAGCGGCAAGCACTACGTGCTGCTGCTCGATATCGATCATTTCAAAGCCTATAACGATAATTACGGCCACAGCATGGGCGATCAGGCGTTGATTCGCGTTTCCGCTGCCGTCCGCGATGCGGTGCGCTCCCGGGATATCGTCACGCGCTACGGCGGCGAAGAGTTTATGGTTCTGCTGACCAATATTGATGCCGACGCAGCCCTGCAAACCGCCGAGCGCATCCGGCAGCGCGTTTACGATTTGAAAATCCTGCATCTGTTTAATGAACAGGTGGCCACGAACGTTACCATCAGTATTGGCCTTGCCCCACTCGACGACGAGGGTATAGAAGAAGCCTTAAGGCTTGCGGATAAAGCGCTTTACCGCGCCAAGGATCAGGGGCGTAATAGCATCCTCACCAGCGATTCATTACGGGCGGCGTAAGTAAAGCAAGGCTGCTCTTTTGCAGAAATCCCCCGCAGCGCGCGCATTTTCAGCTTGCTAACGGCTTTGCCTGTAGTTAGGATTGGCAATCATTATCATTTAGATTACCGGTCGTATCAGGCGATGGCGTTTCAATCCCAACAATTTATTGATGACGTTGCATGGCAGACGCCTTTCCGGCGCGCTGAGCCGCTGCTTGCGGACGAATTACGCAGCCACTTCGCCTCTCATCGCGCGTATTTCAACGATATCGTTAAGCTAAATGAATCCGCGCCTGATAAAGCGCTGACCTTCTACCAGTGGGCGCAGCCTGCAACCTTAACCTCCCTGATGGCCTGCTACGCCGATCACATCTATCGCGACCAGCCCGGGCTGGCGCGCGAAGGCAAGCCGCTGAAGTCCCTGTGGGCGCAGTGGTATCTCGGTTTGCTGGTTCCGCCTTTATTGATGGCACTGATTACCCATCCGCGCGCGCTGGATATCGACCCGGCGCACGTTCGCGCTGAGTTTCATGAAACGGGCCGGGCGGCTACTTTCTGGCTGGATGTTCAGGAAGATCTTAGCGCTACGGTATTACCGCTTCGCCTGCGCGTGGAGAAGCTTATCGTGAAGGGGCTGATGCCGATTGTTGACGCGCTGGAAGACAGCGGTGATATCAACGGCAAGCTTATCTGGGCAAATACCGGCTATCTTATCAATTGGTTGCTGGGCGAGATTAAAGATCTGCTCAGCGACGAAGCCGTTGCCGACCTGCGTCACGCCTGCTTCTTCGAAAAACAGCTTTCTGACGGCCGGGACAATCCCCTTTACCGCACCGTTGTGCCGCGTGAAGGCTTACTGGTTCGTCGCACCTGCTGCCAGCGCTACAAGCTGCCGGGCGTGCAGGGCTGCGGCGACTGCACGTTAAAATAAAAAAGGCGGCTTTCGCCGCCGTTTTCCTGTCACAAACGCCTATGCTGCCTGCTGGCTTGTCTCATCAGAAGCTTTCAGCGCCTCTTCCGCCTCCTGCTCAAGCAGCTGCTTCTCGTAGACTTTAAAGAACGGGAAGTAAATGATGGCGGATACCACGGCCAGCAGCACCACCAGAATCGCCGCCCGGAAATCCCAGCCCAGCGCCCAGGCCGCGCCAATCGGCGCCGGCGCCGTCCACGGCACAACGGAAATGACGCGTCCAATCAGATCCATTTTCATTGCGCCCCAGGCCAGCACGGCGTTAACCATAGGTGCCAACAGGAACGGAATGAAGAACACCGGGTTCATAACGATCGGCGTACCGAAAATGACCGGTTCGTTAATGTTAAAGCAGGTTGGCACGATGCTCAGGCGGCCAATGGAACGCAGGTGAGCTGATTTGCTGCGCAGATAGCAGATCACCAGCCCCATCGTCGCGCCGGAACCGCCGACCACGATAAAGAATGTCCAGAAGGCCTCCATAAAGATATGCGGCAACGGCGCGCCCTGCGCCAGCGCGCTCTGGTTCATCCCAAGGTTAGTCAGCCAGAACATCTGCAGCATGCCTGAAACAATCGCCGCGCCGTGAATGCCCGCAAACCACAGCAGGTGGCCAATCAGCACCGCAAGCAGAATCGCCGGCAGGGAATCCGCCGCGGAAACCAGCGGTTTGAACAGCGACATAATGGCCTGCGGAATAAGCATATCGAACTGCGACTGTATGAACAGGCTCAGCGGATAGAGCGTCAGCACCACAACCAGCACCGGGATCAGCAGATCGAAGGAGTTTTTGATCATCGGCGGCACCTGGTCCGGCAGCTTAATGCCAATGTTATGCGCCTTCAGGAAACGCATCATTTCAACGCAGTAAATCGCCACCAGAATCGCGGTAAAGATCCCCGTCCCGCCGAGGCTGTCTACCGGCAGCGTCCCTTTGGTTTTTGGCGCAGCAACCAGCAGGAACGCCATCAGCGACAGCATGGCGCACATAAACGGATCAAGACCGTGCGACTTCACATAGTGCTTGCCGAGGTTATAGGCGATAGCCGCACAGATATAGATGGACATGATGCCCATCGTCATATCAAACGGCGTAAGGATCTGCCCTTCGAAGTGTTTTGCCGCATCCAGCCAGGCGCGGGCGAAGCCCCAGGTCGTGGTCGGCGAGAACGGAGGATAAGCAAAGACCAGTAGGAACGAGCCGACAATCATAAACGGCATCGCGGAGATAAATCCGTCGCGAATGGCCATGACGTGTCGCTGGGCCGAGATGCGCCCGGCTATCGGGCTGACATAGTTTTCAACAAAACGAAAAATCAAATTAAAGGCGGCATGGTTAGAAGACATTGTCGTTCTCCAGTCAGGCTAGCAACGCGAGTGCGTCAGCGAGAATTTTATCGCCGCGCATCATTCCGTAATCCATAGAGTTGATCACCGTGACCGGGATCTGTTTAGGTGCTGCCTGTGCTTTGAAATCCTCCAGACGATATTTAATTTGTGGTCCGAGTAAACAACAATCATAACCGGGCATAACGTCGGTGAACTCTTCGATGCCGACCGCTTTTATTTCTACGTCAATCTGTTGCACTAAAGCGGCTTGCTTCATCCTGTTCACGACCATACTGGTAGACATACCAGCGGCACAGCACAAAAGGATACGTTTCATAGACTGCTCTTATAATGTAGGTACAGGGGTGGTTACAGATTCAGTATTCCTCGCTCTTTAACGGACTGCAACCGGTTACTGTAACCGGTTGCAGTGATTGTGAAGGAGATCCAGGATTCGCTGAATTAAAGCGGGCCTGTTGATGATAAGCGGTTTACAGAAAGCACGACCTTATGCGAAATTATTTCCGGTCAAATCAGGAGAAATACATGAGTCTGCAGTCTGTGCGGCAATTCTTTGCCGACCACGCCCCCGATATCGCTATTATTGAACTTAATCAAAGCACTGCCACCGTAGCCCTTGCCGCCGTTGCGCATAACGTTGCGCCCGGCCAGATTGCCAAGACGCTGTCATTGAAAGTAAAAAATGACGTTATTCTTGTCGTCGCCAAAGGGGACGCCCGGCTGGATAACAAAAAGCTCAAAGCCGTCTTCGGCGCGAAAGCACGCATGCTCAGCAGCGACGAGGTCGTTACCTGGACCGGCCATCCCGTCGGCGGCGTCTGCCCTTTCGGGCTTGAGAACCCGCTGGCTGTTTACTGCGATATCACGCTGAAACAGTATGACGAAGTGCTTCCCGCGGCGGGCGCCATTCACAGCGCTGTACGCATAGCGCCGGCGCGTTTAGCCGAACTGACCGCCGCAAAATGGATTGATGTTTGCCTTTAAACACATAAATACAGCGAACCTGAAAGCCGTCTGGCCTCATCGTCATGTGCGCCTGAAGAAAAAGCGTGCAAAAAGAATTATCCGAACAAATATTGATCTGGCGCCACGGAGCATGGATATAGGCCTGTGCTAATAATGGACGATTACATTTAAGCGGCGCTTGCCGCTATTTCATTCTCCAGGGCACAACATGCAGACAGACGACAACGAACAGCGGGAAATTACCCGCCTGTGTATTCAGTGCGCGCTTTTTTTACTGCAGCACGGCGCAGAAAGCGCGCTAGTTGAAGAGCTCTCCACTCGTTTAGGCATCGCGTTGGGTATGGACAGCGTGGAAAGCTCCATTTCAGCGAACGCTATCGTGTTGAGCACGATTAAAGATAACCAGTGCCTGACCACCACCCGTAAAAATAGCGACCGCGGCATCAATATGCATGTGGTCACCGAAGTGCAGCATATTGTGATCATGGCCGAACATAAGCTGCTGGATCGTCATGACGTTTTAAAACGTTTCGCCCACATCTTGCCCCTGCGCTATCCGCGCTGGTTAGTGGTGCTGATGGTGGGCCTGTCCTGCGGCTGCTTCTGTAAGCTGAACGACGGCGGCTGGGACGGCGCACTGGTCGCCTTTGCGGCAAGCGCCATGGCGATGTATGTCCGCCAGGTGCTGACCCAGCGCCATCTGCACCCGCAAATTAACTTCTGCATCACCGCTTTTATCGCCACCTCCGTCTCCGGCCTGCTGATAACCAAAGGGCCGTTTGCCAACACCTCAACCATAGCGATGGCGGCAAGCGTGCTGCTGCTGGTGCCGGGCTTCCCGTTAATTAACGCCGTGGCGGACATGTTCAAAGGCCACGTCAATACGGGCCTGGCACGCTGGGCGATGGCGAGCCTGTTAACGCTCGCCACCTGCATCGGCGTGGTGATGGCGATGGCCGTCTGGGGGCTGCGCGGATGGGCATAATCGATTTTCTACTGGCGCTGCTGCAGGACATGGTGCTGGCGGCAATTCCGGCCGTAGGTTTTGCGCTGGTTTTCAACGTACCGCACCGGGCGCTGCGCTGGTGCGCATTGCTTGGCGCAACAGGCCACGGCTCGCGCATGGTAATGATGGCCGCAGGTTTCAACATAGAATGGAGTTCGTTTATCGCCGCCATTCTGGTGGGCACGATCGGCATCCAGTGGTCGCGCTGGTATCTTGCCCATCCGAAGGTATTTACCGTGGCGGCGGTGATCCCGATGTTCCCCGGCATCCCAGCCTACACCGCAATGATTTCCGCCGTGAAAATGAGCCATTTCGGCTACAGCGAAGCGCTGCTGATGCAGCTGGTGACCAACTTTCTGAAGGCGTCGTTTATCGTCGGCGCCCTGTCGATTGGCCTGTCGTTGCCGGGTTTATGGCTGTATCGCAAGCGCCCGCGAGTGTAGATTGATTTTGCCGGGCGGGCAAAAGCCTGGATAATGCTACGTACCTGCCAACCCCAAGGAGCCTGCGTGGAACCTCATGAAATCTCTTTTCCGGAACGTTTCGCTGAGGCGAGCCTGAAAGAAAAAATATTTTTTAGCGCCCTTACCCTGTTTGCTGAATTTGGCCTGAACGGCGCGCGCATGGAGCAGATAGCCGAGAAAGCCGGCACCACCAAGCGCATGGTGGTGTATCACTTTAAGAGCAAAGAGCAGCTCTACGTGCAGGTGCTGGAATATGTCTATACGCAAATCCGCACCTCAGAGCGCCAGCTTAACCTCGCCGATCTGCCTCCCGTGGAGGCCATGGTGCGGCTCGTTGAGTGGACGTTCGATTTCCACGACCAGCACCCGGATTTTATCCGCATTATCTGCATGGAAAACATGCAGCGCGGGCGCTTTGTTAAAGAGTCCGCCTTTCCGCGCGAGATCAACCGCAGCGCGCTGGATTTGCTCGAAGAGGTTCTCTCACGCGGCCAGGCAAAGCAGTTGTTTAACGCCGCGATAACCGCTAAAGACGTGCACCGCCTGATCGGCAGCTTTAGCTTCTACCATGTCGCCAATAGCTACACCTACTCCAACCTGTTTGAAGAAGGGCGGGATCCGGCGGAACACGCCGAACACTATCGCAGGATGGCGGTAAAAGTGGTGTTGCGCTATATCGGGCCTTAGCAAGCCCGCTTTCTGCCGCAGAGGACAGAAAGGAAAAGTTGCAGAAATGCCCTGTTGATTAAGAACTCTCTTACTGCCGCCCTACCGCAGCAAAGCGTTATACTCGCCGCTAACTTCTCCTGCCCGGCAGGCTATCAAAATGAGTATCACAAAATGAAAGTAAGCAATCGTATGGTATGCGCCCTTGTGCTGGCGACCTCAGTTTTTGCAGGCCAGGCGGCCGCGACAAGCTGGCAGGATCGGCTCTCCAGCGCGGCAAGTGAATTAAGCAAAAGCGGCACTACAGCCACCAGCGGCACCACAACCACCAGCGGCGCCCAGAGCGGCGGCCTTTCCCTCGCCTCCCTGACCAGCCTGCTGAACGGCGGCAACCAGGCGCTGAGCTCCAACAGCATGACCAACGCGGCGGGCGTGATAGAGTACTGCGCCAAAAACAAACTGGCGTCCGTCACCAGCACCGAAAATATCAAAAGCCAGCTGATGAGCAAGCTGGGCCTTGAGAACAGCGCGAAACCCGCCGAGCAGCCGGACTACAATCAGGGCCTGATGGGCCTGCTGAATACCGGCAAAGACCAGCAGCTGGATCTGAACACGATCGGCAGCTCGCCGCTGGCTGAAAAAGTAAAAACCAAAGCCTGCGATCTGGTTCTCAAGCAAGCGGCAAACTACATTTCCTGAATGAAAAGGCTGCCTCATATTGATGATGGACAGCCGAAAAATGTGGTTTTCAGCGATCCGGGGTAAACCATAAGAGATAGCTATTTGTTTTAACTAAGGTTGCTGTCGTACTGTTAACCCGGATAAATTTTATCAGCCGTCTCAGGCTGCCCCTGCGGGCAGCCTTTCTGACGCTTATTAATATTCAAACTGACGGTAGTAGCGGCGAATATCCAGACTGTGCCCCGTATAGCGCTCAAAGTGCGCTGCCAGCCTGTCCACCAGCAGAGTGGAGGCCACGCACGGCGCAAGGAGCCAGCGGAACTCGTCATCAATGCCTGTAAGCGCGAATTCGCGAGGATCGATAACCACCAGGTTATCCGTTATCTTACCGGCAAAGGCTTCAACGCGGTCATCGAGCTGACGGCACTTCCCTTCCCCTTTAACAAGAAACAGCGGGACGTCTTTTTCCAGCAGCTCCAGCGTGCCGTGGAAAAACTCCGCCGAACTCACCGACTTAGTGCGCTTCCACTGCATCTCTTCCAGAATACACATTGAGAACAGATACACCTCGCCCCACATCTCCGCGCCGCCAATCCACATCATATACTCCGCGCTATGGTAGCGGCTGGCGATTTCATCGGCGCGATCGTTGAACTGGCGTTTGGCCTGCAGCAGGTTCTCCGGCAGCAGCGCAAGCTGGCCGGCAAAGCGATCGTATCCGCTGAACTCGCCGTTAAGCGCAACCAGACGGAAGAACAGCCAGTAAAGCAGCATATACTCATATTCCACGCCGTTTTTGTGCTGCATCGGGATATGCCAGGTTGCGGCAGCGGCCAGCGGCGAATCGGCATTTTTGGTGATAGCCACCACGCGGATCCCCTGCGCCTTACACCACTGCGCAATAGCCACAGACTCTTTGGTATCTCCCGATTTGGAAAGCGTAATCACCACCGAATCTTTATTTAGCTTTTTATTTCCCTTGCAGATTAATTCCGCCGCCTGCTCGGTATATACCGGCAGCGCTGTCACCTCTTTAGCAAATTCCTGTATCGCCATCATCGGCGCCAGTGAACCGCCGACGGAGGCGAAAAACAGATTACTGAAACCTTCGGCGTGAATATTTCCCGCCACCTGTTCAGCGATATTACGCGCAGAGATAATGTCACGAGCACTGGTCAGGTACTCATCCTGATTAAAACCTAACATAGCTATTCTCCTGAAAAGGAATTAAATTTTGCTTTTAAGCACTTTGTCGAAATCATCAAAAATACGCACGCTTAAATCTGTTCCTTTCGCTGCCGAAATATTAAAGGCCAGTAACTGGAAGGGGACGATTAATAATAAAGGCGCAAAGTTATGGGTTAACGGGAAATTTAACGCCAGCGTATTTTCATCGTTATTCCCTGCCGCCAGGGTGACGGTAAAAACGGCGTCAACCGCAGGCCGCATGTAATCGCGCAACGCAGCGCTTCGCGCATGAGGCCGATCCTCGATGAAAAACAGCGTGTGGCGTGCGTTAGCCTCAAGATAGGGCCCATGCATATAAGCCTCTAATTCGAAGCCGCCTGAAGGCAGGCGAACGGTTTCCGTAAATTTAGTTTCGCACTCCTTCGCCACCCCGGTCAGCGCGCCATAACCAATGGCGACAAAGCGTGATGCCTGAATAAAATGCCGTCGGTGGCGGGCGATAAACACGTTGGTTTTATCGATAACGCCCGGTATAGCCAGCGCCGCCTCTTTCAGCTCCGCCAGCGTTTCAGCCCGCTCCGCCTGCGTAACCAGCCCGCGGCTTTCGGCCACCATCAGGGCGATTAACAGCAGGTTCAGCACCGTGGCGCTAAAGCCGCGCGTCACGAACCCCACGCTTTCAAGGCCGGTATTGATATCCAGTACGCCATCCGCCTGCTTAGCCGCCGGGCTTGCGGGGCTGGACGTCAGGCAGAAAACAGCAATACCCAGCGCCTGGACCTTTTTCATCGCCTCCAGCGTGGACGAACTTTTCCCGCTCTGGCTTACCGCAATCACCAGATCCGTTGCCGGATCGACTCGTTCATAATGGGTGAAATTATATGGCTCTTTAATATCGATCAGAATGCCGAAACGCTCTTCAAAATAATATCTGGCGCACAGCGCTGCGTTATAAGATGACCCCGTCGCCAGAATCATAATCTTATTTACGGCTCTGTCTTCCAGATAAACTTTCAATGACGCAAGCTTTTCCTGATACTCCTGCAATATAACCGTCAGCGCCTCTGACTCCTGTTCAATATAATCCAGCATGGTTGACATCTTTTTCTCCTCAGAATACCCCAAGCCACGAACCGAAAATCCCCACCACGGCCATACCGCCAAGAATGGCTAACGGTTTCACTTTTTTACCCAGCAGCCAGTAGACGATACCGAAGCTCAGCAAAGGCAATAGCGCGGGCATAATATCGTTGATGATGTCCTGCACATGGGTTTTCGCCTCCCCCGTCCCGAAGGTGACGGGAACGGTGATATCAATCATCGAGGCGGTCATGGCGCCCACCACCATCAGGCCGATTATCGACGCGCCGTAGGTCAGGCTTTCCATCATGCCGCTCTTCTGAATACGTTGCAGGACGCCGGTCCCCAGCACGTAGCCCCAGCGGGTAAACAGAAAACGCACCGCCAGATGCGGAATGTTAAATACCAGCAGGAAAAGAATCGGTCCGAGAATGCTCCCCTTCAGCGCAAGGCTTGTGCCGATGCCGGTGGCAATCAGGCGCAGCGTCCCCCAGAAAAAAGAGTCCCCGAGCCCTGCCAGCGGTCCCATCAGCGACGCCTTCACGCTGTCGACGGATGCCGCATCCATGCCCTTTGAACCGCTGTTTTTCTCTTCCATCGCCGCGGTAATGCCAAGGATCAGCGTGACGATATGCGGCGTGGTATTAAAGAACACCAGATGGCGCTTGAGCGCGCAGGCCAGATCCTCTTTGCGGGTATAGAGTTTCTTCAGCACCGGGATCATGGCGTAAACAAACGCCAGGTTCATCTGCCGCTCGTAGTTCCAGGAGAACTCCATCTGGAATGAGCGCCAGAACACGCTGCGCAGCTCTTTATCCGTGATGCTGTTTGCGCGCTCCTCTGCTACCTGCGTTTCCTCAGAAATCATCTTCATCGTCATTCTGGACTCCTTGCGCCGCGGACGGGCGGGGGGAATTAAACTGAGTTACGTTCACCATCACTACCGCCGTAATGGCGCCCAAAATGGCGATACCGGTAACCGGGATCTTCAGATAGGCCATCAGGACGAAACCCAGGAAGAAGTAAGGCGCGACCTTTTTGTTGATCAGCAGGCGGGCCAGCATGGCAAAGCCCAGCGCCGGAATAATGCCCGTGGCCACGCTCAGCCCGTGCTTAATGAACTCCGGAATAGCGTCCAGCAGGCTCTTCACCGCACCGCTGCCCACCATGAAGGAGACGGTCACCACGGTCGCCAGCATCAGGGAAAGCCCAAAACCGGCAATTAAATGCATCCGCTCAATGCCGCGCGTATCCGCCTGTTCGGCGTAAGCATCCGCCTTCTGGTTCAGCGTCGGGATAAACAGCCCCAGGTAGACGTTCTTTAGCACCAGCGTCAGCGTTGCTATCGGTAAGCCCAGCAGCAGCGCGGTTTCCGTACCCGCGCCCGAGGTAATGGCAAAGGCCACGCCGAGAATGCCGCCGGTTACCACGTCCGGCGGTATGGAGGCGCCCACGGAGAACGAGCCGATAAACGCCAGCTCCAGCGTCGCCCCCATAATGACGCCGGTCTGCACGTCGCCTAATACCAGGCCGGTGAGAAAACCGGTGACAATCGGACGGGATATTAACGACGTGCCTAAGGCGTATTCGGACTGGGCAATAAACGCCACCAGGCCAAGCAATAAGGCTTCTAACATAATGCGTCCCTCACTATTCAACACACTCGGTGAATAATAATTTCCTGTCGTTAGGCACCTGCCGGATTTCCACTTCCGTACCCGCTTTAACCAGCTCATTCAGCAAAGCGATCTCCTCAGGCAGAACGTTTATCGCTTTGGAGATATTCTGGCTCCCCTCTTTGGCTTTAATACCGCCTAAATTAATACTCTTTATTTCCGGGACAGCGCTGACCAGTCGCCAGGCATCCGCAACCGATTCCACGACGATAAATAATTTATATTTATCGGTAACGCCGCTTTTAATGGCGGCAATCGCATCAGAGATATTTTTCATCACCAGTTTTACCGCCGGCGGTTTGGCAAGTTTGATGGTGGTTTTACGCAGTTCGTCCTCCATCACCGCATCGTTGGCGATCAGAATGCAGTCGGCGCCGATGTACTGTGTCCAGGAGAAAGCGACCTGGCCGTGAAGTAAGCGATGGTCAACACGCAGGAGCGTTATCATTTTATCTTCCTCAGTTAAAAGTCTTTATCCGCGACCAGCGCCGCATCAATCGTCTGATTGCAGTACTGAATGCTCTCGCGGGCATTGGCCAGGGCATCGATAATCAGCGACGCCGTCTCTTCATCCTGAGGCGTAATAAGCATTTCAACGATCAGCGGGAGATTAAGACCGGCAATAAGATGGAAGCCGGGGCGATTAATAAAACGAATAAATTCGTTATTTACGCTGCCGGCAAAAATATCGGTTAGCACCACCAGCTCATCCTGAACCGGAAATGAAGCGACAAGATTATTGACCTGTTCGGTTAAATCTTCCCCTTCATTAATATAGGCACATAGAGTATGGATATTATTCTGCTTGCCCAGAATAAGCTCAACCGAATTAAGAATACCGCTGGCGAAAGCGCCGTGGCTGGCAAAGATATAGTGTCGTTGCATCCTGACCTCGAAATAAAGTCCACCTGTTAAAGCAGTAATTGCAACCGCCATGCCAGGAATAGTGGCATGGCGATAAGGCGGAGCGTCAGGCGGCCAGGAAAGTGTTAAAACTCTTGATCGTATTGAAGAAATTCTGTTTCTAAATGCAGGATATCGTGAATATAAAACAGCTCGGCTTCGGGGATTTTGACACTATAGCTGGCCTCAATGACACTAAACGCCTCGCACAGCGCGGCGAGGTGTTTTCGTTGACACTGCGCGCGACGCCCCGCATAGCGCTGGATGGCCGCCTGGCGGATCAGCCGCTCAATCAGGCAGCTGACGTGGATATAAAGCGCAACCTTGCGGTCGTTGGGCACGGTGACGGCGGCCAGATGCTGATAGCGCGCCAGAAACTGCTCCACCTGATTGATAACCTTGCCGGTGTCCAGAATGGTGACCGACTCAATCACCCGGCGCAAAGAGAAGTTCTTCACGATACGCTCGTTAATCAACGTCACGTTCCCGACGGTGGTAATCGCGCCAAACAGCGCCAGCAGCGTCTCGTTGCCCTGCCCGGAAATCAGCGTATCCAGCGAAATATAGGGCACGTCGGGTATGTTGGGATCGAGCGTCCCGACCAGCGCCAGCACGTCAAAACGGGAAAAGATCGGCTCGCGCCTTTTATTTTCCGCCAGCGTATCGTACTCATAGGCCACCACTTCAATGCCCAGCTCCTGAGGAATGCTGGCTTTCAGCAGGCTGCTCAAATTGCTGGCGGCGCCGATGCCGGTCGCGCAGGTGGTGATAATCGCTTTCGGCTTGTTCAGCTCAGGCCAGACGATTTTATGCTCCACCGGCAAATCTGCGGCTATATCGTCGGCGATGGCTTCCAGATAGTCGCCCCGTAAAATGCGTTCCCCAACGTAAAGCGCCATGCGCGTTGAAACGTTATTGATAATGACTACCGGCATCGTAACCTTGCGGCTGAAATAGTGGTGGATATCGTTAAGCGATCCCATATCCACCAGAATCAGCAGGCTGCTGGCCTGCGCGTTACGCTCCACGTACTGCGTAACCTGCTGGGCAATGGCTTCAGGCGTGACGTCCAGCGGCATATCAAATGACTCATAGACGGTCTGCTTTAAGAGGCGGTTCGCCACGTTCGCAATGCTGCTGGCGGTGGCATAGCCGTGCGCCAGGATCACGGCTTTGGTGACCAGCTGGCTGGTCTGTACGCCCGTTTTATTAAGCCAGAGCAGCAGCAGCACGCGGTCCATCGCCTGAATGCGTAAATCCAGCCTGCGGGTGAGCGACGCCAGCACCTCCTCGCAGAATAGCGCAAGCAGCGGATACTTCTGCTCTAAAAAACGGTCGAGCTGCTTGCACAGCTCTGCATTCAGCCGTGAAGGCTCGGCGTTTGACCGGTGCACCAGATAGTGTCCGATGGCGTAAATACAGTTGCCGTTAAACTGAATGCTGTAGCTTTTCTCCAGCCGGTAAAACTCTTCACGTACCTGGCTTGTCACCAGCAGCAGCATCTGCGAGCTGGCCTTGTCCTGATTATCGAAAATAAGCCGGTCGAACAGGCTTTCAATTTCATTGCCGATGCGCAGCTCAATGTCATCCCACGGGTGCCGGGCGGTGCGGTACTTTTCAAACAGCGTCAGGACGTTAAGCTGTGCGTCGTGGATAAGCATCCTCGCCGCATCCTGGCCGTGGAGCAGCCACGGCAGGCTGGTATTTGCATCCAGCACGATATCCTCGGTACGTTCAGCCGCGGCCTCGTTCAGCGCGGGCAGCTGCGCCATTACCGGCTCCGGTAAATCGTGGATGGACACGCCCAGCGTCAGGCCGCCGCCCTGCTTCGCATACGCCGAAGCCACCGCATATTTAACGACGTTTTTCAGCTCGCCCACGTTGCCGCGAAAAATATAGTGCGCCAGCACCGACAGCAGGCGCGGGCTGATGCTCAGCCCGAGACCGACCTTTTTTGCCTCCAGCCAGAAGAACTGCAGGATCAGCGCCTCTTTCTCTTTGCGGCTGCGGCTCTCCAGGTCCGGTAGCACTACCTGGATAGGGATACGGCGGATAAAGGTGGTCAGGAACGTGCTGTGAATATCCTCGGTCGTAGCGAAAATCAGCCGCACGGAAACCCGGCGCCCGCTGGCGGTTTCGCCCAGACGGTAGATTTCGCCCCGATCGAGCCAGGTGAAGAGCTTCTCCTGCCCTTCCGCATGCAGGCGATGCACCTCATCGAGAAATAAGATGCCGCCGTCCGCCGCCTCGAAAGCCCCGGTTTTATCGGCGCTGGCCCCGGTGAACGCTCCTTTGACATAGCCGAACAGGTTGCCCGCCAGCAATTCCGGGTTGCTGGCGTACTGCGCGCAGTTAAAGGTGACGAACGGCGCGCTGGCGTCGATTAGCCCGTGGGTGATGGCATATTCGTGCATCAGCTGCGCCAGATAGCTTTTCCCAGTGCCGCTGTCGCCGGTGATCAGCAGCGGCAGGCCGCCGTCAGGATAAAACAGCGCGGTCTTAAGCTGTTCAATAGGCTTTTTCAGCGAACCCTCATGGCCTATCAGCAGTGAAAAATGATCCCGCTGCTCGCGGTCGCCGTCATTTTCCGCCAGCAGTTCATCAATGCTGGCAAATTCCGTGCGCGAAAGCCGGTAGAACTGCTGCTCGAAGCTCGCTTTATGCAGGAAGTAGACGGGGCGAGTATTGATTTTTATCAGCACGCCCTGCGCCACCAGCTGGTTGAGATAATGGCTGGCGGTGTTTCGCTGTAAACCAAAACGCCGCGCAAGATGGCTGGCGGTAAAGATCTCGCTGACGTCGTGCGGATCGAAAAAGTCGGTCTGGTTAATGAGGAAGGTGAGCAAATCGTCTTTACGCATGAAGCAATCCTTTTACAGCAGTGGGCGCAGCAGGCCCTATGATGCCGCGAAAGCCGCCACCGCAGACGATAACGCCGGGAAGGATTTCTGGTTTTGTGGGCGGCAGCACAAAAGCTGCCGCTATCGGGGCTACGCCAGCAGCAGGCGGATACCCAGCCCGTTCAGGCGCTTCACCTCCTCTTCGGGCAGGGCGTTGTCGCTGACGATATGGGTAAAGGCGCTAAGCGGGGCAATGCAAAACAGCGAGTGGTGGTGATATTTGGCGCTGTCGGCAATGAGAATTTTTTGGCGGGCGTTAGCGATAATATCCTGCTTGATCGCCGCCTTCTCTTCGGTGGGGGTCGTGACGCCCTTCTCCAGGCTCCACGAGTTGCAGCTCATAAACGCCGCGTCCGGATGAATAGCCCGCAGCAAACTTCTGCCGTGTTCGCCCACGCAGGACTGGCTGCTGTCGTCGATGCGCCCGCCGATAATGGTCACTTCAATCTGCCGAAACTCAGACAGGAACAGCGCAATGTGCAAATCCGCCGTAAACACGCGCAGCGGCAGATGGACCAGGCAGCGCGCCAGCTCCAGCGCCGTCGTCCCGGCGTCCAGCACAACCGAGTCCCCGGCAGCGACAAGCGATGCGGCTTCACGGGCAATCGCCTGTTTTTGTTTAAGGTTACGCTGCTGTTTTTCAAAGGTGGTGGGCTGGATGGGCACAAAGTGCTTAAGCGCGACGCCGCCGTGGCTACGGCTGATGACGCCCTGCTCGTCCAGCTTTATCAAATCGCGACGAATCGTTGCCGGAGAAGCGTCCACCGCTTCAACAAGCTGCTCCACTGTCACCAGATTATGGCTTTTCAACACCGCCATAATCTGGTCAAGCCGATAATTACTCTTCATTTTTCGTGAGATTACGCCAGCTGCATTGCGAGTTTAATCGAGACCTCCATGCTCTCAGATTTAGCTTTCCCTTGCCAGGCAATATCAAAAGCGGTGCCGTGATCCGCCGAGGTGCGGATAAAGGGCAGACCGGCGGTAATATTTACGCCATCGTAAAAGCCCAATAGCTTAAGCGGGATATGCCCCTGATCGTGATACATGGCGACCACCATGTCGTACTGTCCTTCCCAGGTCTGCAAAAAGACCGTATCCGGAGGACAAGGACCGTAAACCTGCAGCCCTGCTTTTTTAGCCGCATCGATGGCGGGCGTGACGATATTGATCTCCTCATCCCCAAACAACCCGTTCTCCCCGGCGTGAGGATTTACCCCCGCAACGGCAATACGCGGAGCGGCATAACCCACGCGCCTGAGAAACTTATCGGCAATCCCGATAACGGTTTCAATGCGGGCCTGGTTAAGCGTATCGAGGAACTTGCGCAGCGCAATATGGGTGGAGACGTGGATCACCTTAAGTTTATCCGTGTACAACACCATCGCGTAGTCTTTGCTGTTGGTCAGCTTCGCCAGCAGTTCCGTGTGCCCCGGGTACATATGCCCCGCGGTGTGCAGGGCTTCCTTATTCAACGGAGCCGTAGCAATAGCGTGCACCTCGCCTGCCAGCGCCAGATCCGTGGCCCTTTTCACGCAGCGGTAGGCTAAATCTCCCGCCTGCGCCTGCACTTTGCCAGGCACCAGCGCCTGCGGCTGTTCGAGCGGCTCATCAAGCACGTTGATCACGCCGCGCGCAAAACGCGCCTGCGAAACCTGTGTGATGGGGCGCAAGTCCACCTCCGGAACAAGGCCTTGCTGGCAAAGGCGCCGCAGGGTTTCCAGACAGCCGATAACCACCGCCGGCGCGCCATTGAGTTCAGCCGCCAGCAGCGCTTTGATAATGATTTCCGGCCCAATTCCCGCCGGATCGCCCATCGTTACCGCGATTGTTTTAGTGGTCACCGTACATCTCCTCAATAAAATAGAGCGCATCGCACAGCGTGCTCTCCGTACCAAACCCACCGGCTTTGGTGATCACCGGTAAATCATCAATCTCACTGTTAATAAAGGTTCCGCAAGGGATACAGGGCGCGACTTCACTCTCGATTCGATACCCTTCCGCGCCCAAAGCGTTAGCAACCGCCGTGGCAATATCGCCGCCGGTCAGGAACAGGCCGCCAATTCGGGTCTTGCCGGTAATTGCCAGCGTCAGCAGGCCGAGCTGCCGGCTTATCCGTTCCCCCACCTGCTGGCGGCTTAGGCTATGCCGTTGACACAGCTCATCGATCTGAAAACGATCTTCGGCTTCCCGGCTGGTGCGTAAAATACAGTGCAGCCCTTCCTCCAGAAGCTGGCAGGCCTGCGACAGCGCCGCCTGCCGGTGATCCTCCGCCTGCGGGGTCAGCAGCTTACCGACATCGATATCTACAATTTCTGCGCGCCTGCTGCGTCTTGCCTGCTCAACCTGGCGGCGCGTCGCTTCGCTCATTGAGCCGGCCACCACCAGCACCGGCAGCGTCCGGCGCTCGGTTAACCAGGCGCTTACGGGCAGCGCGCTGGCAAGGCCCGCGGCGCCGACCAGCAAAGGCGTTTGCGGCAGCGACATCGCCGCACGGGCGATCAGCTCCAGATCGTTATCGGTCACGGCATCCACCACAACCATGGCGTTCCCCTGGCCGGCAAGCTGCGCTAAGGCGCTTGCAAGCTCGCCGCTTCTTACGCGCGGTAAGCTTATTTCGCGGACCGGAATTTCACTTTGCCGGGCAATCAGTTCGCTGATGCGGGAGGAGAAGATCGGCGTGCGGGGATCGCTGGCAAACTCCGTTTCCAGCAGCGGCACCCCATGCACCCGGCACTCTCCCTGTTCGGTGGTGCGCCCTGCTCCCGGAATAGCGCCAGCAATCAGCGCCAGAGACTTCCCCGTCGCCCGCATAGCGGCTTCGACTTCCGCCCCCACGTTGCCGCGAAACGTTGAGTCGATTTTTTTATACACCAGCGGTGAAGCTGCTCCCGGCTGGCACCACGGGCATAAAGCCTGGGCCACGGCTTGCGCCGCCTCGCAAGCCGTGCTGGCGCGGCTTTCAGTATTGATAACCAGCACGTCAGCATGGCGGGAAGGCTTCTGCTTTTGGGTCAGCATCACTTCCGTTTTGGCGCCTTTTTTGGCCAGCTGCACCCCGGTATCATTGGCTCCGGTGAAATCATCCGCCACCACGATTAACTTCATGCGGCCTCCCGCTCTTTAAGCTGCGCGTTTCGTTTTGCGACCCAGGACGTTAATAGCGGCGTGAGGATCGCGGTAGTAATAACCGAAGCTGCAATTAACGGGGCCGCCGCCGCAGCCACCTGCGCCAGGGACGGGTCCGCCTGCGCGATAGCCAGCGGCGTCGCAACGGCGTTGCCCGCGGTACTCGAAGCTGCCGCGCCTGCCACGCCGGTTCCCCCCATTAACCGATCGGCACGAATGTTAAAGTAGCCGCCCACGATGGTGGTCAATATGCCAAGCAGAATACCGGCCAGGCCGCCCTGCAACAGCATTTCCAGGTTGATGCCGGCGCCTAAAGCAAAGGCGAAGAAAGGGATCAGCAGCGGGCCGCCTTTGGTAAGGAATTCACGCATGCTGGCGTCGAGATTCCCCAGCAGCATGCCCACGACGAGCGGAATAAGAATAGCCACCAGCGCCATCAGAGGAATATTCGCCATGCCCGCCGCGCCAAGGGCGATCATGGTAAAGAACGGCCCGTCGTTAAGAGAGAGAATGGAGATGGCGCCCACGTCGCGCTCGTTGCCAAACTCACCGACCAGCGCAGCGTAGAGGCCGCCGTTGGAATTGCTCATCGCCGCGATAATCGCCACGCCGCTCAGGCCAAAGATCCCTTCGGCGCCGAAAAGGTATTCCACCCCGAGCCCCAGCGCTATCGCCACCAGCAGTTTGGTCAGGGTGATGCCCCCGCCCTGCAACAACGCCTGCGGAGCGGCCTTAAAGCTGATACCCGCCCCCATGCAAAGCAGAAAAGCGCCGATTAACGGCGCGGCGCCGTTTTTAAATAACGCCGTGGTAAAGCCGCCGATCTCAAGCGCCTGCGGAAAGAAAGTGTTCAGCGTCGCCCCTAACACCAGCGGGACAACCATCATGCCGCCGGGGACTTTTTCGATTGTTTTTTTGATGTTCATCCTGCACCCACTCCGATTAAATAAAATCAAAATGATTATAATTAATCAAATTAGCAATAGACAGCGATCGCGGTCACAGAACAGCCAGAAGAGAAAAACCGCGCAGAAAAGCAGACGCACAAGGTGAACAGAAAAGCAGCAAAATGATTAAATTAAATCATTCTGCTGCCTGGCTTAAACAGGGAGAGGATCGTCACGGGCCGTTAAAAATCAGCGTCCTGACGCACAGCGGTAATCCAGGATCTCGCCCGCCGTTCCGAGATTGAAATCCGTTATTTTTAGCCGGTTAGCCAGCAAAACAATATCGCCCTGCCCGTTGGCGGCCACCGCCAGGCCATATTTCGCAATGTCATCGCCCTGCTGCTGAACATAGGCATGCAGCAGCTTAAAAGGATCCTGCTGCTCAAAGGCGCCGGCGGGCATCTTCATCGCCAGGTAATCATGCCCCTTCAGCTTTTCACCGAGCGGCTGCCAGCTATTGCCGATCCGCCCTTCCTGCCGGTTAAGCGCCTGGTAAACCTCAGGATAAAGACAGGCGAGATGGATATGCAGTTGATTTTGCGAGCGTCCGTACCAGGAATTGATCGCCAGGCCCAGGTATCGGTCGCTGATGGGTTTACCCGCCATCTGCTTCAGGCGACCGCGCTCCTGCCAGGCCTGGTAAAAGAAATTCGGCGCATCCGGCTGCTGAACCTCAGGACTCTCTATCCCGGTCATTTTTTCCGTCGGCATCAAAAGGTTATGCAAGGGGCCTTTGGCATCTTTAAATATGACAAAGCGCTTATCCAGATTAACCGCTAAACAAGGCGCGGGATCGTGGCGCTGCTGCTGACCGGGTACACACTGCTCGCTGACGATCTTCCACAGGGCATCGCTGTTGGCGCGGATAGATAACAGCCAGGCGGCAACGACCACCAGCAGGGCGATAAACAGAAATAGCAGGCCACGCAGGGTTTTCTTCATGAAAGGACGACTTCCTTGTTCGGTAAAAATTTATCAAAGTGGGATAAGCAAAGTGCCTGATTCCGGAGGGCCTTACGCTTAAGCCACTCATTGAGCGAATTCTCACTACGGTTAAATTCCGTTGTTAAACGCTCGGCCGTGAGCAATTCAGGCTCTTTTATTTCCATGGCGGCTTTCAGCTTAACAAATCTTTAAGACCGGCGTTACATTGCGGCTCAGCGTATAGCAGCTGGATACACGCCAATTAACGCTGCTGCAGTGCCCTGGCTATCAGCTGAAAGCACCCCTCAATCTGCGGCGGAAACGCCTGTTGCTTGCTGCGCATCAGGGCGATAGTGCGGCTCAGGGACGGCTGCTGGAGATGCGCCACCGTCAGCTCTTTGTCCTGCAGGTGCGTGGTGTAAAGCTGCGGCAAAATTGCGATAGCAAGGCGCGAGCGAACCAGCCCATAAAGCGTTTCGATAAAATCGACCTGATAGCGCGCCGTCATATTCAGGCGCTGGCTTTCCGCCATCGCGGCCACCAGACGGCTGGTATTTCCGGTGGAAAATACGCCAATATCGCGGCGGGAAAGGTGCCGCCACGGAATATGGCTGGACGTCGCCAGAGGATCCTCGCGGTGCATAACGGCCACAAACGGATCCTCCTGAAGCGGATGGATCTCAAGCGCGTCAGGAACGGAACTGTCCAGCGCGCCGATACCAAAATCCAGCTGTCCGCTCTCGATCCTGGCGATCAGCGCATCGTTAGTCCGATCGTGAAATTCAACGCGCAGGCGAGGAAAGTGCTGCGCCAGAAGCTGAGGAACCTGCGGAAACAGCAGGCTGCTTACCGAGGGCACAAGACCTATGCGCAAGGTGCCGTCGCCCCCCTCCTGCACGATGCGCTGCATATCATCAAACGACCGCTGCGCCGCGTACAGCACGCGCTCCGCATGGGGCAATATCGCCGCGCCCAGCTCGGTTAACGTCACTGCCGAAGCGGTACGATTCACCAGCCTGCCGCCCAGCACCGACTCAATCTGCCGCAGCGCGCTGCTCAGCGCCGGCTGGCTAATCGCCAGACGGCTCGCGGTATCGGTAAAATGGCGCAGTTTGGCCAGCGTCACAAAATACTGAATCTGTTTTAAGGAGAGCGCGGGCAGGCGCTGCCAGGGTTCGGCCATGGTGTCAGGGTTCCAGGGAAAACGTTTGCGACAGGATAAACGTTTCTTATCGGCCGATAAATTAAATCATCTGGGTAAACCCTGCCCGCCTGGAGTAGCCTGCCATTATTTCCTGCCGGACAGTAAAACGATGAACTCATATATATCCGCGGACCTGCGCCGCCGGACGGTGAAAGCGGCTTTGGGCGAAGCGCCTTTCGATCTGCTGCTGACCCGTGCAAATCTGATTGATATGGCGACGGGCGAGATCCGCCTTGTCGATATCGGCCTTGTTGGCTCGCTTATCGCCAGCGTCCACCCTTGCGGCAGCTGGAGCGAAGCCGCCGAAACTCACGATCTGGCAGGCGCTTATATCAGCCCCGGCCTGATAGATACCCATGTCCACGTTGAAAGCTCCCACCTGCCGCCTGCGCGCTACGCGGAAATCGTTGTGGCTCAGGGCACAACGACCATCTTCTGGGATCCGCACGAGCTGGCGAACGTGCTCGGCGTGGAAGGCGTACGCTACGCCGTTGAAGCGAGCCGCGGTTTACCGCTACGCGTGATCTGCGCCGCGCCGTCCAGCGTGCCTTCCACGCCGGGCCTGGAAATGTCCGGGGCTGATTTCGCGGGCAAAGAGATGGAGACCATGCTTGCATGGCCGGAAGTGGCGGGCGTTGCGGAAGTGATGGATATGCACGGCGTGCTGAACGGCAGCGAGCGCATGCTGGAAATACTCAACGCGGGGCTGAACAGCGGCAAGCTGATTGAGGGCCACGCGCGCGGCCTGAGCGGTGCGCAGCTTCAGGCTTATCTCGCCGCTGGCGTCACCTCCGACCATGAGCTGACCTCCGCCGCCGATGCGCTGGAAAAACTGCGCGCCGGGCTGACCATCGAAATCCGCGGCTCCCATCCTTATCTGCTGCCGGAGATCGTGGAGGCGCTCAACGCCCTGCCTCATCTCTCCTCGCAGGTTACGGTCTGCACGGACGACGTGCCGCCGGATATGCTGCTGGAAAAAGGCGGCATTATCGCCCTGCTGAATTTGCTGATTGCACACGGCATGAAGGCGACGGACGCGCTGCGCCTGGCGACGCTCAACGCCGCCATCCGCCTGCAGCGTAACGATTTAGGCCTGGTCGCCGCCGGGCGCACGGCGGACCTTGTGATATTCGATTCGCTCGAGAAATTACAGGCGAAAGCGGTCTACGTTGCCGGTCAGCACATGGCGCAAAACGGTAAGCTGCTCAAACCAGTCAACGCGCCGGACGTATTGCCTCCGCGCGATACCGTGCGTTTAAAACCGCTGAAGCCGGAAGACTTTAACCTCAACGTTCCCGTCACGCACGGCACCGCCACGCTGCGCCACATCAAGGGCGCTCGCTTTACCCAGTGGAACGAAACCACCGTCGATGTGCGCGACGGCAAAGTGCAGATCCCGGAAGGCTTCAGCCTGATTTGGGTGCAGCATCGTCACGGCCGTCATGAAGCTAAACCGCAGCTAGCGCTGCTGGAAGGCTGGGGCGAGCTGCACGGCGCGATTGCGACGACCTATTCTCACGACTCCCATAACCTGGTGGTGCTGGGGCGTGACCCGCAGGATATGGCCCTGGCGGCGAACACCTTAATCGCCAGCGGCGGCGGCATGGCGTTAAGCCAGAACGGTGAGATCCTCGCGCACGTTGCGATGCCAGTTGCCGGGATGCTCTCTGATTTACCCGCAGCGGAGCTTGCGCAGCAGTTCCACCAGCTGCGCGAACTCAGCAACAAAGTGGCCGACTGGGAGCCGCCGTACCGCGTATTCAAAGCTATTGAAGGCACCTGCCTTGCGTGTAACGCCGGGCCGCACCTGACCGATCTTGGACTGACGGACGGCACCACGCGCCAGCTTGTCGATCCGCTTATTGCCTGCCTGGAAACGCCGGCGAAATAACAACGCAACTTTGAGATAGCACAGGAGAGCCACACAATGGCCGAAAACTCAGTAAATCCAGCCGCTTCAGGGAGCTGGCTGGAGCGGCGCTTTCAGCTTTATTCGCGGCGCAGCAAGGTTAAAACCGAATGCCTCGCAGGCGTGACGGGCTTTCTTGCCGCCGCTTATCTGCTGGTAGTGATCCCCGGCCTGCTGGCCGTGGGCGGGATGGATAAAGGCGCTGTCACAACCGGCACCATTCTGGTCTTTGTCGCGGGCACCCTGCTGATGGCTTTTTACGGCAACCTGCCGTTTATCGTAGGGCCCGGCATCGGCGGTTCGGTGCTGGTTGGCGTTACGCTCGCCGGCAGCGAAGGCATTAGCTGGCAGATCGGCCTCGGCATCGCCTGCTGGTCCGGCATTCTCTTTTTCCTCCTCACCCGGCTCGGGCTGCGCGAGGTGGTTACCCGTTCGGTGCCGCAGTCCATCAAGCTTGGGCTAACGGCGTCCATCGGGCTGTTTGTCGCCGTGCTTGGTTTCCGTAACGCCGGTCTGGTGCTGGCGAACGCCAAAACCAACGCGCTGATGCTGGGTGATTTCACCGCGCCGGGCGCGCTTGTTGCGCTGTGCGGCCTGTTCCTCGCCATCGCGTTGCAGGCGCGGCGTGTTCCCGGTGCGATTCTCTGGGCTATCCTGTTCGCCACGCTTGTCGGCATTCCTTTTGGCGTCACGCACCTGCCGCAAAGCTTTATCGCTATGCCGCACTCCCTTGCGCCGGTGCTCGGCCACGTGGATATGGCTGGCGCGCTGAACATCGCCTTCCTGCCGTACCTGTTTGTGTTCTTCGCCTCTGAATTTTTCTCCACCATGGGCACCACGCTTGCCGTTGGCGGCGAAGCGGGCCTGCTGGACGAGCACGGCAATATGCCGCATATCAACCGTCCGTTTATGGTGGATTCCGTTGCTGCGGCGCTCGGCCCGTGGGTGGGGATACCCGCCGCCACGGCGCTGATCGAATCTTCCGCCGCCGCCGAAGCTGGCGGTAAAACCGGCCTGACCGCGCTGACCGCAGCCATCATGTTCCTGCTGATGCTGCTGTTCACGCCGGTTGCCCTGATGATCCCGAAAGCGGCCACCGCGCCTGCGCTGATCCTCATCGGCCTGAATATGTTCAGCGGGCTGCGCAAGGTGGATCTGGCGAACTTCACCGACGGCCTGCCGGTTCTGATGATGGTGATGATTACGCTGATCGCCAACAGCTTCGGCACCGGCATTGCGGGCGGCCTGCTGTTCTATATCATCATCAAGGTGATTGCCGGAAAGTGGCGCGAGATCCCGGCCGGGCTGTATCTGCTGGCGGTTCCGCTGGTGTATTACTTTGCGACCCTGGTACGGCATTGATTTCTCCGGCCTCAGCGGCGTTTGCGCGCACCTGAGGCGCCGGGAGTTCGTCGGATAACGAGCCGTCAATCACATACAGAAAAGGTTGCCAAGCCATAACCACCTCCAGCGGCGTTTTCCCTGAGTGTAGAAAACGCCGCGGCGGTAGCATTAGGCTAAAAGTCTTAAACAGTAGCCGAGGCTAAGCCTTATGTTCCGGCGGATGCGGGTTTAGCCGCGCAAAAACGCCCCGGCGAGCTTCACCCAATAGGTCGCGCCGGTAGAAATGCAGGCGTCGTTGAACTGATAGAGCGGATGGTGCACCGAGTAATCATCTTTGCCCGTGGCCGTTCCCAGCCAGAGGTAGCAGCCCGGCACCTCTTCGAGCATGAAGGAAAAATCTTCGCTGCCCATCATGCTTTTCACCTGCTGCGGATCGGCAACGTTATCCGCGCCGAACGCGTCGCGGGCGACCTGAAGCGCAAACTCGGTCTGGGCAGGATCGTTAATCGTAACCGGATAGCCAAAATCAACTTCGATGGAAGCCTTCACGCCAAAGCTTTCCGCCTGGGCATAAATAAGCGTCTGAATACGCTGCTTCACCGCTTCGCGCACTTCCGGCCTGAAGGTGCGCATATTCAGCTTCAGCACCGCGCTGTGCGGAATAATGTTGTGCGTGGTGCCGCTTTGCAGGCTGCCCACCGTCACCACGGCGGCGTCCTGCGGATCGACATTGCGCGAAACGATGGTTTGCAGCGCCATAACGATCGACGCGCCCGCAACGGTTGGATCGATACAGTGTTCAGGCATGGATCCGTGACCGCCCTTGCCTTCCAGCGTCACTGTCATGCTGTCTGAAGAGGCCATCAGCGCGCCGGGTTTAGTGACAATCTGCCCGGCCGGGATCAGCGGAAAGTTGTGCAGGCCGAAAACGGCATCGCAGGGGAACAGCTTAAACAGACCGTCGTCGATCATGCGTTTGGCGCCGCCGACTGACTCCTCGGACGGCTGGAAAATCAGGTGCAGCGTGCCGTTAAACGAGCGGTGCTCTGCCAGGTAACGCGCCGCGGAAAGCAGGATCGCGCAGTGCCCGTCATGGCCGCAGGCGTGCATTTTGCCTGCAACCGCGCTTGCCCACGGCAGGTCGGTTTGCTCCTGCATCGGCAGCGCGTCCATATCGGCGCGGATGCCAAGGCGCTTACCGCCGTCGCCCGCTTTTAAGGTACCGACCACGCCGGTGCCGCCCAGCCCGCGATGCACTTCGTAACCCCAGTCCGTCAGCAGTTCAGCAATGCGGTCGCTGGTGCGGAACTCTTCAAACCCCAACTCCGGGTGTTGATGGAAATCGCGACGGATAGCAATCATCTCATCTTCATGGTCGAGAATGTCTTTAATCAGCATAGGGTTTCCTTTTCATCATCGGATGCGTTCTTGCGCTCCCGCCAGGCAACCAGCGCCGCCAGCGAAACCGCCGAGCAAAACATCAGGTACCAGGCCGGGGCCATCGGCTGCCCGGTCGCTTTCAGCAGCCAGGTCACGTTAAACTGGGCAAACCCGCCAAACAGCGTGACGCCCACGGCGTAAACCAGAGCCATACCGGAGGCGCGTACTGCTTTAGGAAAGGCTTCCAGGATCAGCAGGAAAAAGGCCACCGCGCTGACGTTCGCCAGCACCTGATCGACGGCAATCAGGGCGATCGTCACGCCCAGCGGGAGACCATACAGAATAGTGGCAAAGATCGGCCAGATCAGCACAAAGGATGCTATCGCGCAGCCCAGCAGGATCGGCTTGCGCCTCGGCAGCCTGTCGGCCAGCTTGCCGCCAAAAAACGGCACCAGCAGCGTCAGCGCGGCGGCGGTCAGGCTCACCCAATAAGAGGTGCCGGCAGGCATATGCAGCGTGTTCACCATATACGCCGGCATGTAATAAATGATGATGTAAAAGGTCGTGGTGCTTTTCATCACCAGCAAAATTCCCAGCAGCAGCGCGCGGCGATGCTCACGCCAGAGGGTCAGCGCGGGGCTGGCACAGGCCGTGTCAGACGAAGCGCTGTGTGTTTCGGGAAGCTGCCTGCGGATGTAGAGGCCAATGGGCATAATCGCCAGGCCAAGGATAAAGGGCACGCGCCAGCCCCACGTATAGAGCGCCTCTTCGCTCAGATAATGGCTCAGCCCGGCGCCCATCGCCGCCCCCAACAGCGCCGCGCCGCCCTGGCTCGTCATCTGCCAGCTTACGCGTACGCCGCGACGCGATTTGCCTCCCGCCTCCATCAGCCAGGTGGTTGCCGCGCCAACCTCGCCGCCTGCGGAAAAGCCCTGCAGCAAACGCCCGGCAATCAGCACTATGGGAGCAAGAATTCCCACCTGGCTGTAGGTTGGCGCGAAAGCCACCATCATTACGCCCAGCGACATCAGGCTCAGGATCAGCGTCATCGCGGCTTTGCGGCCATGGCGATCGGCGTAGTGCCCTAATACCAGGCTTCCCAGCGGGCGCATAACAAAGCCGACGCCAAACGTCGCCACGGCCACCAGCGATTTAATACTGGTACGCTCCTCGCCAGCAGAAGCGAGATCCCGCGCAAGCGGCGGCGCTCTGAGTTCAACCCGGGCCGGGGCAAAGCTGACAGTCTCTTTCATGCTCACTTCCTTTTTGTTACGCGAATGTAAACAACGGGGCGGTAAATTCACTATCTGCATAAAAAAAGCACATCGCAATCATAAAAATTCGTTATGGCTTTGGTTATCAAATTTGTATTGTAAGAGAGCAAATTTTGCACCACGGCGGGGAAGCGATCGGGACATCGAATGAAAATAAAATTAAATCAATTAGATATTTTGTTAGAAGTTGCCGCCCAGGGCAGCATCGGCAAGGCCGCGAAGGCGCTGAATCTCACCCAGCCGGCCATTTCCAAAACTATTCAGGAGATGGAGGCGGAAATCGGCATGCCGATTCTGCAACGCTCGTCACGCGGCGTAACGTTAAATGAGTACGGGCAGGTGTTGCTGCGCCACGCGCGCGACATCGATCGTTCTTTACACCAGGCGCGGGACGAGCTCGACCATCTGCTCGGCAAGGCCATGCGCCAGCTGCGGGTAGGGTTTACCGCCGCCGCCTCATATGGGCCCTTCACCAGCACGATGATTCAGTATCAGGCCCGCTTTCCGGGAGTGAAGCTGGTGGCGATGGAGGGACGCCTGCAGCAGATCCACCACGCGCTCGAAAACCAGCGGCTGGATATTGCGGTGATCACCGCCGGCTGCGACATTACGACATCCGGCATGTATTACGAAGCGCTGTACGCGCTCAGCAATACCATTATCGCCTCAGAGCAGCATCCCATCACCCACACCACCTCGTTGAAAAATCTGATCAATTATCCCTGGCTGGACTGGGACGAACCCGGCGAGCATTCGATTCTGGCGCAGGTTTTCCGCCGCTATAATCTGCCGCTGCCGCAAAATATCGTTCACTGTTCATCGCCGTGGATTATGGCGCGCATGATGCAACAGGCGGACATGGTGAGCATGTGGACCTCGGTGCGCCTGCGTTTTCCAGAATACAACATCAAT
The DNA here is from genome assembly GCF_051307055.1 of Dryocola sharpae. GTDB lineage: Bacteria > Pseudomonadota > Gammaproteobacteria > Enterobacterales > Enterobacteriaceae > Dryocola. The sequence goes on along the minus strand of NZ_CP149994.1, from coordinate 531,856 downwards.
CTTCGGCCGCTGGCCCTGCGCGAAGTGCTGCCCGCCACCAGCATCGGCATCCTCTGTCCGAACGTTGGCCGCCTCTCTACCGCGGGCAGTACGTTTATGGAAATGCTGAGGATCAATTCAAGGGACTGGCTGCGGGAAAACGACGCGCTGGAAATGGTCGTGCGCGGCGCCTGATTATATTAAGCATATGTCCTGAGCATATTTTGCGCTATTTTTAAGCGGCCAGGAAATCACCTGGCGATAACTCATCCTTGCCGACTGATGAATTAAGTCGGCGGGCGTTCAGACGCTTGTTTATTTTTACTATGATCCTTTCCTGGTTTATTTTGCAAAGAGGATCTTCATGCTTACCCTTGCCATAAAAGAAAAAAACAGCCACTTCGTTCATGGCCTTAAAATAATTATTGCGCAAATATGCGACCGTCGGCATGAGGCTTTTCATATTTTACCTGCAGAGCATCATGACGTAGCCGATATTGTTTTTGTCTCGCTGGAAGATGACTGGGTAAGCGCCGGCTGTTATAAAATACCTCACGCCACAAAAACGCAGCGCATCATTCTTATCTGCCGCAGGGCAGAACATGAAAAACTGATGTTTCGCCCCTGTCTGTATATGCTGCCGGTCATTTTTCGCGAAGATGAGATTGACGAGATAGCCAGAAAAATCACGCGCTGGATGGACCCGAACCGACGCGGGAAAAACACGCGTGCGGTGCCTTTAAGCATTTGTAAATACTGTACAACACGCCATTTTACCGTTCCCGAACGCGCGCTGCTTAAGCATATTGCCTGCGGATATTCTCTGGAAGAGGCGGCCCATCTGATGAATATTGATGAGCCGCTAGCCCGACAGCATCGTCAGGCCATCATGAAAAAGTTACGTATCAGCAATCAACACGGTTTAATAACGTTCATAAAAATGAACCTGGCTTTTTTGCTTGATTAGCTATTGCCCGGCCACGCAGGAAAAATTACCCGTTTCTCATTCAGGCGATGGCGTTCGCATAATAACCCGATGGATTAAGAATTTTCCAGGCCAGGCTTAAGTTAAGCCTAATATCTAACGATATATCCTGCTGTCAGAATAACGTCAGTACGGCATAATCAGCAGCTGCGCTACGTTCGGTTTCTGCTTATCGCCTTCGCTTTCCCGACAAAACTGCGCCGCAGGCCATTACCGTTAGCGACAAATAATTATGAATAGTTCTGTTAATAACGCATTATTTATTAGCACGCTGACAGCCAGCGGAGCATTTTTTATCCGCCAGGAGAATGCTGCCCCGGTTTGCCAGTGAGTGAACATGTGTATTTAACCACGCGTAAAAGAAGGCCTCGCCGCATCAGTAAGGAGGGGCCGGTTCGCCCCGGATGCCCGGGCATACCGGTGATCTTCGATCGCCTTGAATATCTGCAGCAGCAAAGTCGCGCGCTGCGTCGGCAACAGCCGGTGGATATGCTGCTCATCAGCAACGACATATATCTTTCGCTTGCGCTCACGCAGTATCTTTTTAAACGCACCCGCACCCACATCTGCTCAACGCCGGAAGAAGCCGCGACTTTTTTTGCGCAGACGCCGCTGCCGCGCATTGTTATCGATCTGGACTGTATAGCGATTCCCGTCCTCCAGGTGCTTGCCGCCATTCGCCTGTGGCATAAAGAAAGACCCGGCATCAGCATCACTCTGCTCACCGCCAGCCGCAGCCCGGCAGTTTCCTGTTTTATTGTTGCGGCCGCGGCATGTCGGGTTATCGAAAGGCGGCTGGACGTCAGAATATTGTCATATTTATTGATGCTACAGCCTTGCTCCCCGGCGCCTGTTCAGGCTAACTATACGCGCAAAAACGACGCCTTCTCCTTGCGTGAATGGAACATACTTATGGAAGTTGCCAGGGGACATTCCCTGAAGGCGATCGCGGCCTCCCTGAAGTGGTCATATCACTCAGTGATCTATACGCTGGGCCGCGTATCGGCTCGTATTGGGCTGAATAACAGGAAGGCACTCATTCATTTACTGCATGAATTGTCTGTCGTACCGACTGAGAGAAACAATTAAGGCTGGCTTACTGACCTTGCGTTGAAAGTTAAGAAATTACTTATTTTGCATGTTTCATAATTGTTAAAATAGAGCAGTTCATTAACAGTTATAACTATTCCTGGATCGATAAATCCCCCTCGCCGCCTCGCCTGGCAAGGAAAAGGGGCTGCTTTCAGCCTTGTAGAACTTAACAAACAATACACATTTACTATTTCGTACTATTTTTAATACTTAAAATAAACTTTTACTTTCATAAGATTACTGAATGCAGAAACATCCCCTGAATAAAAAAAGGTATTTCGCGTGGAGCAGAACTAAATAGTAGCAGGCCAGCCTGACGCTAATAGCAGTCTTTCTCTCCTATAATATGAATGTATAATCAGCCCACCGAATTCACTTATAAACGCCAGGCTTATAAATATATCGGCAGTTGCCTCATCCTCATCACTAATCATAAATACAGACACAATGGAATATTTAATTTCAAAAGGAGAACCTGCACACCTGTTTAACCTCTTAGCCTGTTAACATTTCATAAATATCGCTATCCGTGACCCTGCGTCATCGCGATGTTTCCTCAAACAATCCGAGGTAAAAAAATGAAACCTGCATCCGTAATTATCATGGACGAACACCCTATTGTCCGAATGTCGATAGAAGTATTACTCCAGAAAAATAAAGCTATCAGCGTCGTGCTGAAAACCGATGACGGCCGGGAAGTGGTCGACTACATGCGCGTTCACCCCGTCGATCTCGTTATCCTTGATATTGAGCTGCCCGGCGTAGATGGCTTTACTTTACTTAAAAGAATCAAAGCTATACAGGAAGATACCAAAATACTCTTTCTGTCATCTAAATCAGAAAGGTTCTATGCGGGGCGAGCGATTCAGGCGGGTGCGAACGGCTTTGTCAGCAAGCGGAAAGAACAGGAGGATATATTTAAAGCGGTGGAAATGCTGCTCTCCGGATACTCATTCTTTCCTTCTGATACCCTGCATTTCATCAGCCAGTCCAGCGCGCGCAAAGGCGCCGTGGATGATATGCCGCTCTCTAATAGAGAGGTTACCGTATTACGCTATCTGGCGAACGGATTATCCAATAAAGAAATTGCAAAGCAGCTTCTGTTAAGCAACAAAACGATCAGCGCGCACAAGGCAAATATATTTTCCAAGCTCCATGTTACCTCTATTGTTGAACTTATCGACTATGCGCGAGTGAAAGAATTATTATAAGAGCACCTTCATCTGTTTAGTCCAGATAGTGAATGCTCAGTAATAATTAATCATAAAGGTGGCGTCGGCATCGGCCTTTCCCGGCTGCGGGTTATCCGTCAGCGCTTTATAATTGGCAAAAAAAGTTAGCGCTGCATCACCATTAGCATCCACTGCTACATCCTGGCTGGCCTGGTCCAGGGGCAGCCGGGTTTTATCTTTATCGCGCAGCTCCACCGCGACGTTAGTGGCGCTGCTGGTATCATTGAGCGCCAGCAGCGTCGGATCCCCGTCGGCCTTCTTACCTGAAAAAGTAATCGACGCCGATCCCGGCGGGCAGCCGTTAAGCTTTAGCGTAAAAGGGATGCTTTGTGTGGTGCTTCCCGCGGTTCGCAGCTGCTTAGTGGGCCAGCTGCCAAGCTGAACGGTTTTGTTATCGTCGCCCGTTGCCACATAGCAGCTGTAATCCACCACGTTCCCGCGCAGCTCGATATTTATTTCGCCCAGCGGCGAAGCCGCACGCGCGGCGCCCGCAGCCAGCCCTACAGACAGCGATATCGCCAGAACGCTACTTTTACGAATATTAGTCATAGTCCACCCTTAAATATCCCCGCGAGGTAAACGGGCCTTCCGCAGGCTTATTCCCCGTCACGCTCACCGGCCAGGCGCGGATATCAACCCTTGAAGCAGCGGCATCATCCAGGCGGAAATTAATCTTGCTGCTCAGCGTGTTGGGCGTAAGCGGGGCTCCCGTTCCATCGGCCAGAATAAAGCCAAGGTCGCTGTTGTCGGAAACCATCATATTGCCGTCGATCTTTTCCGCCTCCAGGCGCAGCGAGAGATAAGCCTGCGCGTCCACATTCGTACACTTAATGCCGATAGTTTTGCTTTGTGGCGTAACGCCCGCCGGACGATTCCCCGCTCCGGCCTGGCTAAACAGCGCCGCGCCGATATCGCCAAAATCAAACTCGACGATTTGCCCGGCGTTGATCTCGCAGGTTTGCGGAACCTCCACCTTGCCGCTGTAGCTGATGGTATAAACCGGCGTGGTCAGCGGGTCGGTATTGCGCGTGGTGACATAGACCGTAAACATGGTCTGTTTGGGGATCGGCACCATATTGATAAAGCGCTTCATCACCTTAAGCCGGAAGACCAGGTTCGAGTCCTTAACCGGAAAAGGCTGCCCTTTGGAAACGTTCGGGTGGCTTCCCATCTGAATGTAGTCGCGGGGTGGATAAAAGACGCCAGAGTAGCTGTCGGTAATCTTCATCCCACCATTAAGATAGTCGTTTATTTTCAGGTATTTGTAACCATCCAGCGTTTCCTGAACCGGCAGCGTAGTAACATAACTACGCATGGTTGTGTTACCGCTGGTTCCCGATGGGCAAGTGGCGTTAACGCCGACCCATTGCGATTTCTCCGCCAGCGTCACAATCTGTCCGGCCTGGTTGTTCGCGCTGGTAAAGACGTTCGAAAGATCGTATGAAACTTCCGTCGGCACGCCGTTTGAATTGGCGCAAACCGTGGCGTAAGCCGGGGCCGCGCAGGCCAACAGCACGGCACCGGCAAGATAACTCTTCGCTTTCATTTCAGATTCCTGAGCCATACGGCTTCGCTATGAACAGGTGGCGCCAGCCACCACGACAGCCTGTTTTAAGCTCTTCTCCGGCAGTGAATAAGGCGCAAAACAGTGCGATCCTTTGCCGTCGCCCCATTGAATAAGCAGCTTCCCTTCCAGCGGCAGGCCGCTTAAATAGATTTGCCCGTCATCGCCCACCATGCTGGTCGCGCCGCTGCCCTCTTCGCGCACCACCGAACCGAACGGCACCGCACGGCCGCCGCGTTTCACGGTGATAATCGCCCGCACGCCAATGCGCGCAGTAAACGCCGCCCGTACCAGCGCGCCCTGCGTTGGCACCACGCTGCTGACGTTGTTTTCAATATCGGTATGGTTATCCATCGAATTGGTATCCAGCGCGATACGGTTGTAGCGATAGACCGTGGCGTAAGGCATTACCGCATAGCCCCGCCAGTCGGTTTTCACTCCGGTCTGGTTCTCTATGCTGACGCCGGACGCGCCGGGCGCTTTAATCAATACGTTCGTGTCGCCAAGCGGCTGGCTGAAGGTAATGCCGTCGGCATGCCCTACCACGCCGCCGGAAGCCTGCCAGTTAAGCTCATGCTGATGGCGGTCGTAGTTGTAGCCCAGCCCCAGCGTGCCGTAAGTCGCCTGCCAGTTGGCACTGGCGCTGCCGCCGTAGCCGTTTGAGCTGCTGCGGCCCTGGGTCACGCTGTAGCTGAGGTTGCGGCCCTCAAGCAGCGTGCCGCCAACGCCGGTTTGTACCGTACTTTGTCCGTCGGCATTTTTGCTGGCGTTAAAAGTGGTCCAGGCGCGATCGATGGCTTTATCCCGCGAATAGCCGTGGCCCAGCAGCGTGCTGAACGGCACGGAAAGGTTAAACGCCACGATGCGGTCGCTGTCCGCAAGCCCGACAGATTTGCTCCAGGAAGCGGAAACTGAGTAGCCGATCCCGCGCCAGCCGCTGGCATAGCCCGCCTGATACCAGGTGTTATCCTCGTCCGTACCCCAGTAAGTTTGCTGGCTGCCGGAAACGTACAGCGAGCCGTAATCGCCGAGCGCCTGGGAAATATTGATCTGAAAACGCCCGCGCTTGCTGTAGCGCAGGTTGTGGTAGCTTTGCGGCGTCTGCACCTTGTGGTGCGTGCCGTCATCCTCTGGCCCGTATTCATAACCTTCTATATTTTTGTAGGCCACTTCATCAAGCGTGTAGAACCCGCGCGTGGAATAGCGATAGCCAAGAAGCTGGAAATTGGTGCCGTAGGAACTCAGGGATTTGGCGTACAGGAAACGCAGCGACTGGCCCTGATGCTCGCTGTCATCGGCCAGTTTGCTGCGCGCGTGGGTCATATCCATGGAGATCGCGCCCCACTCGCCTAGATTTTTCCCAAGCCCCAGCGCCGCAGAGGTATAGCGCTCCGCAAGCTGGGTTCCGCCGTAAACGGTATAGCCCTGCGGCAGGCCCGCAATCAGCGTGCCCTGGGTAAAGAACGGCTTATCCTGCTGGCTATTACCGCTGCGAAAATCCCCGGCGACCAGGTCATATTTCAGTCGCCCTTCACGCTGCAGCAGCGGCACGGTGGAATACGGCACGGTGTATTTTTGCTGGCTGCCGTCCTTCTCTTCCAGCGTGACTTCAAGGTCGCCGCTTGAAGAGGTCGGGTTTAAATCGCTGATAGCGAATGCGCCCGGCGTGACATAGCTTTGATAAATGACGAAGCCGTTCTGGCGAATGGTCACTTTGGCGTTGGTCCGGGCGATGCCGCGCACCGTTGGCGCGTAGCCCTGCAGGCTGTCCGGATACATGCTGTCCGATGAGTAAAGGCGCGCGCCGCGAAAGCCAAGGCTGTCGAACACGTCGGTGCCGGTGTTGCTGTCGCCCATCACCAGCTCGCCCTTCAGCGGAATAATAGCCCGCTGCGCGTAAGTGCTGATATTCTTCCAGGCCTGGGTGTTATAGCCGTCGCCTCGGGTGTAGCTCCATGCGCCGTTGTTACGCAGCCGCCACGGCCCATAGTTCAGGCCGCTTTGCAGGCTGAGGTAATAGCTGTCGTCATTGCTGCTGCGGTTGCCGGTAAACGAGTAGTTCACCAGCGCCGCCGGAATGCCTTCATCCCACTGGTCGGGCGGAATATAACCACGGGCGCTGTTCAGCAGCGAGGCCTGCGGCAGGCTGATATCCAGGCGCAGCCTGGCAAAATCAAACGCTATTTCCGCGCCGGGAATCGCTTCGGTCACCGGTACGCATTCACCCGGTTTATATTTTGCCAGCTCAGGATAAGCGAGCATATTCAGCCCCAGGCGTTTAAGCCAGTCCGCGTCCAGGCAGGGCGCAAGGCCGCCGGATTTAACCGCGTTTCCCGGCCGGGCTTTATCCGCCTCAGCAAATGAAAGATCTTCGGTCGCGATAAACTCATCGTTGCGCCAGATATCCACGCGATACTCGCCCGGCGCCTGGTGATTGCCTTTTTCAAAACGCGACAAGTCCGCCACGGAGGCGGCGTCTGCGGATAAAAACGCCGGATTAAAATAGCTTTCGGCAAGGCTTATGCCCGGCCAGAGCGTCGCCATCGCCCACGCTGCCAGCGGAGCGAGCGTAAACGCCTGATGCGTGACTGACTTTTTCATCGTCTTCCTGCTTCCCGATTGCTGCCACGCCGCATCACTGCATGACGCCGGGCTGGACCGGCGTCACCGCGCCGTAATCATTTACGGTCTGGTAAGAGATACGCCCTGACAGATTTGCAGGCACGACAACCTTCGCCACGCTCTTCGGGGCGACCATGGTATTAGGCAGCTTCTCGTTGCCGACTTTCAGGTTGACCGTGGAAATATAATAAGGCGAAGGGTTATGCAGGCTAAGGTAGCTTCCGCTGCGGGAAAAACGCAGCTGCCGGGGCGCTTCTTCTGGCTGCATCTGGAGATTTTTCGGCCGTACGAATAATTTAATGCGCGACAAAATAGCCAGCTGCAGCACGTTATTATTTTCAACGGTATTTTTATCCACCGCCGGAATAGCCTTCACGTTCATCCAGAAAATGGATTCACGGTCGGCAGGCAACGGCTGGCCCGCATAGATAATGCGCAGGGTGTTTTCGCTTTTTGGTTCGCTGACAAACAGCGGCGGCGTAACGATAAAACTTTTATCTTTTTCACCGCGATTATTTTCCACCCACGAATTGACCAGATAACGCTCTCTGGTATCGCTATTGGTCACAGACAGGGAAGTCTGCTTCGCATCGGCGGGATAAATAACACGCGTGGCGCCAAGGCCAATTCCTCCGGCCGCCTGAGCAGAAAAATTTATTAACAAGCATAGCGCTGCAGCTACGCCTGATTTAAATAAAGTATTCATCACGACAGATACCATTAATTGTGAATAATTTCGGCTCAGGGATAAACCAGCGTGAACCAGACTTGAGAATGAATATTTCCCGGCAGGAGATGTTCAGCAACCGAGCGGTAGCGGGCGGTAAAATGTAAAGTCACCTCCCGGCTTTTAATGCTGGAAAAATAAGCCGGCCAGGTATTGGGAATAATAAGCTGCTGTTCGCTGTCGAACAGGGCAAGCCCGATACCGGTGCTGGCGTTATCGCCATTAACGCTGGTCGAAGCCAGAAATACCTGCGGATCTTCTACGGGCGTTGCCCCCTGGAAAGCGATGCCCACATGGGCGGATACCTCGGGAAGGCAGCCGGTCAGGCGGATGGCGAACGGAATACTGACAGGCGCGTAGCTGCCCACTCCCTTAAAGAGCGAGCTGCGGTACTGCCCCATCCGCACGGTCATCTCTTCATTTTCAGGCGCGACGGCGCAGGTGCCGTTAACCAGCATTCCCCGCATATGGACCCTGCCGCCCTCAATCACAACGACCCGCTTCGCCAGTACCGGGCTTCCCGCTATCAATAACAGGAGGAGGAGAATTTTCCTTTTCATGCTCGCCTTCTCAGGATTAACGTGGAATCCGCCTCTTCCCTGAGGCCTGCGCATCCTTGCGCCTGTCGATTACTCGTATTTCATGACGAAGGTGGCGTCCGCGTTGGCCTTACCCGCAGTTGCGGTAGCAGCCGTTGCCTTATAACGCGCGGTAAACGGCAGGGTATTGACCCCGTCCGTCAGGTTGTGGGCGGTAGAGAAAGTCGCGCCATCCGGGGGCAGCGCTTTGGAAGCCTGATCGAGGATCTGGATGCCCACGCCTGTCGCGGTGGTGCTGTTATCGCCAGAGCTAACCGCCAGCAGGGTAGGATCGGTCGCATCAGCCTGACCGGAGAAAGCGGCAGCCGCGGTAGCCGCTACGGTGCTGTCACAGTCGTTGAGCACGATGGTGAAAGGGATTTGCGCAGAGGTATCCCCGGCCTTGGTGAAAGCAGCGGTACGATACTGGCCCAGGTTTACAATCTGGCCATCTGACTTCGTGCTTACCGAGCAAGCCGCGTTAACCAAATCACCCTGAAAGTGAATGGTGCCGCCGTTAACGGTAACCGGCGTCGGAGCTGGATCTTCCGCATAAGCCGAACCGCTTAATAAGGCGATGCCGGCAACCAAAGAAGACGCAATTCTGGAGAATTTCATAAGTATTCCTTCAAATATTAAAACACACATCCGAATGTTATTGCCTGTATATATCACTATTTATTAATAATCTTTATCGCCGGACAGCATCCACCGGCCTGATTAACAGGCCAGCGCTCTCCGGTAATGTTCAGCGACAGAGATATTAATTAAATATTTAATACGCCACTGGCGACAGGGATAAATTAATAGAAGCGCGGGGCGAATAATACCCGTCAAAACTTTATCTGGCCTAAGCCACGTCTTAATAACCTCTAAGAAATCGCGTGAATATCCCGGGCCTGCGCTGAACAAAGTTGTCAAAACGTTAAATATGTCACAATCGCGGTGTTACACTGTGCGGCTTTATGGCAAAAGCTTTTCTGGTGACGAAATTGAGTGAACATATTGAAGAAAAAATCCAGCCGGGAGCGGTAACCCGCCCCAACTGGTCGGCAGTGTTTGCCGTGGCGTTTTGCGTCGCCTGCCTGATTACCGTGGAATTTTTACCGGTGAGCCTGCTGACGCCGATGGCGCAGGAGCTGGGTATTTCAGAAGGCGTGGCCGGGCAGTCGGTCACCGTGACGGCGTTTGTCGCGATGTTTGCCAGCCTGTTTATCACCAGCGTCATCCGTACAGCCGACAGACGCTACGTCGTTTTCCTGTTCGCCGTGCTGCTCACCCTCTCCTGCCTGCTGGTCTCTTTTGCGAATAACTTCACGCTGCTGCTGTTGGGACGAGCCTGCCTGGGCCTTGCGCTGGGCGGCTTCTGGGCGATGTCCGCCTCGCTGACCATGCGTCTGGTTCCGGCCAGAACGGTGCCGAAAGCGCTGTCGGTTATCTTTGGCGCGGTCTCTGTCGCGCTGGTTATCGCCGCGCCGCTGGGAAGTTTTCTGGGCGGGATTATCGGCTGGCGCAACGTGTTTAACGGCGCGGCGCTGATGGGCGTGGTGTGTATTCTTTGGGTGTGGAAAGCGCTGCCGTCGCTGCCGGGCGAATCCAACCGCCACAAACAGAATATGTTCGGCCTGCTTAAGCGCCCCGGCGTACTGGCTGGCATGGCGGCTATCTTTATGGCCTTCGCCGGGCAGTTCGCGTTCTTCACCTACATCCGTCCGGTGTATATGACGCTGGCAGGTTTTGACGTCGACGGCCTCACGCTGGTGCTGCTGAGCTTTGGCGTCGCAAGCTTTGTGGGCACGTCCCTTTCGGCCGTGTTCCTGAAGCGTTCGCTAAAGCTCGCGCTGGCCGTGGCGCCTTTGGTGCTGGCGCTGAGCGCTTTAACGCTGGTGCTGTGGGGCGCGGACAAAATTGTCGCCTCCGGTATCGCTATCATATGGGGCTTCGCTTTCGCGCTGATACCGGTCGGCTGGTCCACGTGGATCACCCGCTCGCTTGCCGATCAGGCTGAAAAAGCGGGATCTATTCAGGTGGCGGTCATTCAGCTTGCGAATACCTGCGGCGCCGCAGTCGGCGGCTACGCGCTGGACAACCTCGGTCTGCTGTCGCCGCTGGTGCTGTCCGGCTGCCTGATGCTGCTGACGGCGCTGCTGGTGGCGACGAAGGTACGGGTTAAATAAACGTGCGTCAGGTGGCGCGTTGCTTATCCGACCTGCAAGCCAGGTTCTACCAGGGCGATAAGCATCAGCGCCATCCGCTAAAAACTCAGCAAATGGCGCTAAATCACGCCAGTAACTGCATCAAAAACAACCTGTCTCTGAAAATCAATTCAGGATGCATTTCCAGTAGAGCCAGCAGTTGGCTTTTTTGAGACTGGCTGGGCTTTAGCGAGAGGCCACAGCTTCTTTTCTCCCAGGCAGCTATAGCTTCTTGTATGTATTGACTCTCCATATCTTTCTTAGCAGTCAGCAAAAAGATCAGGCTGTCCCACAGGCTCAGGCGATTAGCCAAAGCATAATAAAGGCCGGGATGTTTACTACCCGAGGCTGCCGCCAGGCTTTGCTGGATCTCACCAGGCGAAATATAAAGCTTCAGCTTCACTATCTGCCGCATAGCGATTTTCGCCGTGGAATACGTTGGATGAACTAAAGCCTCCAGTAAATACTCACGAGCGTCCTCTTGCAGGTTCCGGACTAACACATGCAATGCCGTTCTGTACAGACGTGGCTGCTTCAAATCCCGGCAGGTTAAAGCAAGCGCCACTGCTCCGCTGTACTTTTGCTCGTCTAACCCCATAAGCGCCGCGCCTCTGTCAGCCGCCTTGCGGGAAAGATCGTTAAATACGCTTCGGTAATATTCGACTGGCGATATCCCGCTCGCATCAAGCAATCTTGCGGCACGCTTCCTTACCAGTTCATTTCGATCGATTAGCAAAGGCATGAGTTGTACAGGAGAAATAATCCGCTTCTCATCAATAATATATTGAAGCGTAAGCTGTTTCACAGGCGCATAGCTGTCTTTTAATAAATAGGACAGGGTTTCCGGAGTGAGCCGTTCCGGATGCAGAAACAAGGCTCTGGCCCCCATAAATCTGACCAGAACATCGTCATGCCGGCTTATTTTCTGAAAAATTACATCGACAGAAAAACATTTCTGCTCAAGCAAAATGCGCAAAGCTGCCCGGGAAACTTCTTTCTCTTTTGCAGCCAGCCCGTTTACCAGCTGATTAAGGTTCTCCGGCAGGGTTAAAAAATGGACGATCTCATCCACCAGCTTCTGATGATCGTCTCGCCCACCGCTTAACAGAGCAAAGAAATTGGGTAAACAGCCTACCAATAAATGCGCATCCTGGGGATTCATAAACTGCTGAAGGCTCATGCGCGCGGCTCTTCTCACTTGCATAACCCAATCATTTGCCCTTTCAATCAAGACCGGCAAAGCCGCCCCTTTGCGCATGAAGCCCAGGCAAAGCACCGCGCGCTCTCTGATACGTCCGTTGTAATGCCGGGTTAACTGTTCAAGTCGTTTTGCCGGATCTGGATCAGGTTTTTGATCGAACCAATCATCCCGGTTCGAGGGCTCCGCCATAAGCTTTTCTAGCTGACGCAGTAAAAAATATTCCATCGACATAAATTCCCTCTCATTCACCTGTTTGGCTTACCCCATCACCGTTCTGAACAGCAGCGCATCCAGTTCATCGGTGTTTCTTTTCCGGCTATCAGCAAGCAGCATGCGGTCGCTATCTGCTGCCAGCTCTTGTGTTATGAAGTCATGAAGCAACGGCCTACGCGGCCCGTATTTTGCCTCTCCTGCATTTTGTTTTGCCTCAAGCAGCTCCTTTATTTCATTCAGTAACAAAGGGTCCTGAACCGTGCCTTCAACCAACCTGTCAAAACGCACCGGAGGCATGCCCTTACCGGCTTCCAGCCACTGCACCGCCAGTAAAGGCCGCAGGACATAGAAATATTTTTTGAGCCTCACCTCATCGCCCTGCAAATAACCACGAAAGTTTTTTCGCGCCATAGAGAAATAGTGCCAGCGCGATTTCTGCGCAGAGAACCACTCCGGCACCAGCGCCCGCAGGACATCCATTATTTCGCTATCTTGTTCATAAACCACCGGCGAACCGAGCCACTCCAGCAGCGTGGGGTTTGCGCCTTTTAATAATCCCAGCGCTTTGCGCCATTCCCAGCCGCAAACGTCCAGTTCACTGTCTACAGGTACTTCAATGACGTCCCGCTGCGGCTCAACCCGCAGATACCATTCCGGGGCGTGGACATAAATAAAGCGCACGTCGTAATCACTGTCCGGTGAAGCGAAGCCCCAGCTCCGACTGCCCGATTCGCAGGCGTAGAGTACTCGTACGCCATAGCGTTTTTCTATGTCACGCAAAACCAGATGGACCCGTTCACGCATGGCGGCGTCTACGCCGTTCAATCCCGTTTTCATCATTTATCCTTTTACACACACCACCTGGCGCAGAGTGTGAACAATTTCCACCAGCGAAGACTGGGCCGCCATTACCGCATCAATGTCTTTATAAGCCATTGGTATTTCATCGATCACATCGCTGTCTTTACGGCATTCAACATGCGCCGTCGCACGAATTTGATCTTCCACGCTAAAGCGCTTTTTCGCTGCTGTTCTGCTCATGGCACGGCCCGCACCGTGGCTGCACGAACAGAAGCTTTCTTTATTACCCAGTCCGCGCACGATAAAGCTTTTCGCGCCCATTGAGCCGGGAATGATCCCCATCTGGCCAGATTGTGCCGATACCGCACCCTTGCGGGTTACCAGCACCGATTCACCAAAATGCGTCTCCTGCTGCACATAGTTGTGATGACAGTTAACCGCTTCTTGATGAGTAATAAACGGCTTCGTGATGATGCGCGAAAGCGCTGCCAGAGTTCGTGCCATCATTACTTCACGGTTATGACGAGCAAAGTCCTGCGCCCAGCCAACCGCTTCCATGTAATCCTCAAAATGGCGGCTCCCTTCCTCAAAGTAGGCAAGATTACGATCCGGCAGATTAGCGATATGCTGCTGCATATCTTTCTGGGCCAGCGCGATAAATAACGAGCCGATGGCGTTTCCTACCCCACGCGAACCGCTGTGGAGCATCACCCAAACCTGCTGCGCTTCATCCAGGCAAACTTCAATGAAATGGTTACCGGTGCCCAGGGTGCCAAGGTGTTGATGGTTATTAGTTTTCAGCAACTGCGGGTATTTGTCCGTCAGGCGCTTAAAGCGCGGAGCCAGCGCAGCCCAATGCTGATCCACTTCCGGCGGCGTGTTTTCCCATGCGCCACGATCTCTTCTGGAGCGCGTCGATGTACGGCCGTGCGGCACGGCTTGTTCAATAGCGCTTCGCAGGCCCGCCAGGTTATCCGGCAGATCGCTTGCCGCCAGAGAGGTACGCACGGCAATCATGCCGCAGCCGATATCGACGCCCACAGCCGCTGGGATAATGGCGCCACGGGTTGGAATAACGCTGCCAATGGTCGAACCTTTCCCCAAATGTACATCCGGCATCACCGCCAGGTGTTTAAAAATAAAGGGCATTTTCGCAGTATTCAGAAGCTGTTCCCGCGCTTCAGGTTCAACCGGAACACCCTGGGTCCACATTTTTATCGGCGCGCTATTAGCTTGCTCCATCAGCTGATACATTTCGTTTTTCATCAACGTTCTCGCTCTGTTAGTTCCTGTAACGGATATTGCGAAAGGCATGCCAGGAAAGCTCCGCCGTACTTAAAAATATTTAATGCTTTGAAAAATAATAATTAATAATTATTTCTCGAGATATAGCCATTAAACGTCCGCCCAGATATCTTATCTCATAGGATAGATAGTTATCTTTGGAGATAAGATGAAACATAACGTCGTCATCGGCATGCTTGGCACCACCCTTGATAAACGAGGAAAACGTGAAAACCGCTGGACGAAGTGGCGCCCTACGGTAGGTCTGTGCCAGCAAAAAGAGCTAGTGGTCGATCGGATTGAGCTTTTGCATCAACCCAAAGATAAAGGAATGGCTTTGCAGGTTGCCGAGGATATCGCAAAGGTTTCCCCGGCAACAAAGGTTGTACCGCATGAGATTGAGCTGCGCGATCCGTGGGATTTTGAAGTGGTTTACAACACGCTGCTCGATTTTACCAGCCGCTACCCTTTCGACACCGAACGCGAAGAATATCTGGTGCATATCACAACCGGTACGCACGTGGCGCAGATATGCTGGTTCTTACTGACGGAAGCGCACTATCTCCCGGCCAGACTGCTGCAAACGGCACCGGGTGAAAAGGCCGATCGCCCTTCCCCGCAAGGGATCTATTCGATAATCGATCTGGATTTAAGCCGTTATGCCACGCTTACCAGCCGCTTCCAGCGGGAGCAGCAACACTCGGTCTCCTTTCTGAAAGCGGGTATAGAAACCCGCAATAAAACCTTTAATGCCTTAATCGATCAGATAGAACGAGTAGCCCTGCGTTCGGACGCTCCTGTTTTACTGACTGGCCCCACCGGCGCAGGAAAATCCTTTCTGGCGCGGCGGATTTATGAACTGCGTGAATCAAAGCATCTGGTTAACGGGCGTTTTGTCTCGGTAAACTGTGCCACCTTGCGCGGTGATAACGCCATGTCGACATTGTTCGGCCATGTGAAGGGCGCTTTCACGGGCGCGCTACAGCCACGGGCTGGCTTACTGAGGGAAGCCGACGGCGGCGTCTTGTTCCTGGATGAAATAGCCGAACTGGGACTGGACGAACAGGCCATGCTGCTAAAAGCCATTGAGGAGAAAAATTTTTTCCCCTTTGGCTCCGACAAAGAGGTCAGCAGCGATTTCCAGCTTATTGCCGGTACGCACCGCAATATGCAGAAATGGATTGCCGAAGGACGCTTTCGTGAAGACCTGTATGCTCGCATCAACATGTGGACGTTCCGCTTGCCGGGCCTTGCAGAGCGTCGTGAAGACATCGAACCCAATATCGATTATGAACTCCAACGCTTTGCCAGCAATAAGAAGACCCAGATTCGCTTCGATAAAGAAGCCCGCGCGCTTTACATTACCTTTGCCCTTTCCATACAAGCGGCCTGGCGTGGAAATTTTCGGGAGCTGAGCGCATCAATTGCTCGCATGGCCACGCTTGCTGAACAAGGACGCATTTCAACAATGCTTGTTGAAGAAGAGATAGCACGGTTGAAATCCAACTGGCAGCATCAGCAACCGATCTCGTCCTTCAATGCCGTTCCTGAAAATATCGATCTCTTTGAAAAGCGGCAGCTGGAGACAGTGATTGAAGTTTGCCGCAACGCTGTTTCGCTTTCGGAAGCGGGCCGTCAGCTTTTCGCCGTTTCCCGTATGCAGAAGAAAAAACCCAACGACGCGGACAGATTACGTAAATATCTGGCGCGGTTTGGGTTGAGCTGGGAGGCGTTGAAAAACCAGCAATAACTTTACCTACTGCGCCACACGGCAGAAAGGCCGATCCCCCAGAATTGTCGCGCGGTGCATAATGCGGCGTGCCGGGAGATAATCGGCGTTGGCGTAATGCTGCGTGACGCGGTTATCCCAGATAGCGATGTCGTTTTGCTGCCAGCGCCAGCGCACCTGAAATTCTGGTTTGGTGATATGCGCGAACAGGAACGCCAGCAGCGCGTCGCTCTCTTTTTGGGAGAGATCGACGATGCGCGTGGTGAAGCCTTCGTTAACAAACAGCGCCTGCTTGCCGCTTACCGGATGGGTACGCACAACCGGGTGATTCAGCGGCGGATTTTTGGCAACGGCTTCGCGCCAGCGCGCATGTTCCGCCTCGGTGCGGGTATGCCTGTATTCCGGGAAAGATTTTCTGAAATCGTGCTCCGCTTCAAGGCCGGACAGCAGGCGTTTAAACGGCTCGGAAAGCGCCTCATAGGCCGCAATACCGCTGGCCCACAGCGTGTCGCCGCCCGTTTCCGGCAGCAGCTTCGCCGCGAGGATCGCCCCGGCGGGCGGCGTTTCAATAAAGGTCACATCGGTGTGCCAGTTATCGTTATCCGGCGGGTTATCGTCGTGGGTATCCAGCAGGATAATTTCTTCCACGCCTTCCGCATGCGGGTAAACCGGATGAATGTGCAAATCGCCAAAGCGCATCGCCAGCGCACGCTGCTGCGAAGGCGTAATCGCCTGGTCGCGGAAGAACAGAACCTGATGGCGAATCAGGGCATGGTAGAGCTGCTCAAACTGGTTATCGCTCAGCCCGCGCGTCAGATCCACGCCGCTCACCAGCCCGCCAATGTACGGTCCCAGCGGCGTAATAGTTACTTTTTCACTCATTGTCCTTCTCCATGCCATGGGGTTAACCGGCGCTGTAATGCCCGTAAACCCAGCTCTAAACAAAACGCGATAACCGCAATCACGCCGATGCCCGCAAGCACCACATCCGTTGCCAGAAACTCGCCGGCGGACTGCACCATAAAACCCAGGCCGCGGGTGGCGGCGATAAGCTCCGCGGCCACTAAAGTTGACCAGCCTACGCCGAGCCCAATGCGGAATCCGGTGAGGATTTCCGGCAGCGCGCCGGGCAAAATCACATGCCACACAACCTGCGCACGTGTTGCTCCCAGCGCACGCGCGGCCCGAACCCGAACCTGCTGAACGCTGCGCACGCCGGCCATTGTGGACATCGCGACAGGCGCGAAAATCGCCAGATAAATCAGCAGGATTTTGGAGGTTTCACCGATGCCGAACCAGATGACCATCAGCGGTAAATAGGCCAGCGGCGGCACCGGGCGGTAAAGCTCGATCAGCGGATCGAGGATGCCTCGCACCGTCGGGCTCAGGCCCATAGCTATCCCTACCGGAATACCAATCAGCACCGCGGCTGTCAGAGCGGTGAGAATGCGCAGCAGGCTGGCGGCGAGATGCTGCCAGAGCGTCGCATCCATAAAGCCCTGGGGTCCGGCGATGCTAATAAGTTTGCTCAGCACCTGCCCCGGCGGCGGCAGGAACAGCGGGCTTATCCACTGTTCGGCGGCCACCCACCACCACAGCACAACGATGGTGGCCAGCGTAACGAGGCTTAACGTAATCTGGCGCGAGAACGGCCAGCGCAGGAGGAGGCGCCTGCGACGCGGTTTATCAGGGATTACGATGCTCACTGGAAGCCCTCCCGCTGTTGAAATACACGGCCGAGCACGTACTCGCGTTTAGCGATAAATTCGGGATCGGATTTGATGCTGCGGCAAGGCTCTCCCGCCGCAAACCGGCGGCCAAAGTCGAGCGGCAGTCGTTCCAGCACGCGGCCCGGCCCTGATGAGAGCAGCACCAGTTCGGTGGCTAAAAACACAGCTTCTTCGATGTCGTGGGTGATCAGCAGCACCTGGCGGCGGCTTTCATGCCAGAGTTTTAGCAGCAGGGTCTGCATCTGTTCGCGGGTAAAGGCATCCAGCGCGCCAAAGGGTTCATCAAGCAGTAAAAGCTGCGGTTGAGTGGCGAGCGCGCGGGCAATGCCCACACGCTGGCGCTGGCCGCCGGAGAGCTGCCAGATGGCGCGCTCCGCCTTATCCTCCAGCCCAACTTTGCTTAGCATGTCGAGCGCGATCTCCTCGCGCTGCGGCTTTGGCTGCCCGGCAAGCTGCAGGCCGAAGGCGACGTTATCCAGCACCGTCCGCCACGGCAGCAGCCCTTCGTTCTGAAAGACCACGCCACGTTCGGCGCCCGGCCCCGTCACTTGTTTACCCTGCAAGGTGATGCTGCCTGCGTGATACGGAACAAAGCCAGCTATCAGGTTCAGCAACGTTGTTTTGCCGCAGCCTGACGGGCCGAGCACCACCAGCAGCTCCCCTTCGTCCACCGTCAGACTGATATCGTTGAGGACGGGTTTTCCGCCGTAATCGGCGCTGAGTCCTGAGACCTGTAACATGGCCTGCCCCCTTACTGCGCCAGCGTTTTCACGAAGCGGTCGGTGACGAACTGGCTATAGTCCGCTTCCACCGCCGGGACTTTGCCCTGCTCCTTGAGGAACTGCGCGGTATCGACAATCGCTTTGTTTACCGGGCCGCTGAGCTGTTCGGCCTGCTGCCCCGGCGTAAGATAGGTATTACCCTTCACCAGCCCCGGCACGTCGCTTTCCGGCACGCCGCTCAGGCGGGAAAGTTTGCTGAGGTTATCCGGCTGCTTCAGCCAGCCATCCGGGTTATCGATATAGCCTTTTTGCGCGGCGAGGGCGCTTCTGGCGAAGGCTTCCACCACGTCAGGATGCTGCTGAGCGAACTCTTTACGCACCACCCAGACATCAAGCGTTGGCGCGCCCCATTTACCCACCTGCGCGGAATCGGTCAGCACCGTGCCGTCTTTTTCCAGCTCGTTCACCGCAGGCGCCCAGACATAGGCGCCGTCGATATCGCCGCGCTGCCAGGCAGCAATAATCGCCGGCGGCTGAAGGTTAAGGATCTGCACCTGGCCGGGCTTGATGCCCCAGTGCTTAAGCGCCGCCAGCAGGCTGTAGTGCGTGGTGGAGATAAAAGGAACGGCGATGCGCTTACCGATCAAATCCTTTGGACCGGCGATGCCTTTTTTAACCACCAGCGCCTCGGAGTTTCCGAGCTGCGAAGCCAGCAGAAATACTTCAATCGGCACCTTCTGGCTGGCGGCAACCGCAAGCGGGCTGGAGCCGATATTGCCGATCTGTACGTCGCCGGAAGCCAGCGCGCGCACCACGCTCGCGCCGCTGTCGAATTTGCGCCAGTCAACTTTTGCGCCGCTCTCTCTGGCAAAGGTATTATCGGCCTGCGCAACTTTAGCGGGCTCTGCGGAGGTCTGATAAGCCACGGTGACGTCCACCGCGAACGCCGGTGCGGCAATGAAGGCCAGCGCTGCCAGCCAGAGAGAATGTCGTGATGCTGCCATGGTGTCTGCTCCTGTCTTGATGATGGGAGCAGTATTTCCAACGGCGAGGATTACATAAAAGAATTAAAAATTATCGCTAATGCTTTTATGTCCTTAGATAAGATTTAGCTTTTGATAGCTGGAGGATGGGAATAACGAAAAAAGAAATGTCCTGCCGCCCGGCGCCTTGTTAATATTTTGTTGTGTAATAGTTAAGCTGAGGCGCGGATTTTGCCCAATTTTGATTTACAGGATTTATACGCATTTATCGCGCTGTGCGAACACGGCAGCTTTCGCTACGCGGCTGAGGCAATCTGCATTTCTCAGTCTGCGCTGAGCCGACGTATCGAAAAGCTTGAATCTTCCCTTGGGGTGCGGCTCTTCGACAGAACGACCCGCAGCGTAACGCTGACGCAGACGGGAAGAACCTTTGCTCCCCGCGCCCGGCAGCTGTTAAGCGACTTTGAGGACGCCCTTAACGGCATCAGCGAGCGTATCACCTACGGCAGCGGCATGGTGACCGTCGCCTGCGTTCCTTCCGCCGCCTATTACTTTATGCCGCACGTCATTGCGCGCTTCAGAACGCTGTTTGCAAATATCCGCATCCGGCTTATCGATACCAGCGCCGGGAATGTGTATACCGCCGTGCATAATAAACAGGCCGATTTCGGCTTAAGCTTTCTTTCCCGCGGGGACGCGGACCTGACGTTTTTGCCTTTAGCCCATGAAACCTATCAGATGGTTTGCCAGCCCGCTCACCCCTTCGCCAGGCGCGACAGCCTGCAGTGGCAGGAGTTTTTCGAGGCCGACTACATCTGGCTGAATAAATCCTCCGGCAACCGGCACCTGCTCGATCGGGCGCTGGGCAACATTACCATGCGCCGTGCCGCGGTCTGCGAAACGCAGCACGTCACCACCATGATCGGGATGGTCGAAGCGGGACTGGGAATTGCCGCGGTGCCATCCATGGCTCTTCCTGACGGCGGGCATCCCTTGCTGGTGCAAAAGCCGCTGACGGAGCCCGTAGTCAAAAGGCAGGTCGGGCTGATTAAAAGAGTGGGGACAGCGCTCTCCCCCGTAGCGGCCGAGCTGGAGAAAACGATTATCGGGCTGTTCCACCCGTAGCAGGCAGCGGATCCAGTCCCGTCTGGCGCACCGCCGTCCGCGCTTCAGGCGACGCCAGATAGCGAAGCAGCTGACGAGCCTGCTGCTGATGAGGCGCCCCTGCCACGACGGCGCCGGCAAAGCGGGTGACGTACTGCACGGATTCAGGAATACGGCCGATAAATTTAGCCCCTTTCACCGGCAGCAGCTCGCTTACCTGCTGAAAACCAATCTCCTCGTCACCCTTCGCCACGACGGAGGCGACAGGGATCTTTTCTATCATCCTGGCCTTATCCCTGACCTGTGCGGCAATGCCCAGCCGGTTAAAAAGCTCAGCCTGCACATAACGTCCGCTGGCGCTGTCGGAATAAGCGATGGTCTTCGCTTTCAGCAAAACGGCTTTCAGGCTATCGACATTACTGATATCCGGGGCGGCGGAACCTTCGCGCACCACCGCGCCGATGCGGGAATCCGCAAGCTCGGTACGGCTGCCTTGCGCAATCTTTCTTTGCTTATCCAGAGCGTCCAGCGCGTAGCCGACCATAATCACCGCGTCCGCCGGCTGGCCCGCCGATAAACGGTTAGGGATAGCCTCCGGCGAGTTGCCCATCGACGGCCCGTGAATAATACGCAACGTATCGCCCGTTGTGGCCTGATACTGCGGCGCAAGCTTATCAAGCGCCGCTGAAAAACCGCCGGAAATCATCACCGTAATCTCTTCCGCGCCTGCCGTAGCGCAGAGGCTTATCGCCACCAGAAAAGCGGCGGTCCGCAGCATAAGAGGTTTCATTTCTTTCTTCCTTAGCTAAATGATTTACGGGTAAGCCAGCGACGATCGGATGCCTGATGATAGAGCCAGAGCGTGGCAAGCAGCGCGCAGACGGCGGCAAAACTCATCCAGTACCCCGGAGCCGCCTTGTCGCCGGTATACTGAATCAGCGCGGTGGATACCGCCGGCGTAAAGCCGCCAAACAGCGCCGTTGCCAGGCTGTAGGCCAGAGAGAACCCGGCCACGCGAACCTCTGCGGGCATGATTTCCGCCAGCGCCGGGATCATCGCGCCGTTATAGAGACCATACATAAACGACAGCCACAGCAGCACGGCCAGCATCATGCCAAAGCCGGGCGCGTTAGCCAGCAGGGTGAGCGCGGGCCAGGTAGTAAAGATGGCCAGCACCGTCATGGCAATCAGCACCGGCTTGCGCCCGAGGCGATCGGAAATAGCCCCGCCGATCGGCAGCCAGATAAAATTCGAAACGGCGACCAGCAGCGTGACCAGCAGGCTGTCTGACGAACTCAGCATCAGGACCTTTTTGCCGAAGGTGGGTGCATACACGGTGATAAGGTAAAAGGCGGTGGTGGTCATCGCCACCATCAACATACCGGCAATGACCACGCGCCAGTTGTTAATCAGCGTTTTTAACGCCTGGCCAACTTCGAGATGGCTGGCCCGCTTTGTAAACGCTTCGGTTTCATCCAGACGGCGGCGCAGCATAAAGATAAACGGCACGATCAGACAGCCGACAAGGAAAGGAATGCGCCATCCCCACGCGTGCAGGGTGCTTTCGTCCATCAGCTGATTAAGAGCGTAGCCGAGCGAGGCGGCCACCATAATGGAGACCTGCTGGCTGCCGGACTGCCAGCTGGTATAAAACCCTTTGTTACCGGGCGTGGCGATTTCAGAAAGGTAGACGGAGACGCCGCCCAGCTCCGCGCCCGCCGAAAAGCCCTGCAGCAAACGACCGCACAGAACCAGCAGAGGCGCCCATAGCCCAATCGTGGCGTAGCCGGGCACCAGCACGATTAAAAACGTGCCCAGCGCCATAATGGACAGGGTGACAATCAGCCCTTTCCGCCGTCCGACTTTATCTATCCACGCGCCAAGAACAACCGCGCCAATAGGGCGCATCAAAAATCCTGCGCCAAAGACGGCAAAGGTCATCATCAGCGAGGCGAACTCGTTTTCAGTCGGGAAAAACACGTGGGCAATATAGGTGGCATAGAACCCGAACAGGAAGAAATCGAACTGTTCAAGGAAGTTTCCTGAGGTGACCCGCAGGATAGCCATTGCCCTGGAGCGAAAGGTCGGGATATCGGCAGCAAAAGGCATATCGCCCTCCATAATTAACAAGAAGCTTTAGTTTTATTAACTTTTAATCAACCATGAGAGTGCGGTATTTACGCCGTCTGTATAAGCGCATTTCCCGCATCTATTGATGCGGCAGACGCATCAATTTAATAACAAACGTGAGCTAACGCGGCCCTGAACGGACCACGGTAAGAATTAATCCTTCCGGAGTGAGGCGGATTACGTGAGGTTCTGCACATTTAGCGGCTATCGGCTGCGTACTTCTGCCCTGTCCATTGCGATGTGGCCTCTGGCCGTGAACCTGCTCGCGCTAATAATTTATGACATGAATAAACTGGCCGTTCGCAAAGCCAGACGGCGAGTACCTGCATTTACTTTGCTTACCCCTGGATTGACTGGTGGGTAGCAGGAGCGATGCCTTGCCAGCAACTGTTTCGCCATAAGACGTAATAGCAGCCGAGCATAGTATTGAATCTGACGGTTATGCTGGGAGTTGGGTATAGAGTTTATATTCGGTGAGCGATAGTGGATTGGTTATGGCGGGTGGGGCTTAACACTCACTCGCCATATAAATTAAAAGTTTAATATGGGTAGAGGATTAAACGTCAACACCCGCCACCGTTTTATCGTTTCAATTCACCTTCGCAAAACGCGGCGCCAGCAGGTCCTCAATCAGCATGTTAACCAGTTCAAACAGCAGGCCATTTAATGCGAGACGAACTTCAGACGACAGGCTGCAATTGCGTAAAACACGCGTTAAAGCACAGCAATACTGGCGTAGTAACTCTGAATCCCCCGCAATATGCTGGGGATGGGTGTGGATAAGCGTCTCCACCGTTAGGCGTTCAATCAAATACGGCGGCAGCGGCTTTTCCAGTTCCAGTTCCATCGCCTCCAGATAGTCGGCGAGGCGCATATAAAGCACCTGCTGGCGGGCGGGATTAGGGCATTCGATAAGCTCGTCTGCCAACGTTTCGCAGATTTCCAGCAGCTCGAATAGATCCAGGGTCATATAAACGGGAGAAGGGTTTGTTACGGCGGGAGTGGTGTTAGTCATCATGGCGGTAAGCTCCAAGAGTAGTGGATATTGTCACCACTGGAGTTCCTACGCTCATGGGTGGTGACACTGATGGGGTAGGAAACCGACCTCTATGGATATCGGCCAGCCCGAGGGCTGCCACATCAGCGCCACCATTGATAAGGATATCGGTGTGTTGATGCCGCGACAATAAATAAAGACACATGAGCATCTAATTGTCGCCATAGAGAGAACGGGTTCCTACGCCCGGCAACAGAATTTGCTGGTGCAAAGGTAGATTATCGCGGGAGATCGGAGCTAACAAGCAGAGAAAAGCGGCTTACAGCGTTGCATTTTATCGCTGCGAGATGTCTCGCAAAGTGGAAAAAATTGAAGTGGTTGCTGGATGCGAAGGCCGGACTCGCACATTGAATTTAACCTATTGATTTAAAATAATTAATAAAAAACAATTCAATCTTATACCAACACAGATACCAACACATAATTTCATTGATTTTCGGCATCGAACCCGAACAAGTATGCAAGGTTAAGATGCCGACCTCTGTCAGTCATTATCTTCCTCAACCGAATCTAGCACATCAAGCGAGATTCGGACCATCGCAACAGAGCCAATACGGATGAAAGCATCCTCTCCATCCTCATCGGTTATCTGGTATCGCTGTGTTGATTCAGGCTCTAGCTCCAAAGTATCAAACAATGCGTTCAACTGACCAATATCGTCAAATTCATTGTTCTCCGATACCTCGGACTCACAGCATAGCTCAATGACTGGGCCACCGTTCACCATTGTAATATGGACATTACCATAGCTTCCTTCATTGGCATCGCTGTCCTCTTCATCTGGGATAGGTGGAAAACCATCAAACAAAAATTGGTGGAAAATGACTTCTCGGGCATTTATGGCATAACGATGCTGCTCTGAATCGAAAACAAAAAAACGCTCATGATCTGGGACGGTGCTTTCTTCAAAGTATGAGTAAAAACGACGCTTATCAGCCGGAGAAATGGGTAGCAGCAAATAATCATTCTGCCCCCGTAACCAGAGCTTTACCGTCCAAAAGCGGCCATCCATTTCAATACCGCTTGCAGCAATATCTTTCAGTTCATCGCTACTACGACTACCTTGATTACGCAATTTCTGTAGCAGGTTATCACTATCAGGAAAAACAGCGTTCAACGGCTTTTTTAAAACAGCACTGATCGCTTGTGCCAACCCTAACTTAGCCGCAACTTTCCCTGCTTCGATACGTTGAATCTGTTGCTGGCTGGTACCAACCATATCGGCTAACTCGCGCTGAGTGATTGATAGTTGGGTACGAAGTTCTTTGATTTTGTTTTGCAAGATGGCATACCTCCGACATAAATGTGATGAATGCCATTAAAACACAGCATTGAGTATAAAACACAAAAATGAGTTTAATGGTGATAGACAATACTCATTAATGTAAAAAGTACTTCCCTCATCATTCTCCTTTTTATGCCAGATATGTATGGTGTAGATAGCCCTGTCAGGGAGCCAGTAGTGTTTGAATCACATTTTTTGACCTCCCCCCTGCTTATAAAAACATCACATTTCATCTTGCTGGCAAAGCCTTCGGATAGTGCTTTGCCACGATATCATTCATCTTTTCAATCAGTTCCAAACGCTTAAACGTGATATGCCCACTCCCTTTCTGGTAATAGCGAATAATGAAGAGATCGTCCTCAAATATCCGCACACGAGGATTTTCTCGGATAAAATCCATAAACCTGATGGATACATCGTGTCGGCTATCTGGAATGGTTTGACCATCCAGTAGGCGGAGCATCCTTTCCAGATCGGCAAGCTGGTCGCGTCGCCAGCCCCAGTTCAGGCTGTAGCCCCATCTGTCATGCTTCACCAGATTGTTGACGATAATCTTCTTACCGAAATAACAGGGATTATTGGTTTTGTAGTCCCAGCTTAACCCTTTAAATACATTGATAATCCCACGTTCGAAAACGTCCTGCTTATTGTGGTGGAGTTGTTCAAAGGTATTCAGGATGTTGGCTTCGCTAATAGCCGGGAGATCGCCCTCCTCTAGGTTCTTCGCCCACTGACTGCGGGCTTCGGCATCCATCAAGGTCAACATCCCGGATTTCAGCATCAGGTCACGCCAGATGCTACGGTCAATATTCCGGGTGATGGCTGGCATCGCTTTGCCCACTGGTTGCATCAACCAGCAGTCAAAGGAGCCACCCTGTCTCATCGCCCAGTGATCCGCAGTATTGCCACCAATCATGAAAGTCAGTCGGGAGATTTCTTCAAGTTGAAGAATCAGAGCTTCAATTTCCTTAAGCGCGGTATCACGACCAGTAACAATACGTTCAATACTGGTCGAGCAAATTAGCTCGCTATGGTCGGTTAATACTTCAGCTTCAGTTTGCATGACGCTTTATCCGTAAAAAGCAAAAGCGCCCGCCGGATAATGGCAGGCGCATTATGCAATAGGTAAACAAGGGAGGAAGTTCAGAAATGTAAATCGGGAGGGTTGTACGCAATGTTCATCGTACTACGTTGTTACGGCTTTGTCGCAACAGGCCAGTTGCCTGTCTTGCCCGCAGAATATCTACAGCCCGAAGATACGGGGATTGTTCCTGCCAGCTAAATCCTTTGCGATCTATTCGAACCAGCTCGTATTTTTCCACCAGAAAGTTAACGGCATCGGCCAGCGTGATACCTGCATCGATATGTTCCTGTATAACGGATTCATCACTGAACGGCGTGTCGTTCAGGGTCAGGCCGTAGTGTTGTTCCAGCAGGCGTGTCAGTAGCGTTTGCCAGATAGCCACGGGTGACAGGCAGGGTTTTACCGCCCGCGAAGTTGTTGCAGATTGAGGTTTCATGTTTGCTCTCGTGAAAGTAATTAGCGCTTAGTGGGGTAAATGGCGATGTATACGTGGCCGCAACTACCAAGAGTATCGGCTTCGCAGGTGAAACCGGTGTGGTACAGGGTGACACAGTGGGCATGGCGAGGATTCATTTCACCAGTGGTCAGCATCGATTCCATCTGGCTGATAAAGTGCGGGAATGTTTCATCCAGCTTCTGGCATTCGGTGTCACTGAACTTGCCGGTCATGCTGGCCCGGTCAGCTAAATAATGCAGCCGGTTCCCCTCCTGCACCAGACGGGCTCCCAGACGTGGCGTGATATCCCGCCGCAGGCCCCATGTGATGTTGCTCATTTATAACCTCCTTTATTGTCAGTTCAGGGTAATACTCATCAGGCAGGCATACGGTCCGCTGCGGTCCTGGCGGCGTTCGGCGTACACCGCCAGGACTCCTGTGATATCCGGAACGTCCCTGCCGGTGTAATGACAGACGCTACCAAGCCACTGATATTTGCCGCTGCAGTAGCGAAATATTCGGGACTCCGGATGCTGGCGGTATATCGTCATTGCCCGGCGCTTACTGATAATTTTCATGTAATACCTCACAGCAGGCCGTGTTCAGCGAATGAATAGATTTGCCGACCGCCGACAATCAGATGGTCAGGGACGCGGATATCAACCAGCTGAAGCACCTGAACCAGTCGCTGCGTAAGGGCTTTGTCAGCCTGGCTGGGCGTCGTCTCACCGGAAGGATGGTTATGCGCCAGTATTACCGCCGCCGCGTTGAAATACAGGGCGCGCTTGACCACCTCCCGGGGATGCACCTCGGTACGGTTAATCGTGCCGGTGAAGAGCGTCTCATGGGCAATAAGCTGATTCTGGTTGTCCAGATACAGCACCCGAAACTCTTCCCGCTCAAGCGCGGCCATATGCAGCCGCAACCACTCCCGGACGGCATGAGTGGAGGTGAAGGCTATCCCGGGCTCATGCAGGTGTTGCTCCAGAGCCCTGAGCGCCCGCTGAATAAGACGCCGGTCCTGTGGCGTCATCTCGCCGGGTAAAAAGGAAAGCTGTTTCATCCGTTGTTCCTCTGTTCAGTCGATGATGCGCAGAATGGCCTGAGCTTCAGGATGCTGCAGGGCATAGTCCCGCAGGCGGTAATAGTGCTCCGTCATGGCATCGCATTCGGTGCGACAGGCGTGATGGCTGTATTCAATCAGGCTGACAGCGATACCGGCAGCTTCTGCACTCATATCCGCATCATTGCCGTTCATGCTGTTGAACAGACGCCATTTATCGTCACTGTCAGCATCAGGGGCCATAAACGCGCCGCCATTGCTGAGCGTGTAAAAGGACCAGATACCACCGTTGTACTCATCACAGAAGCGATCCATCCAGGCGAAAATGCGGGGTTCCAGCGTTATCCATTGTGGGATAGAGCCAAAGTGCTGCGTCCAGAAATCGAGACGCTGTTCGTCGGGAACCTGCGTTACTGTGAGTTTGAAATCGGATTCGTTAGCGGGTACAAGGTCGTACTGTGTCGCTGTTGTCATGTAAATGTCTCCGTCAATAAAAGGTGCCAGCGGCGATGGCTGGCGTGTGGGGTAATAAAGGATGGTCCGGGAGATGGATGTCGGGAATGGGGTTTGTCAGTCGGTGAGTAACGACCTGCGGATGCCATAGCGCCGGATATATGGGGTAAGTCCTGCACCGGCATCGGGCTCAAAGTTCCATGCGCGCCAGACCATGCCGCCATCATCGTCGCGCACAACCAGACGAAAATGCGTGTGAAGGTCATCTTCGACGGTGACATTGTGATACCGACTGATAATGGCTTCGGCCTGCTGCCGGGTGAAAGAACCGGGCGGTAGTAACGGGGATTCAGGCATGATGATGACCTCAAAAAGCAAAAAGCCCTGTTGCAAACGTGCAACAGGGCTGGTCGAATGACTTATGTGAAAAGCCGTCAGGGTTGATCGAGACAATCCTGCCAGGTGATATCTTTCAGCGCATCGTGCAAGCCACTGGCACTGAACGGTTTCGATTCCCCTGACTGAAAGGCGGTGAAAGCCAGTGTGTCTTTTGCTCCTGTGTGCTTCAGTGCTTCAAAAGCCACCTGAGCCGGAACAGCCTCACCCGGAAGCAGAGTTTCATTCTCAAGCGAGTATTTTTCATTGTTTATCAGAAGATACACCTCGTTCATTCCTTCATCAGAGATGGCGCGGTAATCCTCCTTCGGAAGCTGCCAGGCAACAACCATCTTTTTGTTGCTGCAACTGATAGTCAGCTTCTCTCCGGCCTGATTGTCGCTGCTGAGCGCAAACTCCATACCGCCCGTATTGCCGTACCATTCGCCCCACTGTTGTTCGGTCACCGTTGCATGAGTGAAAGCCGGGGCCAGCAGAGACAGCAGGGCTGGCAAACAGGGTATAATTTTCATACTGTTATCCTTTTCAGTTCATTAGCGCTGATTCAGTTTTTCTTTATACGCTTCTATCTGTGCCTTTAGTTGTGCCAGCGCAGCCGGTGCTATATCGGCGTCAACACGGATAAAATCTTCCTGAATCACGCTGAACTTCACCGGGAGCTTAAATTTGCTTGCGCCTGGCCCGCTCAGAATGGCCGTTCCCGTTTGCTCTGTATCACTGACCTGCTGCGCATTTTCAATCATCTGGCATGACACATTTTCATGAATGGAATCCCATACTTTTTCGCCAATGGCCCGGCAGGCGGCTGAGTGATATTGAGTAAGGTTCAGATGTGCCTTTTTCGCTTTGTCGAACCCGCTCTCTTTCTGTGGGTGGGCTTTGTAATAATCGAGCTTTTTCTGCAACTGCTCTTCCCTTCGTTTCTGCGCCTGCTGCTGATTGAGCTTATCAATCTCATCCGTATCCGGACGTGCGGTAATGACACCGTCACTGAGGGTCATGCGGACCGGGTAGATATTGCCGTTACTCAGATTAGCAACCGCCAGATAACGGCCTTCAGATAAGGTTCTGGTGATATCGACTGAAACACAGGACTCCCGCGAATTGAGGTTCTCAAGCATATCGTTTACTGCCAGACAGCCTGATGCTTTGACCGTACTCTCCGGTGATGCAGCAAAGCTGGAGCCAGCAATCATTGCCAGCAGAGGTAATAATTTAATCAGTTTCATTTTTTTCCTTACTGAAATCAGATGAATAGTTTTTGTGAATACATAAATGCCCCGGATAATACCCACCGGTACATCAGTGGGCAGTGTCAGGGTAAGGAGTCGGCGGGATATCCCGGTTTTGACGATAATGGCGATAACAGCGTCGGGCTCCTCTTTGCTGCAAGGTGGATAAAAAGCTGCGCTATTCCGGCCTGTTATCAGCCGGAACAAACGCAAGCAGTGACTGCTGAATAAATCGAAAATGAGGTAAGGCCTGAATGAACACCGGGTCTTCAGCCAGACGGCATAAACTGTCGTTACGTCTGAAAGACTCCTGCAGGGGCTGAACCAGATGAATTTCATCCAGGGTGAACACGGCAATATGTCCGTTATGCTCGGCAATCAGATACCAGGTCTGCTGGTGGATGAGTAACCGGCACGGAGCCAGTCGCTCGCAGCGCTGCCCGTCAGCAAGCAGCGTGACTTTTCTGCGGTCAGTAATCGCCTTAACCAGTCGCCAGAATGACAACTGCTCTGATGGCGAAGAGGCCGGACTGGCTGGTGGTATAACGCAGGGTGCTTCATCACACATCAACAACGCATTGACCAGTCGGCGGTCAAGACCCGGAAAAAGCCCGGCCAGCCCGCTGCGGTGGGCAAAGATAAGCACATCAGGCACCATCTGCATCTCACTGCCAGCGGTGCGCAGGCGGCAATAGCCGGACTGATACTCCAGGTCCAGATACATCAGTCGCTCACGAAAATCCCGCCGCAGCGTGCGGACCGATACGCCAAACTCTGCCGCCAGCTTACGCACGCTCAGCGTTTCCCCGGCAACCAGGCGGCTGATTATCAGCGACAGCCTGACCGCCAGTCGGTCATGGCGACGTTCTGCCTGTGTCATGAGAGGTTCTCCGGGAAATTTAACTGACTGAAAATGATGTGATTACTTTAAAGAGGGGCGCGGTCAGGGTATGGACACCGCAGTAACTATTTTTCATTTCTGCAAATGTCAGTTGTGGCGGGGGTTACAGACTATCCCCGGGGGAGTGAGGACCGTGAACATTTAGTAATGTGGACAGGTGGTGTCCGATATTAACAACGTGGCAACATGAAACGTCTACTGCAGTTGCGTGAGCAGTGTTTCTGCCATCACCCACAGCGCACGGTTAAGCTTCACGTCCCCGTCAATGCCACGCACGGCACGGGTATGTGTCCGTCCACCTTTAGCATTACGCCCACTGAGTCCGCCCTTAATCAGGTTTTCCTGCACACGTTGATAAGTGGTCCACAGGTCATTGCTCTCATCCTGCCAGCGGCGCGGGGAGAGTATCTGCGATTCAGTAACCGGCTGGTGGTCCTCACCAAAACGATACGTAAGCGCGGCTTTTGCCAGTGCCTGCTGCGCAGGTGGCGGTAACAGCAACGACTGCATGGCATCCCGCTTTTCTTCCACACGGTCAAAAATCCCCAGCACCTCATAGGCCCCGTCAATAACCTGACTCACCACGTCCCCCTTGTGTGGCACCCTTACCTCGCCAAACGACTCACCGCAGACAAGACCGTTCTGACACACAGCCCTGAACAGGCCCGGTAACATCTGGTATGAGCTCGTGCCGTCATGCGAGTTGAGCAGGATAATTTCCGGCACCTGCTTACCGGTAATCTGCCCCTCCCGGCGCAGGCGCAGCATATGCTTCGTATGTTCACGACGGCCGGGGTCACGCACGCGGGTCTGACAGGCAAAGAACGGCTGAAAGCCCTCCCGCTGCAGACTGTCCAGCAGAGAGATGGTGGGAATATATGTGTAACGTTCACTACGGGATTCGTGTTTGTCCTCGCTGAATACACTGGGTACCACGCGAAACAGTTCTTCACGGGTTAACGGACGGTCACGACGGATAAGGTTTGCAGCGCCAAAGCGCGAAGCCAGACGGGTCATAAGCAGACTCCTCATAACGGGGAAACAAATAAAAGAAAGCCCCGTCGCACAGGCGACAGGGCTCGGAAAACAACTGGCAGGATTAAATACTCAGAAGAAGAAATTCCAGACGCTACGGGCAACCGACACCACTGTATCGCGTACCGCCCTGATAACTACCCGCACCGGGACCGGTATCAGCGGCAGAGCGCTCACCGCATCCAGCGCCGCACCGACGGTTTCACCAAAATCGTTACACGCTTTTTCCTGGACTGTCGCTGTGCGAAAGGGAGACTGCAGTTGCGCCACTACCGGGCTGCTGGCCTCGCGCGGCAGGCAACGAATCATCCGTTCGGCCATTATCCGCAATCCCCACTGCAGCCGGACCGACACCGCACACACGGGATGCACGGGCTGAAACAGTTCATGCAACAGACAGATTTTTCGGCTGATATTCTGCTTCTGCTCCGTGGACAACTGCCCCTCACAGCTGGTGGGTTCAACCTTGTCGGACTGGCTGATAACAAACAGCACCTTATGCCGGTAAGCCTCACCAATTACCTGATGATAAAAATGCTCATCCACCGCCAGTGCCCGGTCATCGGCCTTAATCAGCCACAGCACCAGGTCGAGCCGGGGAAGCTGTTCACGGTACAGTGCAGCATACCCGGTATCGCGGGCACTACTTTCCCCCACGCCAGGCAGGTCAACGATGGTCATAACTCGCTCACCGACCTGCAGACGAAAGCGCAGTGGTTCACGGGTGCAGGCGGCCACATCGCTGACGGGTGATACTTCCCCGGCAAACAACGTATTACAAAGGCTGCTCTTACCCGCGCCGGTTTTCCCCATAATGCCTATTACAGGCTCGTAGTGGGTTAACTGATTTATCTGCAGCAGAATGCGTTCAGATACCCACTGGGGCAGGCCGGAAAGCGGTTGTATAAAGGTCTGCAGAACTTCTTTTTCGTGCATCGTCATTCCTCTGAAGAATTAAAATGAAAACGGCAGTACCCGAAAGTTCTGCCGTCACATCAGGGCTGTTCACGAGGATGATATATATCTGAATATTTTTTGATTAATCGTTTCTTACAGATTTCATTTTCTTATAAGCATCATCAATATATGCTTTAAGTAAGGCATTTGGTTCAATGCCTGTCGCATCCTGCAACGCAAGTAATTTCTTTTTAGACTGTGCTGTCAGTTTAATACCTGAGCTGTCTTTGGCTTTTTTATCCCTGTGGCGTTTTTGTATCCAGGCGTTTCGGGCCCGAGCCAGGAAATGTTGCTTATTTTTGTCTGCATCCAGTTCGAAACTATATGATTCATTTTTGATGAAAGCGTGCTGTTCTTTGCTCCAGCCAGCCCAGTTATCAAATGTCGCCAGAAGAAAATCATTCATTTGTTTTCTGGTGGCAGGAGATACATCGCAACCAATAAAGCTCTTTTGCATATAATCCCACAGCCAGAGGAGATTATCCTCATCATCAAGATCAATCCATGAGAAAGGTTGAGGGTAATTGCCAAACTCAGTACGCCATGACTTATAAAGGCGATCGATGACTTCTATTTTATCATTAACGCTCATAGCCAGATTATCAACGAAAGTCATGCTTGAAGAAATATAGCTTTCTTCAGAATCGTATAATGGACTTAGCGATTGGAAATTAATACCGTTAGCTACGTGAGAAACTACACTTTTTATGACTGACGGGCCATTAGCAAGAGTAAAACCCTGAACGTTAATTGTATTTATTGCTTTTTCTCTGTTTAAGTCTGCAATCAAATTTTTAACGCCTTTAACATCTTCCACGCCAGCATTATCATTTTTTGAATCAACATCAATTTCCCATTGACTCGTTGACTGCGTTATAAGTGCATCATCTTTAATGATCGGAGTTGATATCAATAAAACTCCTGCGGAATTGATGTCTGAATTATTTAACCTGGAAGGAAGTAACATATCGTTACTGACAAGCCAAAAGTATGAATAACATGCAGCGCGTCTGCTTGATTTCATCCAGTCAAAATACTTATCAGGAACGATATTGATAGCAGCATGCTTTTTCATCTCTCTGATTATTTTTTTTCGCTCTTTAAGATTTTTACAGAGAGAGTTTAAAGCTGTGTTAATTTCATCAGCATACTGAGCAGCAGAGTGGTAACTTTTTGTTGCATTGGTGTCAATCCTTATCCCATACCTAACAGCCAGGTATCCCAGGTACTGGTTGTACCTCCTCAAACGCCTGTAGTCCATCAATGCCATACCGTTCCCCTGTCACGTTTATCGTGCATCCTGATGTATCAAAATCACCCGTCAATCAACCATGAAAAACATAATTTATCAGTAATAAAAATGCTTTAAAAGCATAATTATTTAGTAATGATAATCAGGCTGTTTTTTACAGCATAAGTGCGTTTTAATGGGGTTATTTAGGTGGTCTGAAGAGTATGACAAGTTTACACAATGTCAGTAAACTATCCTGATTACAGAAATGGCGATTTTTTACAGGAAGAACCCTTCATTTGCCCTGATAAGTGACACTGTCGTATCGCAAGTGATGATGTATCCGGAAGGTGATGAAACGGGCAGAGACTTGCCGGGGGCAGTTGCGTGTCGCACAGCGACTTCACTCAGACATGTTAATGAAAATGAGAGTTAAACAGGTGTTGATTAATGTGGGCTATTAATTTGGGTTAATTAGTATAATTAATAATGACGTCATCTTAAATATACTGCATCTTTACTCTGTTCCATAATCTTATGCCTCACTCTCACCACTGCATATATTCAAACTTGTAAAAGGGTGATAATTTACATACAACACAAATCCTCTGAGCATAAACAGCGAGGATTGAGCCATGCATTTCCCCTACCCCAGTAATACCCGTTATGATATTAACTGGTTTTTATACTCTCTCATTAACAGTCATCTGAATGATATGCTACACCGATACTCAAGGGTAATGGGTTTAAGGATTGATTTATTCTATATAAAGTCGACTTCCAGTTTTCGTCAGAGCACTTACAGAACAATTGAGTCAGACGTGCGGAAATTAATGACCAAAACAGAAGCCTGTTCGTTCGTAACTGGTTACTTCTGGGTCATTGAACGTACACCAGATCATGGCTTTCATGCACACGTTATATTCTATCTCGATGGTCATCATACACAAAAACCATTTTCGCTGGTACAGAGAGTTAGTGAGTTCTGGAGAGATATAACAAATGCAGAGGGTTATTATAACTGGAGTAATTACAAGAAAAATTATCAGGCTGATATTAACCGGAAAATTAACCATTCGGATATCAAGAGCATTAATGAATTAAGATACATCATCAGCTATCTTGCTAAAGAGGAACAAAAAAATGGGATGTATATCTGGGGAAGTAATGAGGTTCCTCCGCCAAGTGGGTTAGGCAGACCCAGAAATAGCGATAGTCTTTAGCGTGGTTTATTTTTTACAGAGCCAACAGTTGATGTGGAGGAGCGAGTAGTAATAATTACTAACATCCGCTCCGGTTAACAGATATTACCGGGACACATCGACATGCTAACTAAACCTGCTTTACTGGACGATCAGTTTATTGACATGAAATTCATTACCCAACTTACTGGCCTTAGCGATAAATGGTTCTATAAGCTAATACAGGATGATTTATTCCCGAAGCCAATTAAACTTGGGCGTTCATCAAGATGGTTAAAAAGTGATGTGGAAGAATGGTTATATAACAGAATTTACGAATCCAGACCATGAATTAAACTCAGCCTTATAATTCTTATCATATTCAATACTGTTCTTCATTCAGTACTGATATCCTCAGCGGAGTACGTCATCATCAATCCTTCGAAGGATATTCAAAATCAACTATTACCTCAGACTGGGCATTACCTAACTGCTCAGAAGGATGATCCGTATCAGCAGAACTGATACGGATTACATTTAGCGATTACGTTGCTGAATAGGACTAAAAAACATATCCCATAGATGCTCTGCCATACCTTCGTTAGTCAATAACGAATCCCTTGAGTTGCTGTACCCCAATCCCATCAAAGTGCGGAACCCAAGTGTTTGCCCATTATCCGCAACACTAAGACTTTCATTGCAACTATTGCGAGTCACGCCGCTTTGACTGTAGCAGATATCCCCGAATCCCATATTACGACTGCCACACCAGATGCCGCACTGACCAACCTTGCCACCGTTGATATACACGGCACATGTGAAGGAATCGTTATCAGGCCGGTGGAAATCAACGTCTAGCCCTGCATGGCGCTTTTTGAGTTCGTCCAGCGAGTTTGCAAAGTAACGAGCGACATACTCAAAACCCTCGCGACGGGCACGATCTTTATCAAGGTCAGTAAAACTCTTTGGTAGAGAAAGATTGCTCGAACGCGGTGTAAAGACAGTATCCGTTGCCTGAAGCATCGGATTAGCCGGAACTGGGGCGTGCACAATCTGCTGCGGCTTTTTCGCTTCCAAATTGGCAATGGCTCGGGAGACAGCATCGGCGACCTGAACATACCCCTCATCGTGACTGGCAAACCTGCTTATGGCTTTACCGTCGAATGTCGCTGCCATGATGCTGCCGAATGGCAACTGATGCCAGGCACACTCTCTTAAAATCACCGGAATGACCACCGCCTCGCCTTTTTTATGCCGCTCCAGTGCGTTGGTCATCTCCACCTGATAACAATAGTCAGAAGCGATGAAATCACTGCTAATTAGCAATAGGATAATATCTGCCTGCGAAAAATAGTGGTCGATCTGATGTTCAAACACTTGCCCAGGAACGATTCGGCGATCGTGCCATGTCGTAATCTTCCCCATGCGTTTCAGAGGGGAAAGGTGCTTCTCAAGCTCATTGCGCAGTGCTTCATCTGCATGGGAATAGGAAAAAACGAGAGTAGTCATAGCGCCTAAGATGCTCCGGTAGGGAAATGAATAATACCGTCATTATTGCGCCAATAAGCGTAAAAGAGTAACCCAATCTCCACAAGATATTGATGCGGAAACCAGCCCTTCATCTTGGTATCGCGCTGACGTCAGGGTATGATCTCTGGCAGTTTCCCTGCTTTTATGCAACCTGGATACCCAACTAGGCATAGCTAATTTTTTGAGGTTTTAATGGACAACGCTGAACAGCAATTTCTGAACGATCTGGATACCAAGTTCTGGAAAGCCGCAGACAAGCTACGCGCCAATATGGACGCGGCCAACTATAAGCATGTGGTGCTGGGGCTGATTTTTCTGAAGTATGTTTCAGATGCTTTTGACGCCCGTCAGAATGAGCTGAAAGAGTTGTTTAAGGATAAGTCCAATCCGGACAACATATACGCGCTTTCCCGTGACGATTACGACACGGAAGAGGCGTACCAGCAGGCGATCGCAGAAGAGCTGGAAGTCCAGGACTACTACACCGAGAAAAACGTCTTCTGGGTGCCCAAACTGGCTCGCTGGGAAACCCTTAAAACCAACGCAGCTCTGCCTGTGGGGACGATTCTGGGAAAAGACGATAGCGGCAAAGATATCGTTATGACGTCAGTATCGAAGCTGATTGATATCGCTCTGGACACTATCGAAAACAGCAACCCGAAACTGAAAAACATCCTTAACCGTATCGGGCACTATCAGCTTGGTAACGACTTGCTAATCAGCCTGATTAACGTTTTCTCCGACACCAGTTTCAGCGAGCCTAAATACGATGGTGTGAAGCTCAATTTGAAGAGCAAAGATATTCTCGGCCACGTCTATGAGTATTTCCTCGGTCAGTTCGCACTGGCGGAAGGTAAACAGGGTGGTCAGTATTACACGCCAAAAAGCATCGTCACGCTGATTGTTGAAATGCTCCAGCCCTATAATGGCCGCGTTTATGACCCGGCGATGGGGTCTGGCGGTTTCTTCGTTTCCAGCGATCGCTTTATTGAAGCGCACGCTGATGAAAAGCATTACAACGTCGCTGAGCAAAAGCGCAATATCTCCGTTTATGGGCAGGAATCCAATCCGACTACCTGGCGTCTTGCGGCGATGAACATGGTGATTCGCGGCATCGATTTTAACTTCGGTAAACAAAACGCCGATACGCTCCTGAACGATCAACACCCGGATCTGCGTGCCGATTTTGTTATGGCTAACC
Organism: Dryocola sharpae; assembly: GCF_051307055.1. Classification (GTDB taxonomy): domain Bacteria; phylum Pseudomonadota; class Gammaproteobacteria; order Enterobacterales; family Enterobacteriaceae; genus Dryocola. Next base: position 493,943 of record NZ_CP149994.1, on the reverse strand, counting down.
CGCCGTTCAATATGAAAGAGTGGTGGAATGCGAAGCTGGAAGATGACGTCCGCTGGCAGTACGGCACACCGCCACAGGGCAACGCCAACTTTGCCTGGATGCAGCATATGATCCACCACCTGGCCCCGAAAGGTTCAATGGCACTGCTGTTGGCGAATGGTTCGATGAGTTCCAATACCAATAGTGAAGGTGAAATCCGCCAGGCGATTATTGAGGCGGATCTGGTAGAGTGCATGGTGGCGCTACCTGGACAACTGTTTACCAACACCCAAATCCCCGCCTGTATCTGGCTACTGACCAAAGATAAATCTGGCGGTAACGGTAAAGCGCATCGTAAAGGTGAAGTTCTGTTTATTGATGCTCGCCAGATTGGTTTCATGAAAGACCGCGTACTGCGCGACTTTTCGACGGATGATATCCGCAAGATTGCTGACACTTTCCATGCCTGGCAGACGGATAAAGATTATGAAGATGAGGCCGGTTTCTGCTTCTCTGCAACGCTGGAAGATATCCAGAAAAATGACTTTGTGCTCACTCCCGGGCGCTATGTTGGTGCGGCTGAGCAGGAAGAAGACGATGAGCCCTTTACCGAGAAGATGGCGCGACTGACGGCACAGCTTAAAGACCAGCTTGAAGAAAGCGCAAAGCTGGAAGCGCAGATTAAGGCGAATCTGGGGGGGCTGGGTTATGAGTTTTGAATGGATTAATACTACGTTAGGGGATTTTCTAAACCTTAAACGTGGCTACGATTTGCCAAAAACAAAACGTAAAGATGGTGATGTTCCTATTATTTCATCCTCTGGCTACTCTGGTGTTCATGACAAATCAATGGCCAAAGGACCCGGGGTTGTGACTGGTCGATATGGTACGATTGGTGAGGTTTTTTATATCCCTGAGGACTTTTGGCCGTTAAACACAACACTTTATGTTGAGGACTTTAAAGGGAACTCACCACTTTTTTCTTATTATTTACTACAGACAATTGATTTTCACGCTTACAGTGATAAAGCTGCTGTTCCTGGTATTAATAGAAACCATGTTCATATGGCAAGTGTCAGAGTGCCTAATTCTATTATTGCGCAGGAAAAAATTGCATCAATCTTAAAAAAACTTGAAGATAAAATAACTTCCAATAAAAAAATCAACCATACCCTCGAACAAATGGCGCAAGCCCTGTTCAAAAGTTGGTTTGTTGATTTTGAACCGGTAAAAGCCAAAATTGCGATACTGGAAGCTGGTGGTTCACAGGAAGATGCGACGCTCGCTGCCATGACAGCAATTTCTGGAAAAGATGCTGGTTCTTTGGCTGTTTTTGAGCAGGTTTATCCTGAAAAATATGCTGAACTAAGGTCTATAGCAGAGTTGTTCCCCTCTGCAATGCAGGTCATTGAATCCGTTAAAATACCTGAAAGTTGGAATTTAGTTCCATTAAGTAGTATAGCCTTATTCGCTTCAGGTAAGATCGATGTATCTGAATTAACTAAAGATACATATATCTCTACTGAAAATATGCTTGTTAACAAAATGGGAATAGAGTGCGCTACATCACTACCTTCAGCTAGTACAACACCATCTTTTAATCCTGGACATATTTTAATTTCAAACATACGCCCTTATTTTAAAAAAATCTGGCTTGCCCGATTTTTAGGGGGACGTTCTGCGGATGTTTTAGCGTTCGAGCATAAAAAAAATATCACAGCCGAATATTTATACAATGTTCTTTATCAAGACTCATTTTTTGACTTCATGATGCAAACCTCAAAAGGTGTGAAAATGCCCAGGGGGGACAAAAAGGCCATAATGGAATGGTCATGCATCGAACCAACGGTTGAGTTAGTTAGTCTTTTTTCAAACAAAGTGAAAGAGTTTTATTCTTATATTGAAAGCCATAATAAAGAGAATACTCAGCTTTCACAGTTACGCGATACCCTACTACCCAAACTTCTGTCCGGCGAAATCACGTTACCGGAAGCCGAGGAAATAGCCAAGGAAGCTGACTATGTTTAAAGTCGATCAGCCCAGCAATAGCCTGCAACCGCTCCAGGAAACTACCTTTACTAACGCGGGTTTCACCGAACGCTATCACTTGCAGGAATGGCTGGCGAAGCATCCGCAGGCATTGACTCGCAACAGTGATGATGAACTACTTATCATCCAGAAAGAGTTTGCCGGGTTTGACGACACCAAAGAGCGGCTTGATCTACTGGCGATCGACAAAGACGGTAATCTGGTGATCATTGAGAACAAACTCGACGATTCCGGTCGTGATGTCGTCTGGCAGGCGCTGAAATATGCGGGTTACTGTGCGAACCTGCGCAAAGAACATATCGTAGAGATCTTCCAGCGTTACCTTGATCAGAACGAACCAGAAGAAACGCGTCCTGCGGCTGACGTGCTCGCTGAATTTCTTGAGCACGATAGCCTGGAAGAGGTGCAAATTAACCAGAATCGTTCACAGCGTATCATGATGGTCGCAGCAAATTTCCGCAAAGAAGCAACCAATACCGCACTCTGGTTAATGCAGTTCAATATTCGTGTACAGTGCTTTAAGGTTACACCTTACCGTTATGGTAACGATGTGTTTATTGATATCAAGCAGGTAATACCAACGCCGGAAGCGGAATCTTACATGATCGGTATGGCGCAAAAAGAGGCTGAGGAGCAGTCCACGACAGGAGAATCCAAAGCTCGCCACCATTTACGTAAGGCGTTCTGGACCCTGGCTCTGGAGAAATTCCGAGTTAGCTCATGTTCAATCTACAATAATATCAGCCCGTCAACCGACCACTGGTTAAGCGCAGGTTCTGGCATCAGTGGCGTTTCGTACAATCTTATCTTCAGCAAAAAAGAAATTAGGGTTGAGCTTTGGATTGCCAAACCGTCAGCACAAACCAATACATTCGCGTTTGACTGGCTTCATGAACGCAAATACGCTATCGAAAATCGCTTTGGGCATGAAATTGTTTGGCAGGCCTTACCGGATAAGAAATCCTGTCGTATTACTTACAGAAAACCCATCAACGGCATCGCAGATCAAGAAAAGTGGCCGGAGATGGTCGACTGGTTGGTAGAACATATGACGGCATTTGAAAAAGCCTTTTCAACATGTCTACCGGAACTTAATCAGTTGATTAAGCGAACCTTTAACGGGCATGATGAAGCTGAAATTATCACTAAAGAAGCCGAACACGTTTAACACAGGACGTTACCGATGCTAACCGAAGACGACTTAGAGCAACTTTGCCTGGGCTGGTTTGCCGAACAAGGCTGGGAAATTCATCACGGGCCGGATATTGCCCCTGATGGCAGTAACCCGCAACGCGCCAGCTATCATGATGTGTTCCTGACGCCCGTGTTAACCTCCTGCCTGCAAAAAATCAACCCGCATCTACCCGCAGACGTCTTCGAACAGATTATATCCCGTATTACTCGAGCTGAAAGCCCGGATCTGATTGCCAGTAACAAAGCCTTCCATCACTGGCTGCTGGAGGGGGTACCGGTTCAGTACCGCCGCGACGAAGAACTTATCCACGATCACGCTCTGCTGGTGGATTTTAACCAGCCGCAAAACAACCGTTTTATGGTGGTCAATCAGATGACCATCAGCGGGACGAAACAGCCTCGTCGCCCGGATATCATCTGCTTTATTAACGGACTGCCGCTGGCGGTGGTGGAGCTGAAAAGCCCCATCGACGACAAAGTAGATATCTGGGATGCCTACCACCAGTTACAGACCTATAAAGATGAAATCCGCGATCTGTTTATCAGCAATGAAGCGCTGATTATCAGCGATGGCTATCTGGCCCGTGTGGGTTCCCTGACGGCCACGGAAGAACGTTTTATGCCGTGGAAGACCATCAGTAATGAAAATGACAAGCCCCTGCTGGAATGGCAACTGGAAACCATGGTGCGGGGGTTCTTTAACCGGGAACTGCTGCTCGACTATATCCGCTACTTCGTCCTGTTCGAAAACAACGATGAAAGGCTGATTAAAAAAATAGCCGGTTATCACCAGTTCCACGCGGTACGTGAGGCCGTGCAGGCGACGATCGTCGCTGCTACCGGTAAGCGACTGGCCCTGCACAGCAACATTCAGCCAGGCAGTAAGAAGGCGGGCGTGGTCTGGCATACGCAGGGTTCCGGCAAAAGCATTTCCATGTGTTGCTACGTCGGCAAACTGTTGCAACAGCCGGAGATGGGCAATCCGACGATTGTGGTTGTAACCGATCGCAATGATCTGGACGGCCAGCTCTACGGCACATTCTGTCAGGCGCAGGAACTGCTCAAGCAAATGCCGGTACAGGCGGATGACCGTGAAGCTCTGCGTGAACTGCTTGCAACTCGCGATGCTGGCGGCATTATCTTTACCACCGTGCAGAAGTTCTCCCCGGAGGAAGGGGAAAACGCCCATCCGGTGCTCAATGGGCGCAGTAATATCGTTGTTATTTCTGATGAAGCGCACCGCAGCCAGTACGGCATGAAAGCTAACCTGGACCGGGAAACGGGTATCTATAAATACGGTTACGCTAAACATATGCGCGACGCGCTGCCTAACGCCTCGTTTCTCGGGTTTACCGGAACGCCGGTTTCGGCAGAGGATCGAGATACCCGCGCTGTCTTTGGTGATTACGTTTCGATTTATGATATTCAGGATGCGGTGGATGATGGTGCAACGGTGCCTATCCACTATGAATCCCGACTGGCGAAACTCGATCTCAATCATGAAGAGCTGGCGGCACTGTCTGATCAGGTTGATGAACTGATTGAAGACGATGAACTGGACCAGCGTGAAAAAACCAAAGGTGAATGGAGCCGTCTGGAAAAACTGGTTGGTGCAAAACCACGTCTTCAACAGGTTGCCGCCGATCTGATCGCTCATTTTGAGAAGCGCAATACCGTAATGGACGGCAAGGCGATGATTGTCGCGATGAGCAGAGAAATCTGCGTCCATCTTTACGATGAAATTATCGCGCTACGCCCGGAGTGGCACAATGACGATCCTGAAAAAGGACAAATCAAAATCGTGATGACCGGTACAGCGTCCGATAAGGCAATGCTGCAACCGCATATCTACAACAAGCGAACTAAAAAACGACTAGAGTCACGCTTCAAGAATGTGAACGATCCGCTGAAGCTGGTGATTGTGCGCGATATGTGGCTGACCGGCTTCGACGCCCCCTGCTGTCACACTATGTATATTGACAAGCCAATGCGCGGACATAACCTGATGCAGGCCATTGCCCGCGTCAACCGGGTATTTAAAGATAAACCCGGCGGGCTGGTGGTTGATTACATCGGAATCGCCAATGAACTGAAACTGGCGCTGAAAACCTATACCGATGCAAACGGTAAAGGCGATGCGACCATTAATGCCGAAGAAGCGCTGGCAATCATGCTGGAAAAGCTGGACATCATCCACGGTATGTTTGCCAAAACAGCAACGTCAGCGGGTTTTGACTACACCGGCTTTGAAGCTCACGCACAAAAGCTGTTGGTGCCTGTTGCAAACTACGTGCTCGGCCTTGTGGACGGTAAGAAGCGTTTTCTTGATAACGTACTGGCAATTACTAAAGCCTGGTCGCTTTGCTGTACGCTGGATGCGGCGCAGCCTTATAAACTGGAGATTGCTTTCTTGTCTGCGGTGAAGACCGCTATCAGTAAATTCACTAGCGTGGACAAAAAAATAAGCCAGGCCGAGAAGAACTCCGCACTGAAACAGATTCTGGATAATGCCGTAATTGCTAATGGCGTGGATGATATTTTCACTCTGGCAGGGTTGGATAAACCTAATATTGGCTTACTTTCTGATGAGTTTTTACAGGAAGTCCACGATATGCCATATCGCAACTTGGCGGTAGAGTTGCTGGAAAAACTGATTAATGATGGTATCCAGTCCCGCACAAAAAATAACGTAGTGCAGGAGAAGAAGTATTCGGAACGTCTTCAGGCAGTATTGATTAAATATAACAACCGGGCTATTGAGACGGCGCAGGTGATTGAAGAGCTGATCCAGATGGCGAAGGATTTTCAGTCCGTAATGGCGCGTGATGATGCGCTTGGCCTGAATCCTGACGAGATCGCCTTCTACGACGCACTGGCTGAAAACGAAAGCGCCGTCAGAGAGTTAGGGGATGAGGTACTTAAGAAACTGGCGATAGAAGTGACGCTGAAGCTGCGGCAATCTACAACCGTAGACTGGCAGGTACGGGAAAGCGTTCGTGCAAGGTTGCGTATCCTAGTTCGACAGACTCTGCGTCGGTATAAATATCCGCCGGATAAAACAGCGGGTGCGGTAGAGTTAATATTAAAACAAGCTGAAGTTATTTCGAATCACTGGACGATGTAACAAGTGTAAATTTCTGTCAGGAGCATGTTATAAGGAAATAGTAGTATGGCCAAAATGATTCCGGCATTCGGACCCATTGATAATGATAGTTATGGAGAAAAAACGGTCTATACCCTGTTAAAAGAAGGGTTGTCCGATGATTTCACCGTGATTCATAGTCTCCCTTGGTTGAGTTCGGCGGCCCGGCATTTGGGTATGAAATTACCTCCAAGTGGAGAAATAGATTTTCTTGTTCTCCATCGTATCTATGGTGTTTTGGTTTTAGAGGTAAAAAGTGGGATATATCGTGTAGATGGCCCTATTTTTGTACATATCAAAACAAATACTAAAGTAGATGTAGTTAAGCAAACACGTAACAATGTCCATGGATTAGCCCGTTGGTTAGGGGGAGCAACAACGTTACGGTTGCGCATTGGTTATGGTTTTATTTTTCCTGATAGCTATTTCGATGATAAAGTTATAAATGCAGCAATGGTGGATGCGTCTGTCAGACCATTTAGAAGAATATTCATTGATAAAAGCCAACTCCCAGAAATTGAAAAGTATACTATTGATATAATGCACTACTGGAAACATGCATTAGGAAATAATCCTTTGGGGAGTGAGAAACTTCAATTAATAATAAAATCTCTATGCCCAGATTTTGATGGCACTCCTAACTGGGGGACCCGGATTATTTATGATAACCAACTCTGGTTAAGACTCACACATGAGCAAATCAAGGTCATTGAACTTTTGTCAGAATATCAACGATTTGTTGTATCTGGGTGGCCCGGAACAGGAAAGACCCTGATTGGGATTGAATTCGCCAGACGGTTGGTTAAAGAACAAAAAAAAGTTTTATTTATTACTTTCAATAACCGCCTGTCTGAATATATTCGGCAACAAACTCCTGATTCATTATGCGACGTTTTTACCTGGCACAAACTCTGTCATCAGGCTCGTAATAGATTAGCTCTGCCTCCCGAGTCGCCAACAGGCTGGTTTGAATCAGGATGCTGCGAGGATTTGCTTAGTGCATTAAATAAAAATAAGCTAAAAGATTATGATGCTTTAATTATTGACGAAGCACAGGCGTTACATTCTTCATGGTTGGAAACTTTATTTTGTTGGTTTGAAAATAAAAAGATTATTGCATTTTGTGATGAAACACAAACGTTCTCTTTTGAAAAAGGGACGAATCACGCTGATCTTCAAAAGATTATTAACTCCCAATTTTCCTTCAACTTAACTATTGTGTTAAGATGCCCCAAAACCGTTACTGATTATTTAATGGCTATCAGGCCTTCTTCATATCAAATTACTTCCCCCAGGAATAACGAACCAGATACGTTAAAGGAATTAGTTGTAAGCGATCCATATGCCACACTGCTTGATGAAATCTTACGACTGAAAAAAAGTTCTGTGCCATCTGATGAAATTACAGTCCTTGTTCCTACTGATTTAGCGAAAAACTTTCTTCAGGACGACATGAAAACTTTTGATATAAATATTGAAACTGTATCTCGTTTTCGTGGTATGGAGTCACCTGTTGTTATTACTCTGGATTCCTCAAATATGGAGGATGCTCAATTGTTTTGTGCTTACTCAAGAGCCACAACTGTTTTTATTGCAATTTATGACTCGGAGAAATTAGCATGGAGAGAAAATCATAATTTTTTACAACAGTTGATTAATAGAAAAGAAACTCAGGGGGCAATTACCGAAGCCAAGCATAACTCCTCATCCAAAGTTCTTATGGCTAATTTTTTCAGAAAAGGGGACCTGAAACTTAACAGTGTAAAATTAGCATGGTCAGAAGATCTTTATTCGTGGCTTATTGAGTTTGATGCAAACAATTCACCAGCGGAAACATGGGTTGATTACTTATACTCTCATTATACTTGGCCGATAATATATTGGTCCGTAAACTCACGAAGAGTTGTTTATTACATTACAAATCAACAATTCGAATTAAACACATTAGGCGTTGGGACAAGCTTATCAATAAAAAATTGTGCCATATGTGAAAAGATGATACCTTTTGATTCTGAGAATAATTGTTTGCTTTGCAATAAGAAAACTGAAGAATCGTCACCAACCAGACATGAAATTAATGAAATTCGCGAGTTTGATTTAACAATCTCTCAGGGCAATTTTAATTCAGCTGTTCAAAAAGAAAAGAGACGACTATTACCCATACCGTTAGCGGCGGCTAGTGCCCGAAGAGTGGCATTTGAAAAGTCATATAGAAATAAAGTACTAAGCGAATCATTACCTGGCGGAAAACTTCTCTACAGAAGTGCATTAGCTTTTATACAGGCTTGGGTTGCGTTATTACCACCAGATAAGACACTAGTATTGGATGAGATAACAGACGCACTACGTAAACGCTATATTCATCTTGAGCAATTAGGTCGCACTGAATTACGGAATGCTTTAGCCTGTGCACTGTCAACTTGCTACAATAAAAAGCATCTTATTAAAGTTGAAAAAGGGGAATATTCACCCATTGACGACTAAGAACTCTTATATAACTTTATTTAAAGTTGGGATGGACATGTCTTCTATAAGACTTTTTTCTCGGCGATGTAGACCATACAAAAGTTCTAAAGGCGCTTAAGCCACACATTTTCTTTGAAGATCAGTATGTGCATTTGATTGTGGTTGTAAGATCCTTATGACAGTAACTCCGAACCTGCCGAATGTGAAACATCATGTATTGTCGCTGACAAACCATTTAGTCATTAAGACTGAATTGTATTAGCTCAAAATTGACTTGGTAGTTTTCACCGGTAGCACACAAGCAAACCTGACGGTTTGCTTCGAGCGAGAAGCGGAAGTTCAGAGTGCATATTTACATTGTTCTGTCTTCATAAATGGGGAACAGGTAGGTCGCTGATACCGACCGTGAGATCTTCTATCAAATTGACTAAGTAGCAGCTAAACAAATTAAGTGCGATTATCGCTCTTTAAATATGTACCCCTATATTTAAGGGGTACAAGTTGTAGTCAGAAGAAGAAACTATTGCGGCCAGTCCCAATGATCATATTGTCCAATTTTATCTGCCAACTCTTGAGGCGCACCGCCATGAGTAAGGTTTGCTGCATAACCGATTCGTCCGATATAATTAATATTTTCAGAAGTGAGGGTGTTTGTCTCCCATGGTCTTATTCTGCAATTTGGTTCGCAAACGGCTACATCTCGATTAACAAATTTTAACCATGAAATATTTATAACTTCCGCTCCTGCAGCCTTTAAATACATCCTGGCGGTTTCATGAGCATTTCCCTCAGTGCAGAAGTCATCAATAACTAATACTTTCTTTCCTCGCAATACTGGCCTGTTAACATATCGTTCTCCAGTGTTAAGATTTTTGATAGGAGAGGCGTTTAAATTCACAGTATTAGTTTGCGATGTTATTATAACCTGTCGGCGCTCTATTCTTTCCTGCTGAGATTTTACAGCTGTAGTATGTCTTATAAAGAGATCTTTGAGATATTTACCTTTAAATGATACTGCCAACCCTTTGAGGTCATGCTCCATGATATTTGCCAACTTATAGGGGTCGTTAGCATTATGTCCAACATAAGTTGTGATAAAACTTGCACCTTCACTTAAACCAGAGAAGTAAATACTAGCACCAAGATACCTAATCCAAAAATCAGGGCTCCCAATGGATAACTTAGCTAAGTTTCGTGCATTGGCAGAGTACATTGTAAACTCAGGGTTATGAGTACTAAAGGGAGCTAAGGCATAATAGTGGACATCTTGGTTTAAGTGGCCCTGCCATCCCCATAATTCCTCTCTTAAACAAAACACATCGATAAATCTCGCAATCTCTTTTGGTTCAGAGAACTGAAAACCATACTCAGTGACCGGTTGATACCAAGTGGCATTAATAAATAAAGTTTTGCCATTTGTCGCGGCCTGTAAGTCTTCTTCTGAACGGCCAACATAAATTATCTCATTACGATTTATATCTAAATCATTCATGATGAAATCAGTGGCTCTTCCTGTTTGTTTCGCAGGTATTTCATTGTTAAGTTCACGGCAATAATGGATTGAGTTTGGGAATTGTTGCATAAGATAATCATCCAGTGCAATGTTTCCATTATTAGTCCTAACATTCCTATTGTTATTTGTTAGAAAAAGGACTTTAATATTTTTAGATAATAAAAAAGCGAACAACTTCCTCAACTCAACATCGATTCGTGACTTAAGTTGCTGAGATTGCGGATTTGATGTTGTGGGCAAAACAACATCTGCTATTGAAAATATAACAGCTTTCAAATGCATTTTATTCATCCCCCAGAAGTGACAGTTGTTGTAATTTATTACTCGATTTTGTTTTAATTAACTCCATCACATCTTTAAATCCCGTCAAAGGAGTCTCCAGTATTATTGCAGAGTATTCGTCCTGAGAGTATTTAATCTCCTCCCGAACAGATTCACCTCTTAGTAATGGACACAGTATCGTTCTCTTCAGTTGAGCAGCATTTCGAACCGTATGCGACGTTCCGCTTTTCAAGTTCCATTCGACAGGAATTAAAATATCACTTAAAGCAGCCTGTATTCTGTTTCTACGAACAAAGTTTTCTTGCGATGGTTTTTGATGTGGGAGATACTCCGTGAGTATAAGTCCACCGGCATTTACAATACCCTCCCTAAGTCCAACACTGTTTTTTGGATAGTTAGAATTTAAACCTGTTCCTAGAATGGCTATTGTGGGTATTTTAAATAAAATAGATGCTTCATGAGCAGCTTGGTCAATACCATAAGCTAACCCACTTACAGTTACATAATCTGATGCAATAAACTGCGAGACAACTGCTTGTGTTAAATAAATTCCAAGAGTAGTTGGATTTCTCGTACCAACAACACCAACACATTTTTTACTAAGCAACGAAGTATCGCCCTGCGCAAAAATCCAGTAAGGGCGCTCATTTAAATCATTCAATTTCTCCGGATAATCTGGAGAACCATGATGTATTAATTTATAACCGTTGCTATGATAATGTGTTAAAAGGCTTTTCGCGGCAGAAATCATTCCATCACGAAAAGTCGACCAATTATTCTCAGTCAAAGAATATGGTGCACGATGTAGTCTCACTCCGAGAATTGATTCGAATTTTGATAATGTTGAGCAAGTTACAACATCTCTGAAACGGATCCCTTTTTGAGCAACCTTATATAGGGACCAATAACTAACGCCACGTATTTCTGATAGAACTAGCAAAGCAGCGCTTTCAGTGTTCCATCGAGCTGTATCAGTATCAGTCATAGCGTTCGCCAAAAATGAAGTGTTTTATTATTTTTATCATAGGTTTGAGAAAATGTGTAGTAAGTCAAAGAAGGACTTCTAAAAAGCATGAATCTCCAGCAGTATGCATGCCAAATTAACAATCTAATCTACGTTACGCACCAGAGCAGTTGAAGTCCAGTTAACACCGCCTCATAAAGCGGACAGGCGTGGCGGGTAAAGCATTGCACTCAGGATCACCGTAACAAACATCTCAATTTGACTTATCGCCATCGTCAGCCACTTAGTGTCCGTCTTGTGCCGGCCGTCATTTAAACCACGCTTCCAGTGTCACCCATTCAACCTCCCGTATATTATCCATCACCCGCACGGCGTCGATCGTCCTCGCGGCCGTGACAGTCCGGCCGGGACTATTTTTCAGAAAGCCGCGTAATGCCACCCTGTACAAATGGCTGACATCTGGCTGAGGCCTTCTTCAGTTCGTTAGATCTGTTCTGGTCATAAACCCGATCCCAGGGAATAAAATGAAGCATGTTCCTGTATTGTTTACTGACGGATTCAGGGCACAGCAGTCTGACGTTGTTAAGGGAATAAACCATAATACCCTGCACCGTGTAACTTCTCCCCGGGATATTATCAGCAACATGCCAGTCCTGATGGCCGAAATGTGAGGCCGGAAACTTACTTTCTTCAACCTGAAAACGCCGTGTCTGCCAGTCCGAAATACCCGCAAATGCCATCGTTTTGTCGATGAGGACAGGATAAAACGATGACACATATATGCTGGTTATGAGAAGCCAGAGGCTAACTGAGACAAGGGTGAATCTGATATGCCATGACTCATTCCGTGCAGCGTTATCAGTATTTACATATACCGCACCGGGTAACATTAACAATACGCCTAACCCCGAAATCAAGGTGGCCAGTTTCAGTATTGCGACAATGCTGTCTCCCGCTACCTGCGTATCTACCCATCTGATAATGGTGCTGACGCAAAATGTGAAGCAAAGAATAATGGTGAAAATGAGAAGCGGACTACCGATGAAAAGCCAGCACGCTGTTTTTCTGCGAGCTTTAGTACGCTGAAATTCCTGAGCGGTTTTCGCCGCCTGTCTGAGGAAAAGGTAATTGATTAGAGCGACCGATGAGATCCCTGCCAGTGACAGGAGCCATCCCAGTGCAGGCTCATAATCCGGGTGGCCAGCGGAAAGATAAGCCCACAGAAAAAATGTAAATACAGTAAGAGGAAAGGACAGCAGGGCAGCCAGAGAAATCCTTCCTTTTATGTCACGGTAATTGTGAATTGTTTTCACATTTTTCGGCAAGGACAAGCAAAAAATGAGTGAAGGTAAGAAAAAAATCAACCCGACCCCTGTTGTGGTTAGTACCATAAAAATAAAGACGTAATTAAATATCCCCGTTGCTGACAGGTTCTCTGTAAATAACGAGCCGTTATTAAAATAACCAAGATATGTTCTTATAATAATAAGAGACAGTATCGGAGGCATCAGGCTGATAAGCCAGGCGGTCTTTTTCATTATCATTCCTGTGTTTTGGAGGCCGGAAGGGACGAAGAACTTTCCTCTGAAAGGAGAATCAGGGAGGTATTTCTGAATTTCTGCGAGGTCTGTTTATCCGGAGCCGAAGGGATTTTTACGCGGGACACGGCACTGCGATCCATAACGTTCCAGAAGATCCAACAGGGGCTCGTAGATTTCAGAATCATAGTTAAACAGGCGATCATGGTCCTACCGATAGTGTGTGAGGACGTGCAGCAGCAATAATGACTTATGTGGCGCACGCTGTTCACCTTTGCGTCAGATAGTGATTATTTGATATCGCTTGCTTTAGGGTTTTGTCAGAGGTCATTGCATTGAAGAATCCATGAGCACATGTTTGCGATGATGCTCGCAACTATATGTACATTCAAGGCATTATTGCAGCCATCCTTTTTGTGTGGCGGCTCTGTACCTAGCAGATGGAATTCTGATAACAACGGTAAAAACTACAGCGACCAACCAGTCCTAAGCTGGCTGGTTGGTCTTTTTAATTTAAACATCAACCGAGAAATAAAGGCATCCAACTCACACGCCATTACCTCGATTGATCTTCGCATAATCAAACGGCGTAATCGCTCTCTCCCGATTCGCATCCAGAAAATCAGCCCACCACTGCAACATCAGCTTGCGCTCATCCAGATGTTCCGCTTTGTGGATATACGCTGCCCTCACCGAATTGCGTTCCATATGGCTCATCTGGCGCTCCACTGCATCCTTCGACCATAGTCCTGACTCAATTAACGAGCTACAGGCCATTGTGCGGAAACCGTGGCCGCAAACCTCAACCTTAGTATCATATCCCATCACCCGTAGCGCACTGTTTACGGTGTTTTCACTCATTGGCTTACGCGGATCGTGATCGCCAATAAAAATCAGCTCATGTTCACCACAGAACTGTTTTATCTGCTTCAGGATCGCCAGCGCCTGCTTTGAAAGTGGCACCAGATGAGGTGTACGCATCTTTGAGCCTCGCTGAGAATGTTTCACATCAGGAATAGGCTCTCGCTCAGGCGGGATGGTCCACATTGACGTTTCAAAATCGATTTCTGACCAGCGAGCAAAACGCAGCTCACTGGATCGAATAAAGATAAGCAGAGTGAGTTCTGTCGCCCAGCGGGTTAGCGGCCTGCCGGTATAGCTGTCTATTTTCTCAAGTAACTCCGGGATGCGCTTTAATTCCAGCGCCGGACGATGTTGTCGATTACTGGAAGCAATCGCCCCAGCCATCTCTTGTGCTGGGTTATAATCAATTAACCCACTTTGCACTGCATAACGCATGATGGCCGTAGTGCGCTGTTGAAGACGGGCAGCAACCTCAAGACGGCCAGACATCTCTACGGCTTTAATAGGTGCTAATAAATCACGAGTTTTTAACTCAACGATATTACGCTCACCAAGCGCTGCAAAGAGATTATCCTCCAGGCTTTTTAGCACACGATGGGCGTGATCTTCAGACCACTTTTTATTGGTGCCATGCCACTCGATCGCCACCTCTTTGAAGGTTCGTGCTTTACTCTGTTCAACCTTATCATTTTTCTTTTTGTCTCCCGGATCGACGCCATTCGCTAGCAGCTTACGCGCTTCGTCTCGACGTGCTCTGGCATCCGCCAGTGTGATTTCAGGATAAACCCCAAGTGCCAACATCTTTTGCTTGCCGTCATAACGGTACTGCAAACGCCAGTACTTAGAACCATTAGGATGGACAAGCAGGTGCATACCGCTGCCATCGGTCAGTTTGTATTGCTTATCCGTTGGCTTGGCTGTTCTGACCTTGATATCTGTTAACGCCATGCTTATCCCCTCCTTGTTGGTACAAGCATTATCGAACCGGAAATACCATCATCTGTACCAACATGTGTTGGTAGATGTCCGTTGAAGTCGGTTGACCTTGAGAGAGTTAATATAGCTGGAAAGGTAGATAAATACTGGATTTTAGACATAAAAAAAGACCTCAGTTGAGGTCCATTTACATGCTTTTGGTGCCGAAGGCCGGACTCGAACCGGCACGTATTTCTACGGTTGATTTTGAATCAACTGCGTCTACCGATTTCGCCACTTCGGCACGAAGGGTATGCGGAAAACGTTGTGGATTATACCTGTCGCACGCTACCTTGCAAGCGCCGCCCTTCGCAACCTGCGCTAAGTGCTGAAAATTTCAGCGCGTTATCTTCTCGCTCCCTGCCCCGCCTGGTCTGTTGCTTTCCGCTCCGCATCACAAATTCACCAAATCTATATCTCCCCGGTTTACATCACCTTTCATTTGTTATGTGATCCCGTTACAGGTTTTAGTAACTCACCTGCCGCTTTCTGCGAGCCGGACCGCAACAGGAACACATATGCATTTTTACCAGGCGGACCCCACGCTTGAGAACTACTGGCGGGGCGTGATTCTTTTTGGAAGAAATGTCGCAACTTACAAATTTGCGCTCGCGCACGCCCTGTACGAGGTGGATAAATCCGGCAGCGATCTGGTTACGCTTGAGCAGCTTGCCGTGCCCTTCAGTCGCCATATCTGCCAGCATCTGTTGCATGCCCCAAAGCAAATTACTTCGCGTGGCAGCAGGTATCTGGAAGCCTGCGTGCAGTTTAACAACGGCGAAATCACGCAGAATAAGCTTACGGAAATCACGGTGCGGCTCGGCTTTAATAACGTTATCGACGCCTTCCACAATGTGAATTCAGGGGAGATTGAGAAGCGCTTTTTCGTTGATGAGCGCAAAACCAATAGCGGCATTCGGCTTACCGAAAACTTCTACCAGCTTGGCGAGCGGCAGCAGTATCAAAATCTGGCTTTTGAAACTACCGCGCGCTGGAACCTGGTTGAGCAGGCATGGACAATGGGTATTTCCCGCCATCTTCTCAACGTCGAATTCGACGCGAATGATCAACTGCTGTATAGCCGGGCCAATGCGCGGCGAGTCAATATCACCAGCTGCCGCGACAGCCTTAACGGCTATCAGAAAGGGCGCTGTTTTTACTGCTTCCGGCCCATCAGCCTCACGCCGGGGGATAGCGAGCTGGCGGACGTGGACCACTTTATTCCGTGGATGGCGCGCGATGAGGTGCCGAATATCAACGGCGTCTGGAACCTGGTGCTGGCGTGCCAGTGCTGCAATCGCGGCGAGGCGGGCAAGTTCGCCCGTTTACCGGGCACTAAGCTGCTGGCAAGGCTTCACGCCCGCAACGAATACTTTATTCAGAGCAGACTGCCGCTGCATGAAACCATCGTCAATCAAACGGGTAAGCAGCCTGAACAGCGCAGGAATTTCCTTATTGATAACTGGAACGCTGCCAGAGTACGGCTGTTCCATACCTGGGAACCTCAGGCCGAAGGAGAGGCAATATTCTGATGAGCAACGACTACTACCAGCACCACGCGCAGACCTTTTTCGACGGCACGGTTAACGTCGATATGTCCTCGCTGTACGAATCTTTTACCCGGCATCTTCCGCCCGGTGCGCGCGTGCTTGATGCGGGCTGCGGCTCCGGGCGCGACGCTAAGGCATTTCACGAGATGGGTTATCAGGTTGAGGCATTCGATGCCTCTTCTGAAATGGTTGCGCTGGCACGGAAACATACCGGCCTGCCGGTGCAGCAGAAGACGTTCGCTGAAGTTGCCGCGCAGCAAATGTATGACGGTATCTGGTGCTGCGCGTCCCTGCTTCACGTTCCTGCGTCTGAACTGCCGGAAGTGATGCAGAAGCTAGCTCATGCCCTTAAGCCCGGTGGCGTCTGGTACGTGTCTTTTAAATACGGCGACGGCGAGCGCGAGAAGGACGGGCGCCGGTTTACGGATATGAATGAGGCGAGCTTTAAGGCTTTGCTGCAATGCGTGCCGGAGATAAAAATCACAGAACTCTGGACGACCGAAGATAAACGGCCCGGGCGGGATGAGATGTGGCTGAACGCTGTGCTGGATAAAAGATAGTTACGCCTTTCACGGTGGATGGCGCTTCGCTTATCCACCCTCCATCCCCGCTGCCCCCAAAAGCACATCCCGCACACCGTCATGGCGCCGTCCATGCTCTACACTTCCTGACTGAGCCAACACGAGGGGAATCACATGTCCATAATAAAAAGTTACGCCGCGCCACAGGCTGGCGCAGAGCTTGAGCTTTACGAATTTGATGCGGGCGAGCTGGGCGCAGAGGACGTGGAAGTCCAGGTGGAATACTGCGGCATCTGCCATTCCGACCTGTCGATGATCGACAACGAATGGGGCTTCTCGCAGTATCCGCTGGTGCCGGGGCATGAGGTGGTTGGCCGCGTGCATGCCCTTGGCAGCGCCGCGCAGAATAAAGGGCTGAAGGTTGGCCAGCGCGTGGGCATCGGCTGGACGGCACGCAGCTGCGGGCACTGCGATGCCTGTATCAGCGGCAGCCAGGTGAACTGTCAGGAAGGCAGCGTGGCGACCATTATCAACCGCGGCGGCTTTGCCGATAAAATCCGCGCCGACTGGCAGTGGGTTATTCCGCTACCGGACTCCATCGATATTGAATCCGCCGGCCCGCTGCTGTGCGGCGGCATCACCGTTTTTAAACCGCTGCTGATGCACCATATTACGGCCACCAGCCGCGTGGGCGTGATCGGTATCGGCGGCCTTGGGCATATCGCCATCAAGCTGCTGCACGCCATGGGCTGCGAGGTGACGGCGTTCAGCTCCAACCCGTCTAAAGAGCAGGAGATCCTGAAGATGGGCGCGGATAAGGTGGTGAACAGCCGCGATCCGCAGGCGCTGACGGCGCTCGCCCGGCAGTTCGATCTCATCATTAATACCGTCAACGTCGATTTAGACTGGCTGCCGTACTTCGAGGCGCTGGCCTATGGCGGCAAGTTCCACACCGTCGGCGCGGTGATGAAGCCGTTCGCCGTTCCGGCGTTCAAGCTGATTGCCGGCGACCGCAGCATTACGGGTTCCGCAACCGGCTCCCCGCACGAGCTGCGCACGCTGATGAAGCTTGCCGGGCGCGCAAAAGTGGCGCCGCAGACCGAGCTCTATCCGATGTCGAAAATTAACGAGGCTATCCAGCATGTACGCGACGGCAAGGTCCGTTACCGCGTGGTGCTGAAGGCTGATTTTTGATGTGAAAAAGGCCCTGTGAAGGGGCCCTTGTTATTATTTTCGGATGCCTTAGCGTCGGATGGCGCTTCGCTTATCCGACCTACAAAATGCGCTTATCCGGTCTGCGCTTTGTGGTTGTGGCGGATGGCGCTTCGCTTATCCGACCTACAAACTGTGCTTATCCGGCCTGCGCTTTGTGGTTGTGGCGGATGGCGCTTCGCTTATCCGACCTACAAACTGTGCTTATTCGGCCTGCGCTTTGTGGTTGTGGCGGATGGCGCTTCGCTTATCCGACCTACGAGTCAGATTTAACTAAAGCTGCAAAGACCTCGGCCACGGCAACGGCGCCCGGATCTTTCACTCCGTCCAGGTTGCCGCTGTTAACGTACGACGAGCGGCCCGCGTTGGCTTTCTGCATTTTCGCCGTCTCGTCTGCGCCTTTCTGTGCGGCCTGCGCCGCGGCTTTCAGATCCTTATCCCTTAAGACTTCCAGCGCCGGTTGCAGGGCGTCGATAAGCGTTCTGTCGCCCAGATCCGCGCCGCCGTAGCGTTTCATCTGCTCCAGGCCAAACAGCAGCGCTTCCGGCAGCGATTTTTTCTCGCCAACCTTTTGCCCGGCAGCGGTGAAGAAGATGGACATCAGCACGCCGCTTGAGCCGCCCATCACCGTCGCCAGCCTGTCGCCCACCAGCTCCAGCAGGGCTGCCGGATCGTTAAGCGGCAGTTTGCCCTGTTCGTTAAGCTGCGCAATATCTCTCGCCCCTTCGGCAAAGGTGGAGCCGGTATCGCCGTCGCCCACCTTTGCATCCAGCGCGTTGAGGTGGCTTTCCTGGCCGATCAGCGTTTTGGCTACGCTTGCCACAATCGCTTTGACGGTGGTGTTATCAGACGGCGTTATTTCCACTTCCCGGCGGAGCAAACTATGTTTTTGCGTTGGCATAGCCAGGCATTTCACCATCGGCTGCCAGCCTGCGGTTTCCACGTCGGCCTGCAACGCTTTGATAAAGTCGTCGTTCAGGGCAATGGCCGAAAGCGAGAAGCCTTTCATATCCAGCGCGCTCACCAGCGGCGCGGGGCCAATCAGGTATTCAAGCCGATCTTTAAGATCGGAATGCGCCAGCTCCCTGGTCAGCAGCGCCATCTCCAGCGACGACACGCCGCCGAGGTTGTTAATCAGCACCGCAAGTTTTGCCTCCGCGCCGGTCTTTTGAAGCAGGTGCTTAACCAGCGTGGCGATAATCTCTTTACTGTTCTGCGTATCGATGGTGCTGGCGCCCGGCTCGCCGTGAATGCCCAGCCCCAGCTCGACGTGGCCGCCTTTAATACGCCCTTCTTCATCATCGCTACCCGGCAGGTTGCAGGTCTGCATTGCCACGCCCATGCTGGCAACGCTGTCGCAGGCCTGCTGGGCGATGGCTTTTACCTCGCCGAGAGATTTGCTCTGCTCTGCGGCGAAGCCCGCAATTTTATGCACCAGCGCCGTGCCGGCGATGCCGCGCGGCTGTTTGTTATCCGGCAGAGAGATATCATCGCCGACGATCACCATCTCAACCTTCAGGCCGTGTTTTTTGGCTTTTTCCGCGGCGAGGCCGAAGTTCAGGCGATCGCCGGTGTAGTTTTTCACAATCAGCAGGCAGCCGCGGTCGCCGGTTACCGCCACGATGGCGTTCAGCACCGCGTCCACGCTTGGCGAAGCGAAGAGATCGCCACACACCGCGGCGGTGAGCATGCCTTTTCCCACAAAGCCCACGTGCGCCGGTTCGTGGCCGGAGCCGCCGCCGGAAATAATCGCCACTTTGCTTTTATCCCAGTCGTTACGCACCACCACGCGGATGGCGGGGTCTATCTCAAGGCGGGTCAGATTACGGTGGCGGGAGCTGATAATTACGCCTTCTATGGCATCGTTGACCAGCTGCTGGCGGTCGTTAAAGAAGAATCTGGACATAGTTTCCTGAATTTTTGTAAGACGTATGGAAAGCATAGACTCTGGTGCGAGGCCTGCCGCAAACCTGGGAAGATGCTGATGACGTTCTCTATGCGATTGCTATGATTATGGAAATGTCGCCCCGGGGAACCAATCATGACCGCGCCGCTGCTGATTGCCAGAACTATCGATAAACAACTTCATTTA
This sequence comes from Dryocola sharpae, assembly GCF_051307055.1. Lineage (GTDB taxonomy): Bacteria > Pseudomonadota > Gammaproteobacteria > Enterobacterales > Enterobacteriaceae > Dryocola. The sequence continues at coordinate 473,602 of NZ_CP149994.1, read as the reverse complement.
CTGCCCGCCATGGCCAACCGCCACGGGCTGATTACCGGCGCAACGGGCACCGGCAAAACGGTCACGCTGCAAAAACTGGCGGAATCCTTCTCAGCCATCGGCGTGCCGGTATTTATGGCCGATGTGAAAGGCGATCTAACCGGCGTGGCCGAAGAAGGCGCGGAGTCGGAAAAGCTGCTGGCCAGGCTTGCCCGAATTGGCGTGACGGACTGGTCGCCGCACGGCAATCCGGTGGTGCTGTGGGATATTTTTGGCGAGAAGGGTCATCCGGTGCGCGCCACCATCTCGGACCTCGGGCCGCTGCTGCTTTCCCGGCTGCTTAACCTCAACGAGGTGCAGTCCGGCGTGCTGCAAATCATCTTCCGCATTGCCGACGACCAGGGCCTGCTGCTGCTCGATTTTAAAGATCTGCGCGCCGCCACGCAGTACATCGGGGATAACGCTAAGTCGTTCCAGAACCAGTACGGCAATATCAGCAGCGCCTCAGTGGGCGCTATCCAGCGCGGGCTGTTGCAGCTTGAGCAGCAGGGCGCGGAGTACTTCTTCGGCGAGCCGATGCTGGATATCAAAGACTGGATGCGCACCAGCGCCGACGGCAAAGGCATCATCAATATTCTCTCGGCGGAGAAGCTCTACCAGATGCCGAAGCTGTATGCCGCAAGCCTGCTGTGGATGCTCTCGGAAGTGTACGAGCAGCTGCCGGAGGTGGGCGATCTGGATAAACCAAAGCTGGTGTTTTTCTTTGACGAAGCGCACCTGCTGTTTAACGATGCCCCGCAGGTGCTGCTGGATAAAATCGAGCAGGCGATCCGGCTTATCCGCTCCAAAGGCGTGGGCGTTTATTTTGTTTCCCAGAATCCGTCGGATATTCCGGATACCGTGCTGGGTCAGCTCGGTAACCGCGTTCAGCACGCGTTACGCGCCTTTACGCCAAAAGATCGGAAGGCGGTGAAAACAGCGGCGCAAACCATGCGCGCTAATCCGGCGTTTGATACCGAGAAGGCGATTCAGGAACTGGGCACCGGCGAGGCGCTGGTTTCTTTCCTCGACGAGAAAGGCAGCCCAACGGTCGTGGAGCGCGTGATGGTGATTGCGCCCTGCTCGCGCATGGGCCCGGTGACGATTGATGAGCGCAACGGCCTGCTGAACCATTCTCCGCTGTACGGCAAATACGACGAAGCGGTAGACCGCGAGTCCGCCTATGAACGGCTGCAAAAAGATGTGCAAGCGGCGGGCGAGAAGCAGAACGCGCCGCCGGCGAAAGGCGACGCGGTAGCCGTAGACGGCGGTATTCTCGGCGGGCTGAAAGATATCCTGTTCGGCACCACCGGGCCGCGCGGCGGCAAGAAAGATGGCGTGGTGCAGACCATGGCGAAGAGCGCGGCGCGGCAGGTGACCAGGCAGATTATTCGCGGCGTGCTGGGCAGCATTATGGGCGGTCGCAGGCGTTAATTCCCCACGCCCTCGATTTTGTAGGGTGGATAAGTGATCGCGCCATCCACCAATGTCCACCGCGGCCAGAGGGATGGCGCAGGCTTATCCGCCCGGCGAAAATATATTCCCTTTTTTCAAAGCCAGCGCAGAAGGGGAATAAGCACAACTCTGCAGGGTGGATAAGCTGACGCCCTGCTGTTATATCCTCTCCCTGCCGCAACACCGTTCTTTGAATCCCGTCACAATCGCTCAATCCCTTTTTTCCATTCCCGGCGCGCCACGCTAGATTGTTAACTCATCCGACCACATAACTATTATAAATTTCCAGGAAGAGACTATGAGCTATCCGTCGCTGTTCGCCCCGCTCGATCTTGGTTTTACCACCCTGAAAAATCGCGTGCTGATGGGTTCCATGCACACCGGCCTTGAAGAACATCCCGACGGCGCCGAACGGCTGGCGGCGTTTTATGCCGAGCGCGCCCGGCACGGCGTGGCGCTGATTGTCACCGGCGGCATCGCCCCCTCGCCTTCCGGCGTTGGCGTGGAAAGCGGCGCGGTGCTCAACGATGAAAGCCAGCTTGCCCACCATCAGGCTGTTACCGATGCGGTTCACCGCGAAGGCGGCAAGATCGCGCTGCAAATTCTGCACACCGGGCGCTACAGCTATCAGCCCGGTCCGGTTGCGCCTTCCGCCATTCAGGCTCCCATCAACCGCTTTAAACCCCATGCGCTGACGCACGGCGAGATCCTGGCGCTGATTGAAGATTTTGCCCGCTGCGCAGGCCTTGCAAAACAGGCCGGTTACGACGGCGTGGAAATCATGGGTTCGGAAGGGTATCTGATTAACCAGTTTTTAGCCGCCCGCACCAACCAGCGCGACGATGAATGGGGCGGCGATTATCCGCGCCGTATGCGTTTTGCGGTGGAGGTTGTGCGCGCCGTGCGGGAAAAAGTCGGGCCGGAGTTCATTATTATTTATCGCCTTTCGATGCTCGACCTGGTCGACGGCGGCGGCACGTTTGACGAAGCGGTGCAGCTGGCAAAAGCAGTTGAAGCGGCTGGCGCCACGCTGATTAATACCGGCATCGGCTGGCACGAAGCGCGCATTCCAACCATCGCCACGCCCGTTCCCCGCGGCGCCTTCAGTTGGGTGACGCGCAAGCTCAAAGGCCTGGTTTCGATCCCGCTGGTCACCACCAACCGCATCAACGATCCAAAAACCGCCGAGGAGATCCTCGCCGGCGGCGACGCGGATATGGTCTCGATGGCACGTCCTTTCCTGGCCGATGCCGAGCTTGTTTCCAAGGCGCAGCAGGGCCGTGAAGATGAGATCAATACCTGTATCGGCTGTAACCAGGCCTGCCTCGACCAGATTTTCATGGGCAAAGTGACCTCCTGTCTGGTTAACCCGCGCGCCTGCCACGAAACCAAAATGCCGATCGTGCCTGCCAAAACCGTTAAAAATCTGGCGGTCGTTGGCGCGGGGCCTGCGGGCCTGGCGTTTGCGGTGAACGCAGCGGGGCGTGGTCACAAAGTGACGCTGTTCGACGCGGCGGCGGAAATCGGCGGGCAGTTTAATATCGCCAAACAGATCCCCGGCAAGGAAGAGTTTTACGAAACGCTGCGATATTACCGGCGCATGCTGCGGTTAACGGTCGTTGATATTCGTCTGAACCAGTACGTCACCGCGCCGATGCTGCGGGAGTTCGACGAGGTGGTTCTCGCCTGTGGCATCGAGCCGCGCATGCCGCTTATCGACGGCATTATGCATCCCAAAGTGCTGAGCTATATCGACGTGCTGCGCGATAAAACCCCCGTCGGCGAGCGGGTGGCGATTATCGGCGCGGGCGGCATCGGCTTTGATACGGCGATGTACCTGAGCCAGCAAGGAGAATCCACCAGCCAGAATATCGCGGAGTTCTGCGTGGAATGGGGTATTGATACCAGCCTGCAGCACACGGGCGGCCTGCGTCCTGAGGGCGCGCATCTGGCGAAAAGCCCGCGCCAGATTGTGATGCTGCAGCGTAAATCCAGTAAACCGGGCGAGGGCCTGGGCAAAACAACGGGCTGGATACATCGCACCACGCTTCTGGCGCGCGGCGTGAAGATGCTGGCGGGCGTAAGCTACGAACGTATCGATGACGAAGGGCTGCACATCACTATAAGCGGCGAACCGCAGACGCTGGCGGTGGACAACGTGATTATCTGTGCCGGTCAGGATCCGCGCCGTGAGCTGGCGGAGCCGTTACGCGAGCTGGGGAAAACGCTGCATTTAATTGGCGGGGCGGACGTGGCGATGGAGCTGGATGCCCGGCGCGCAATTGCGCAGGGCACCCGTTTAGCGCTGGAAATTTAGCGGTGGCGGCCTAACTTCACGGCTTTTAACACCACGAATTTGGTGCTGGACGCCACGGTTTCGCAGTTGCCGAAGATTTTCTTCAGCTTGCGGAAGTAGTCCAGGTGACGGTTGGCCACGATGTACAGCGCGCCGTTGTTTACGAGGCAGCGGCGCGCATGGTGGAACATCTCCCACGCCACCTGGTCGGTCAGCGCATGCTGCTGGTGGAACGGCGGGTTGCACAGAATAGTGTCGAAGCGGTAAGGCTCCACGCCGGACAGCGCGTTGTTAATCATGAACTCGCAGCGGTCCAGGTTTTCCGGCATGTTGATTTCAACGTTCAGGCGGCTGGATGCCACCGCCATCGGCGACTCATCCACAAATACCACTTTCGCCTCCGGGTTCTGCTCCAGCAGGTGCAAGCCCACCACGCCGTTACCGCAGCCCAGATCCACAATCTCGCCTTCCAGGCCGGTCGGCAGATTCTCGATAAAGAAACGCGCGCCGATGTCCAGGCCCGTGCGGGAGAAAACATTCGCATGGTTATGAATGGTCCACGGCGTGCCGGCCAGCTTCCAGCTCAGGGTTTCCGGCGCGTCTTTCAGCTCCGGATTGGTAAAGGTGCCGTTGATCAGGCGCGCTTTTTTCCAGGCCAGCGTGGTGGTGGTTGGGCCGAGGATTTTCTCGAACAGCTCCAGCGTGGAATTGTGAATGTCGCGAGCTTTGGCGCCGGCGATAATGCGCGTTTCAGGCGTCACCACTTTACGCAGGGCGCGAAGCTGCTGCTCCAGCAGCGCCAGCGTTTTAGGGATCTTTATCAGCACGATAGTCGGTGCGTCCGGGTATTTCGCCGTGCTGTCCAGGAAGGTGACGCTGGATTCAGGGATCTCGTTATTGCTCAGGTTCTGGCGGGTTGCCAGCTCGCTAAGATACGAGTCGCTAATGCTGTAAGGTTTGTGTTCGGCCAGCACGCAGGCAAGCGCGCCGAAGGTATCGTTAAAAATCAGGACCGGGCCGCTGATTTCGGTATTGTCCAGCTGTTGCAGCAGATAGTCATCCGCCGCTTCCCACGCCTGCAGCGGGTTGACGTCGTCCGTTTCCGGGAAACGTTTTAGTGTCAGTGAACGGAAACCGTTGTCTGATTGGCTCATCGGCCCTCCTGGATGGTAAAATTTCGGCTTATCCCCGAATGGGGGCGTGAGTATACCCTTTTTTCTGCCAACCTGAGACAAGCATGAGCGAACTGACTTACTTAAACGGCTATCCCGAGCATTTGCTTTCGCAGGTTCGTACGCTGATTGCCGAGCAGCGCCTTGGCGAGGTGCTGCAAAAACGCTATCCCGACGCCCATAACGTCGCGACGGATAAAGCGCTTTACGCCTACACGCAGGATCTGAAAAGCCAGTATCTGCGCAACGCGCCGCCCATCAACAAAGTCGCTTACGACAGTAAAATTCACGTGCTGAATAACGCGCTGGGATTACATACGGCGATTTCCCGCGTACAGGGCGGCAAGCTCAAGGCGAAAGCAGAGATTCGCGTGGCGACGGTTTTTAAATCCGCGCCGGAAGCCTTTCTGCGCATGATCGTGGTGCATGAGCTGGCGCACCTGAAAGAGAAAGATCACAACAAGGCGTTTTATTCGCTCTGCTGCCATATGGAACCGCAGTATCACCAGTTTGAGTTTGATACCCGCCTGTGGCTGACGCAGCTGGCTTTGAAAGGTTCTGCGTAATATATCGGTGGATGGCGCTTACGCTTATCCACCCTACGTTGCGAACCGGCGTAATATATCGATGGATGGCGTTTACGCTTATCCGTCCTGCGTTGCGAACCGGCGTAATATATCGGTGGATGGCGCTTGCGCTTATCCACCCTGCGTTGCGTACCGGCGTAATATATCGGTGGATGGTGCCTGCGCTTATCCATTCTACGTTGCGAACCGGCGTAACATGTCGGTGGATGGCGCTTATGCTTATCCACCCTACTTGCTACCGATGTTCTACATCGGTGGATGGCGCTTACGCTTATCCATCCTGCGTTGCGAACCGGCGTAATATATCGGTGGATGGCGCTTATGCTTATCCACCCTACGTTGCGAACCGGCGTAACATATCGGTGGATGGCGCTTATGCTTATCCACCCTACGTTGCGTATCCGCGTAACATACCGGTGGATGGCGCTTACGCTTATCCACCCTACATTACATACCCGCGTAACATATCGGTGGATGGCGCTTATGCTTATCCACCCTACGTTGCGAACCGGCGTAATATACCGGTGGATGGCGCTTGTGCTTATCCACCCTACGTTGCGTACCGGCGTAATATATCGGTGATGGTGCCTGCGCTTATCCGCCCTACGTTGCGTACCGGCGTAACATATCGGTGGATGGCGCCTGCGCTTATCCGCCCTGCTTTGCTACCGACGTTTTATATCGGTGGATGGCGCTTACGCTTATCCACCCTACATTGCATACCCGCGTAACATACCGGTGGATGGCGCTTGCGCTTACCCGCCCTGATTTGCATAAATGTAGGGCGGGTAAGCAGCGCGCCACCCGCCAGATAAACCGGAGAGATGACCTTTTATGATACGTATCGCCGTGGTTGGAACTAACTGGATCACCCGTCAGTTTATTGATGCCGCCCATGAAAGCGGCCGCTTTAAACTTGCCGCCGTCTATTCCCGCACCCTTGAGCAGGCCCAGACCTTTGCCAACGACTATATGGTTGAGCATCTGTTTACCGATCTTGACGCGATGGCAAAGAGCGATGCGATTGACGCGGTTTATATCGCCAGCCCGAACGCGCTGCATGCGCCGCAAAGCCTGCTGTTTCTAAGCCATAAAAAGCATGTGATTTGCGAGAAGCCGCTCGCTTCTAATATTCGTGAAGTTGAAGCCGCCATTGCCTGCGCGCGGGAAAATAACGTGGTGCTGTTCGAAGCCTTTAAAACCGCGAGCCTGCCGAATTTCATCGCTCTGCAACAGGCGCTGCCAAAGGTCGGCAAGATCCGCAAGGTGCTGCTCAACTACTGCCAGTACTCTTCCCGCTATCAGCGCTATCTGGACGGCGAAAACCCCAACACCTTCAACCCGGCCTGGTCCAACGGCTCCATTATGGATATCGGCTTCTATACCCTGGCTTGCGCCGTGGCGCTGTGGGGCCAGCCGCAGGCCGTTCATGCCACGGCCTGCCTGCTGGAAAGCGGCGTGGACGCCCACGGCTCCGTGCAGATGAACTACGGCGTTTTCGATGTGAATCTGCTGCACTCAAAAGTCAGCGATTCGGTAATTCCGAGCGAGATTCAGGGCGAAGCGGGTTCGCTGGTTATCGAGAAGATTTCTGAATGCCAGCGCATTACGTTTGTGCCACGCGGCGGCAAGCCGCAGGATCTGTCGCTGCCGCAGCATATCAACACTATGCTGTATGAAGCCGAAACCTTTGCCCGCCTGGTGGCAGACAACGAGGTGAATCATCCGGGGCTAGCCACCTCGCGCATCACCTCTGCCCTGGCCACGGAAATCCGTGCGCAAACCGGAGTGAAATTCCCGGCGGATGACGTTCCTGCCTCTCTCACGGCGTAAAGCTGTGTAAGGTCTTCCGGCATTATATTGACGGCGTTTATGTCTCGTAATATTTTGTTACGCGCAAAGGGGAGTAACTTCATTGCCGGTTAATCGTCATTACGATGCTCAGCATCCGGTTACCGGGCACTGCGAATGGTTTATTTAAAAACCGTTCCGCGCTGTAAGTGAGACCTTGCCGGAAGGCGAGATCCCTGTTGCAAGCGAAAGCGGCTGGCGTCTTCCGACGTTGGCCGTTTTTGTTTTGAAGGAATCTCTTATGAATAGTGTTGGCACGCCATTACTGTGGGGCGCTTTTGCCGTCGTCGTTGTCATCATGCTGGCAATCGACCTTCTGCTTCAGGGCCGGAAAGGCTCGCATACCATGTCCATGAAGCAGGCCGCCGCCTGGTCTATGGTGTGGGTTACGCTCTCCCTGCTGTTTAACGCCGCCTTCTGGTGGTATCTCACCGGCACTTCCGGGCGCGAAGTGGCGGATACCCAGGCTCTCGCCTTCCTGACCGGTTATTTAATTGAAAAAGCGCTGGCGGTGGATAACGTCTTCGTCTGGCTGATGCTGTTCAGCTATTTCTCCGTTCCTGCGGCCTTACAGCGTCGCGTGCTGGTCTACGGCGTGCTGGGCGCGATCGTGCTGCGTACCGTGATGATCTTCGCGGGCAGCTGGCTTATTACCCAGTTCGAGTGGCTGCTTTACGTGTTCGGCGCGTTCCTGCTGTTCACCGGCATTAAGATGGCGCTGGCGAAAGAAGACGAAGGCGGTATCGGCGACAAGCCGCTGGTGCGCTGGCTGCGCGGTCATCTGCGCATGACGGACAGCATCGAAGGCGAACATTTCTTCGTGCGCAAAAATGGCCTGCTGTTCGCGACGCCGCTGCTGCTGGTGCTGATTCTGGTTGAACTGAGCGATGTGATTTTCGCGGTCGACAGCATTCCGGCTATCTTTGCGGTAACCACCGACCCGTTTATCGTCCTGACCTCTAACCTGTTCGCCATCCTCGGCCTGCGCGCCATGTACTTCCTGCTGGCAGGCGTGGCAGAACGCTTCTCGATGCTGAAGTACGGCCTGGCGGTTATCCTGGTATTTATCGGCGTGAAGATGCTGATCGTCGATTTCTGGCATATCCCGATTGCTGTCTCGCTGGGCGTGGTGGGCGGCATTCTGGCGCTGACGCTGGTGATTAATGCCGTAGCGAACGCCCGCAACGATCGTAAGAAATTAGCTAAGTAATCCCTTCTGCGCCATCCGCATGAATAACTGGCGGATGGCGCGAACGTTTATCCGCCCCACTCTTTGGCCTGGACTGGCTCTTAGGACGGATCAGCGCTGCCCCATCCGCCGAAACGAAGTGAACCCTTTCCCCGGCATTTGTCGACAATGTCACAAACTTGTTAATGAGTAGTTATAAAACCTGGATAGAGGCTAAATATTTAGTCATTAACGCTTCCTGCCCCGCCGCTTTTCCTTATACTCGACCAGGCAAACACATTTTTTTACATCCGCTCACTGAAGTGCCCCAGAGTACAGCGGCGGAATGAGACGACACACTACAGGAAGGTATTAAATGGCAACACAATCCCCGGGACTGATTAAGCGCCTGGCGCAGGGCAGTCTGGTTAAACAGATTCTGGTTGGTCTGGTGCTCGGCATTGCGCTGGCGCTGGTTTCAAAGCCTGCCGCCATTGCGACAGGCTTGTTAGGCACGCTGTTCGTGGGCGCGCTGAAGGCGGTCGCGCCGGTGCTGGTTCTGATGCTGGTGATGGCTTCTATCGCCAACCATCAGCACGGACAAAAAACCAGTATCCGCCCTATTTTGTTCCTTTATCTGCTGGGAACCTTCGCTGCGGCGCTGACCGCCGTCGTCGTCAGCTTTGTCTTTCCTTCTATGCTGCATCTCGTCACTGGCGCAACGGATATCACCCCGCCTTCCGGCATCGTTGAGGTTCTGCGCGGCCTGCTGATGAGCATGGTTTCCAACCCGATTGACGCGCTGTTAAACGCCAACTATATCGGCATTCTGGTGTGGGCTGTGGGTCTGGGCTTCGCCCTGCGTCACGGGAATGAATCTACCAAAAACCTGATTAACGACTTCTCTGGCGCAGTGACCTTTCTTGTCAGGGCGGTGATTCGCTTTGCGCCGATCGGTATCTTCGGGCTGGTTGCCTCAACGCTCGCCACCACCGGTTTTGACACGCTGTGGAGCTACGCACAGCTGCTGCTGGTGCTCATTGGCTGTATGCTGGGCGTGGCGCTCGTCGTCAACCCGCTGCTGGTGTGGTACAAAATCCGCCGCAACCCGTACCCGCTGGTGTTTACCTGCCTGCGTGAAAGCGGCGTTTACGCCTTCTTTACCCGCAGCTCCGCCGCTAACATTCCAGTCAATATGACCCTGTGTGAAAAGCTGAACCTGGACCGCGATACCTATTCGGTCTCCATTCCGCTTGGCGCCACCATCAATATGGCCGGGGCGGCCATTACCGTCACCGTGCTGACGCTGGCGGCAGTGCATACCCTGGGCGTAGCGGTAGACCTGCCGACGGCTCTGCTGCTGAGCATTGTGGCTTCGCTGTGCGCCTGCGGCGCTTCGGGCGTGGCGGGCGGTTCGCTGCTGCTGATCCCGCTGGCCTGCGGTATGTTCGGTATTCCTAACGAGATAGCCATGCAGGTCGTAGCGGTTGGCTTTATCATCGGCGTGCTGCAGGATTCCTGCGAAACCGCGCTCAACTCCTCAACCGACGTGCTGTTCACCGCAGCCGCGTGTCAGGCAGAAGATGCGCGTCTGGCGAGCAAAGCTCCTTTACGTAGTTAATTGCTTCCTCCCTCGCCGGTAACGGCGGGGGATTATTCCTGAATCTGCGCTTTCTTTTCCACGCTAAACGGATCGACCCCGCTTTTTTGCATACGCCGGAAGCGAATGATATTCAGCCCGTTCATCACCAGAAAACTTCCTTCAATTAGCGTGCCGCCAATCGAACCCAGCCAGAAATTATGCGTCACCCAACAGGCGGTGGAGCACCACATTACGCAGCGTGTGGTTAGCCCCTTGCTGCGAAACAGCGCCCATGTGCTGGCCACGGTGCCAATAATCGGCAGTAATTCAATCAGGTGGTGAATTTTCGCCAGCCCAAGGCCAAGCGTCAGCGCGATGAAAATCGTCATCGCCCACAGGCTGCGGGTACGTAAAGAGATGACGGTGCGGACGGCATTGAGCTCAGCGCTCATGCCCGCAGGCGTTGCGCCCATCAGAAAAAAGTGCAGGCCGATAATAGCGCTGTAGCCCGCGAGCTGAAGCTTGAAACGCCGCTCGTCGCGGTTAATGAAAGTGGTTATCCCGACCAGAAAAGCGAGTACGCCGACGCCCTGGGCAATCCAATACGCGGTCATGACATGTCCTTGCCAGCCCTGGAGCTGTGTAGGGTGGATAAGCGCCAGCGCCATCCACCAAAAAACTGGCGGGTGGCGCGTTGCTTACCCGTCCTGTAAAGCGGCTTACAGCGTCACGCCGCTCTTGAAAATGGCGAGTTCGCGGAAGTCATTACGTTCGTTGCAGGTCTTTTTGCCGTCAGCGATAGCGACGATGGTATCGATAAACCGGGCCAGCAGCGTGGGCATGTCGCTACCGTGAAGCAGCTGCCCGGCGTCAAAATCGATCCAGTGCGGTTTCTTCGCCGCCAGCTCGCTGTTGGTGGCGATTTTGACCGTCGGCACAAAACCGCCGTACGGCGTGCCGCGGCCGGTGCTGAAGAGCACCATATGGCAGCCTGCGCCCGCCAGCGCGCTGGTAGCTACCGCATCGTTGCCCGGCGCGCTTAACAGATTCAGCCCCGGCGTTTTCAAACGTTCGCCATAGCGCAGCACGTCGACAACTTCGCTCTCCCCGGCTTTTTGCGTGCAGCCGAGAGATTTTTCCTCAAGCGTGGTGATGCCGCCGGCTTTATTGCCCGGCGACGGGTTTTCATAGATCGGCTGGTTATGCGCGATAAAGTACTGTTTGAAATCGTTTACCATCGTCACGGTTTTTTCAAACGTCGCTTCGTCGCGGCAGTGGCTCATCAGAATGCGTTCCGCGCCGAACATTTCCGGCACTTCCGTCAGCACGGTTGTCCCGCCGTTTGCCACCATATAATCGGAGAAACGCCCCAGCATCGGGTTGGCGGTAATGCCGGATAAGCCGTCCGAGCCGCCGCACTCCAGGCCGAATTTCAGCTCGCTGAGTTTGCCCGGCTCGCGTTTGTCGTGGCGCATCGCCTCATAAAGCTGCTGTAGCTGTTCCAGCCCCGCTTCCACCTCATCGTCCTGCTGCTGGCAGATCATAAAGCGGACGCGCTGTGGGTCGTATTCGCCAAGCGTTTCGCGGAAGGCGTCAACCTGGTTGTTCTCACAGCCCAGGCCAATCACCAGCACCGCCCCCGCATTCGGGTGATGCACCATATTTTGCAGCATGGTGCGGGTATTGATGTGGTCTTCGCCCAGCTGCGAGCAGCCGAACGGATGGCTGAAAAGGAAAACGCCGTCGATATCTTCCGCATCGTTGTTCTGCTTCAGGAAACGATTCTGGATCTGCCGCGCGATGCCGTTCACACAGCCCACGGTCGGCAGGATCCACAGTTCGTTGCGCACGCCAACCGCGCCGTCGCCGCGGCGATAGATGTTCACCTCGCGATCCGCAGCCTGAGCCGCCAGCGCCTGGAAATCAGGTTGATAGCGATACTCATCCACATCGCTCAGATTGGTACGCGCATTGTGCGAGTGGATATATTCGCCCGCTTCAATCGCCGTCAGAGCATGACCAATCGGCAGGCCGTATTTGATAACGTTTTCGCCCTGAGCAATCGCGCACAGGGCGAATTTATGGCCGCGTACCACCGGCTGGCGCAGGGTAATATCGGCGCCTTCAACGGTCACGACTTCGCCTTCAGCCAGGTCCACTAACGCGACGGCGACGTTGTCCTGCGAATGGATCTTAATGTATTGCATATCAACCTCAGTGCCTGATTAGTTCAGTTCAATGCCGAAGTAATCACGGGCGTTGTTAAAGCAGATGTTTTTCACCATGTCGCCAAGCAGGTTAATGTCGGCTGGCGCTTCGCCCGCGGCCACCCAGCGGCCAATCATCTGGCACAGAATGCGGCGGAAATATTCATGACGGGTGTAGGAGAGGAAGCTGCGGCTGTCGGTCAGCATGCCGACAAAACGGCTCAGCAGGCCCAGCTGCGCAAGCTGCGTCATCTGGCGTTCCATGCCCTCTTTCTGATCGTTAAACCACCAGCCGGAGCCAAACTGCATTTTTCCCGGCATCCCTTCGCCCTGGAAGTTGCCGACCATAGTGCCGATGACTTCGTTATCACGCGGGTTCAGGCAGTAAAGGATGGTTTTCGGCAGCTCGTTGCTTTCGTTCTGCTTGCTGAGCAGGCGGGAGAGCTCGACGGCCAGCGGACGATCGTTGATGGAGTCGAAGCCCACGTCCGCGCCCAGCAGTTTGAACTGGCGCAGGTTATTGTTGCGCAGCGCGCCGATGTGATACTGCTGCACCCAGCCGCGACGGCTGTATTCAGACCCCAGCCAGACCAGCACGGCGGTTTTAAACTGCGCCACCTGATGCTCGCTTAATTCGTTGCCGGCCAGGCGGCTCGCCAGAATGCCATCAAGCGTAGCCTCGTCCGCTTCGGCAAACAGCACCACGTCCAGCGCGTGGTCCGACACCTTGCAGCCATGAGCGGCGAAGTGGTCGAGACGTTTGCCCAGCGCGGCTTGCAGATCGCTGAAAAGACGAATATCGGTATCAGAGACTTCCGCCAGTTTGCTCAGGTAGTCGGCAAAGGTCGGCTGTTCAATATTGAAGGCTCTGTCGGGACGCCAGCTTGGCAACACTTTGATATCAAAACCGTCTTCTGCAATCTGGCGGTGATAGCGCAGATCGTCGACGGGATCGTCGGTGGTGCCGACCATCTTCACGTTCATCTGTTTCATGATGCCGCGGGCGGTGAAATCGTCCTGCGCCAGCAGATCGTTGCACTGGCTCCAGATTTCATCCGCGGTTGTCGGGGAAAGCAGCTTGCCGGTAATGCCGAAAGGACGGCGCAGCTCCAGGTGCGTCCAGTGATAGAGCGGGTTGCCGATAGTGTGCGGCACGGTCGCAGCCCAGGCATCGAACTTTTCGCGGTCGCTTGCATCACCGGTGCACAGGCGCTCTGCCACGCCGTTAGTGCGCATCGCGCGCCACTTGTAGTGATCGCCTTTTAACCAGATGTCATACAGGTTTTTAAAGCGATAGTTCTCAGCGACCTGCTGCGGTGGAAGGTGGCAGTGATAGTCGAAGATCGGCTGATCCTTAGCGTATTCGTGGTACAGACGACGGGCAAATTCGGTATCCAGAAGAAAATCTTCAGTCATAAACTGGTTCATTGTTGGCATTCCTCAGTCAGAGCAGTTCTGATGCTTGCGCATAATGCAAACAAAGTTATCACACCAATTTGCCCGGACCGAGTGGATTTTTGAGGTATTCATCACAAAAACCACACATTTATTGTTAATACTTCGTTTAAAAGACGCCATAAACCCGCACCACTTCTGGCCTGAGAGCCGCCAGCGCCCTGAATAGCGCTGTTAAACGCTTTTGTGATGTCACTCAACTTTTAAAGCTGTATGACAAGTTATCTTGCAGCCGTCGCAATATCACGGACTACGGACAGATGCAGACGCTGACATGACAAATAGCGCACGACGGTACGGACACCGGATTTGCCGAAGGCAATTTTTCAGATGGCAAGATACGGGTCTTACCGGATAACACCCCGGCATGAGCCCCTCAACAGAACAATACTCAGGCACAGCCTGAATTACAGCCGCGTTTATGCCGCTGTTATATGACGGGATGAGGTTCGAAATGCGAAAGATTAAAGGCTTGCGCTGGTACATGATTGCGCTCGTAACAACGGGCACCGTGCTGGGCTATCTTACTCGTAATACCGTGGCAGCCGCCGCGCCTACGCTGATGCAGGAGCTGCACATCTCCACGCAGCAATATTCCTATATCATTGCAGCCTATTCTGCCTGCTATACCATTATGCAGCCCGTTGCGGGCTATGTGCTTGATGTGCTGGGCACAAAAATCGGTTACGCCTTCTTTGCCATCGCCTGGGCTATTTTTTGCGGCGCTACGGCGCTTGCGGGAAGCTGGGGCGGCCTGGCCGTGGCGCGTGGCGCGGTAGGCGCCGCGGAAGCAGCCATGATCCCTGCCGGCCTTAAGGCGAGCAGCGAATGGTTCCCCGCGAAAGAGCGCTCTATTGCGGTGGGCTACTTTAACGTCGGTTCATCTATTGGCGCGATGATCGCCCCGCCGTTAGTGGTCTGGGCTATTTTAATGCACAGCTGGCAGATGGCCTTTGTGATTTCCGGCGTGCTGAGCTTCGCCTGGGCCATGGCCTGGCTGTTCTTCTACAAGCATCCCCGCGATCAGAAAAAATTAACCGAAGGTGAGCGCGAGTACATCATTGGCGGCCAGGAAGCCCACCACCAGGTCAACAACAGCAAAAAAATGTCCGCCTGGCAGATCGTGCAGAACCGCCAGTTCTGGGGCATCGCCCTGCCGCGTTTCCTGGCGGAACCAGCCTGGGGCACGTTCAACGCCTGGATCCCGCTGTTTATGTTTAAAGTCTACGGCTTTGACTTAAAACACATCGCGATGTTCGCCTGGATGCCGATGCTGTTCGCCGACCTCGGCTGTATTGTTGGCGGCTACCTTCCACCGCTGTTCCAGCGCTGGTTTGGCGTGAACCTGATTGTGTCCCGCAAAATGGTCGTAACCATGGGCGCGGTGCTGATGATTGGGCCCGGGACTATCGGTCTGTTCACCAGCCCTTACGCGGCGATAGCCCTGCTGTGCGTCGGCGGCTTCGCTCACCAGGCGCTTTCCGGCGCGCTGATTACGCTTTCTTCCGACGTATTCGGCCGTAACGAAGTTGCCACCGCCAACGGCCTGACCGGCATGGCCGCATGGACGGCAAGCACCCTGTTTGCGCTGGTTGTGGGCGCGCTGGCGGATACCCTCGGCTTTAGCCCGCTGTTCGCAGCCCTCGCCGTGTTTGACCTGCTCGGCGCGGTTGTTATCTGGACCGTGCTGAAGAACCAGCCGATTAACGAGCTGACCAATACCCACCGGCCCGGTCCGGCTGTCACCCAGCCTTAATCCTGCTGTTCTTAATCAGGCCGCCTTAACGGCGGCTTTTCTATTTCTGACCTCTCTGCGCGGTGGAGCGAAAGTGAGAAAAGTGGTATAACAAATCAAGTATCCCGCCGTACCTCACGGAGCCACGTATGGAAATCATGGAACCTCGTCGCCTTTATCAGCAGCTGGCCGCTGAACTAAAATATCGCATTGAAAATGGCGTATACCAGCCAGGCGAAAAACTCCCGGCAGAGCGCTTTATCGCTGAAGAGAAGAACGTCAGCCGCACCGTGGTGCGCGAGGCGATCATCATGCTGGAAGTGGAAGGCTATGTGGAGGTGCGTAAAGGTTCCGGCATTCATGTTATTTCCAGCCAGGCAAAGCACACCGCTATTCCCGATGAACGCTTTGAATTTGCAAGCTTTGGCCCTTTTGAACTGCTGCAGGCACGCCAGCTTATTGAGAGCAATATCGCTGAGTTCGCCGCGATCCAGGTCACCAAGCAAGACATCGTAAAACTGATGGAAATCCAGGAAATGGCGCGCAATGAGCAAAGTTTCCGTGATTCCGAGTGGGATCTCAATTTCCATATTCAGGTAGCCCTTGCTACGCAGAACAGCGCGCTGGCGGCGATCGTTGAGAAAATGTGGAGCCAGCGTATTCATAACCCTTACTGGAAAAAACTCCACGAACACATTGATAAGCGCACGGTGGACAACTGGTGCGACGACCACGATAACATTCTTAAGGCCTTAATTCGTAAAGACCCGAATGCCGCAAAACTCGCGATGTGGCAGCACCTTGAAAACACCAAGCAGATGCTGTTTAACGCTACCAGCGATGATTTTGAATTCAATGCCGACCGCTATCTGTTTACGGAAAACCCCGTGGTTCACCTCGATACGGCGACAAGCACGCAAAAATAGTTATTTTCCCGCCCGAGGGTAAGCAAACCAGCCAATAGTGTCAGCGTTTGTAAATACCCTCGCCAGCCCCTCCCCCGGTAAGCAAAATCAATGCTCAACAAAGCACAAATACTGTGACGCATTGCGCATGGCTTTGTTACAATTAGACGTAATTTCATCGCCGGTGCGGGCCCGCTTCTCCTTCACCGGCCTGTATCGCCTTCACAGGGAACGGTGGCGATACGCTTTCATCAGGCTGTAGGCGCGGACGGCTTAATAAAAATCCTGACGGTGCCGTTAAACTTCTCCGACCCTATTTAAACCGGCGGCCTTAATCGATGTGCCAGGAACACTGAATGGAACTTTTGACGCAACTGCTTAACGCTCTGTGGAGCCAGGATTTTGAAACGCTAGCTAATCCAGGGATGATTGGCATGCTCTATTTTGTCTTGTTCATGATTCTCTTTCTGGAAAATGGATTGCTTCCAGCCGCTTTTCTGCCGGGCGACAGCCTTTTAGTATTAGTGGGCGTGCTGATTGCTAAAGGCGCGATGGGTTTTCCGGAAACCATCATTTTACTTACCGCCGCGGCAAGTCTGGGCTGCTGGCTCAGCTATATTCAGGGGCGCTGGCTCGGAAACACGCGCATCGTGCAGAACTGGCTTTCGCATCTTCCGGCCCACTATCATCAACGCGCGCATAATCTTTTCCATAAGCACGGTCTGTCCGCGCTGCTGATCGGCAGATTTATTGCTTTTGTTCGCACTCTGTTACCAACTATTGCCGGTATTTCTGGTCTGAATAATGCTCGCTTTCAGTTTTTCAACTGGATGAGCGGCCTGCTGTGGGTTTTGATCCTCACCACGCTGGGCTATTTACTCGGCAAAACGCCGGTATTCCTGAAATATGAAGATGCCTTGATGTCCTGCCTGATGCTGCTGCCCGTCGTGCTGCTGGTGTTTGGCCTGATCGGTTCGTTAATTGTGCTTTGGCGTAAAAAATACGGTAACCGCGGCTAGAGGAATAACAATGAAAATAGCATTTACGCGTCGCCTGCGGGTGGCGGCGCTGTTCGTCTGCCTTGCTGCAAGCGCCTGCCTTGTGTGGTCCGGGATGCAAAGAACGGAGTCCACCCTGCAAATCAGCGCCAGCCAGCAGGGCATCAGCATGCCCGATGGTTTTTTTGTCTGGCATCACCTGGATGCTAACGGCATCCGTTTTAACAGCATTACGCCGGAGAACGACTCGCTATTAATTAAGTTTGATTCCAGCGCGCAGAGTGAAGCCGCCAAAGCGGTGCTCTATAAAACGCTGCCGCATGGCTATGTTATTGCTCAGCACGATGATGATAACGGCGCCAGCACATGGCTGTCGCGCCTGCGCACCCACGGCGATCGCATCGGCTAGCCCCTCTCCAGAATTCTTAATTTGTTAAACAGGGATTGGGTTTTTACCCAATTCCTGACTATGCTTGAATCTGCATTAACCGTCAGAAATCAGCGTCTTTATCAGCATTACTGGACTATGCGTGCCGGGCTTCGCGGCCAGCACACCCGATCACAATGGAAGGTCACTATCATGAATTACCGTACCGTACTGGCTATCGTTTTGCTGTCACTCACTTCTGCCACGCAGGCTGCATCACTGTGCAGCGAGAAAGAGGCGGATATACAGCGTGAAATCGGCTATGCGGAAAAGCATCAAAATCAGCACCGTATCGAAGGGCTGAACAAAGCGCTTCGGGAGCTGCGCGCTAACTGTAGCGACAGCGGCTTGCGCGCTGAGCATCAGAAAAAAATCAACAAACAAAAAGAAGAGATCGCCGAACGTAAAGCGGATCTTCAGGAAGCGCGCCGGAAAGGCGACCCGGGCAAAATTAGCAAGCGGGAACAAAAGTTATCTGCAGCAGAACACGAGCTGAAAACGTTAGAAGCGCGTGATTATTAAATCTTAAGGATTATCCTCAAACACCTGGAGAGAGAACTATGTCAAAAGATACTACATCAGAACATTTACGCGCTGAGTTGAAATCCCTGGCAGATACCCTTGAAGAGGTGCTGAGCGCATCGACGGACAAATCGAAAAGCGAACTGGAAAAACTGCGCGGCAAGGCGGAAAAGGCGCTGAAAGAGAGCCGTTATCGCCTGGGCGAGACCAGCGATGTGATTGCGAAACAAACGCGTGAAGCAGCGGCTAAAGCGGAGGATTACGTGCGTGAAAACCCATGGACCGGCGTTGGTATCGGTGCGGCGATTGGCGTCGTGCTGGGCGTTCTGCTGACGCGGCGCTGATTATGGCTGATTCCCGTCAAACCCAGGGGCCGGGTAAAGGGGTCCTAGGCGTCGGCCAGCGCTTTGTCACCATCCTCGTTGGCATGGTGGAAACCAGGGTGCGTCTCGCGGTGGTTGAGCTGGAAGAAGAGAAGGCGCATATCGTCCAGCTGCTGCTTATGCTTGGGTTAACCATGCTGTTTGCCGCTTTCGGGCTTATGAGCCTGATGGTGCTGGTTATCTGGGCCGTCGATCCGCAATATCGTCTCAACGCGATGCTTGCCACCACGGTCGTGTTGCTGGTTCTGGCGCTGATTGGCGGCCTCTGGACGCTGCGCAAATCCCGGCAGTCAACGCTGTTGCGCCATACTCGCCGCGAGCTGGAAAACGACCGTGAGCTGCTGGAGAACGACAAATCATGAGCAACCGCGAACGCGACAAGCGAAAAGCGCTTTTGCTGAGCCGAATCCAGCAGCAAAGGCTGGATCTGAGCGCAGGCAAGCGCGACTGGCTGGAAGCGACCGGCGCCTACGATCGCGGCTGGCATACGCTGATTAGCCTGCGCAGCTATGCGCTTATCGCCAGCAGCATTATGGCTATCTGGACCGTTCGCCACCCCAGCTTCTTCATGCGCTGGGGCAGACGTGGATTTGGGGTCTGGAGCGCCTGGCGGCTGATACGCGCGACGGTTGCGCAGCAAACGCACTAACGACTATGCCGCCTCCGGGCGGCATTTTTTCGCCTTCGCTATCATTACTCAATATATTTGAAAGACAATGACAGCTTTTCTGGCTAACAATCTCTTATCGCCGCGTCTATTATCCTCTCCAACAACAGCAGATACCGGTAACTACCGGAAAACGCTACGACATAAAACTGTGGGCCGGTAACGCCCAACTAAAAATCGTTGGAGAGTAAAATGAAAAAATTAGATGATGCTGGCGTACTGTTGGCACGTATCCTGATGCCCGTTCTGTTTATTGTGGCCGGCTGGGGCAAAATTACGGGCTACGCCGGCACGCAACAATACATGGAAGCCATGGGCGTGCCGGGATTCCTGCTGCCGCTGACCATTTTGCTGGAGTTCGGCGGCGGCCTGGCGATTCTGTTCGGTTTTCTGACCCGCACTACCGCCATCATTACCGCAGTGTTTACTCTGCTGACCGCCTTCCTGTTCCACAGTGACTTTGCGCAGGGTCCGAACTCCGTCATGTTTATGAAGAACTTCACCATCGCGGGCGGCTACCTGCTGCTGGCTATCTTCGGGCCTGGCGCTTACAGCATCGACCGCGTGCTGAATAAAAAGTGGTAAGAGTTCTATACTGAATAGCAATCAGGCGAAGGTTAATCCCTTCGCTTTTTTATGCCATAAAGGAGAGCAACATGGGTCAGCTAATCGACGGCGTCTGGCACGATACCTGGTATGACACCAAATCCACCGGCGGGCGCTTTAAGCGTTCTGAATCCGCATTCCGCAGCTGGCTGACCGCCGATGGCGAGCCGGGTCCGACGGGCAAAGGCGGTTTTGCCGCCGAGAAGGATCGTTACCATCTCTATGTTTCTCTCGCCTGCCCGTGGGCGCACCGCACCCTGATCGTGCGCGCCCTGAAGGGACTGGAATCTTTCATCTCCGTTTCTGTCGTCCACCCGCTGATGCTGCAGGATGGCTGGACGTTTGACGATGATTTTCCGGGCGCCACCGGCGACGGGCTTTATCAGCACGAGTACCTCTATCAGCTTTACCTGCAGGCCGATGCTGACTATACAGGGCGCGTTACCGTTCCCGTGCTGTGGGATAAGAAAACGCAGACCATCGTCAGCAATGAATCCGCGGAAATCATCCGCATGCTCAATACCGCTTTCGACGCGCACGGAGCGCGTGCCGGGGATTATTATCCGCCAGAGCTGCGCGCTCGGATTGATGAGCTCAACGGCTGGATTTATGACACGGTAAACAACGGCGTCTATAAAACCGGGTTTGCCACCTCGCAAGAAGCCTACGATGAAGCCGTGGGAAAAGTGTTTGAGTCGCTGGCGCGACTGGAGCAGATCCTTGATAAACATCGCTACCTGACCGGCGATCGTCTGACAGAGGCAGATATCCGCCTGTGGACCACGCTTGTACGCTTCGATCCGGTTTACGTTACGCACTTTAAATGTGATAAGCACCGCATCAGCGATTACCCGAATCTGTACGGCTTCCTGCGGGATATTTACCAGCTGCCGGGCGTTGCGGAAACCGTCAGCCTGCCGCATATCCGTAACCACTATTATCGCAGCCACAAAACCATCAACCCGACCGGGATCGTCTCGGTCGGACCTGCGCAGGATCTCGATGAGCCGCATGGCCGCGATGTCCGCTTCAGCAGAGGTTAAGATTCAGAATGCGGATGTTGTACGTCTCTGTCATTCACGGCTATTCTTATAATATCGCTTAGAGATCAAGTGATTGAAGTTTAACCAAGGCAGGCCGCATATGGATTGGTATCTCAAGGTATTACGAAATTATATTGGTTTTGGCGGACGCGCGCGTCGCAAAGAATACTGGATGTTCATCCTCGTCAATCTGGTGTTGTCCGGGGTTTTGAGCATCCTGGACAAGATGCTGGGGCTGCGGATCGCAGAAGATGAAGGCGCGCTGACGACGATTTACGGCGTGTTTATTTTCCTGCCGTACTGGGCCGTTCAGTTTCGCCGTCTGCACGACACCGATCGTAGCGCATGGTGGCTGCTGCTGCTGCTGATCCCGATTGTTGGCTGGCTGGTCATTCTGGCGTTTAACTGCCAGAACGGTACGCCGGGCGAGAACCGATTCGGACGCGATCCGAAGCTGTCAGAACCACGGCTGGTAAGCGAATAAAATTGTGCTGGCGGGCGGGTGGCGCTTTTGCTTACCCGCCCTGCAAAACCGGATATAGGGTGGATAAGCAAAGCGCCAGACACCCTTTTTATTTCAGCAGCTTCGGTATCTCACGCAGGCACCAGGCTTTCGCTTCACCCATGCTGTCGCGCCGCCACGCCATGATGATATCAATTTCATTGGTATATTCCGGGCTAACCACGCGCAGTCGCCCTTCGGCGATATCCTGCTCCACCAGCGGATAAGGCATAGTGGCCACGCCAAGCCCTGCCAGCAGCGCCTGACGTTTATCTTCGATGGAGCTCACGGTAAGGCGCGGCTGTTTATCCAGCAGCTGCACCGTTAACACCGGGCGTTCGCGTGCGGTATCCGCCACCGCGATACCGCGGTATTTCACGCGTGTGACTTCTGACAACGGCTCCGGTTCGCTGTGAATAGGATGGTCGGGCGCGGCGACATAAACGTTCATCACCTTGTAGAGCTTGCGGGAATTTATCTCTGATGAAGAACGGAAGTGCATATCCGGTGCGATCACGATATCCGCGCGGCCCTGCTCAAGGCGCTCCCATGCCCCGGCCAGCACTTCGGTGATGACGGAAAGCTGGGTATCGGCTTTATCGGCCAGTTTATCGATCAGCGGGAACAGCCGGGCCGTGGGCACCAGCGCCTCGGTGACGATAGTCAGGTGCGTTTCCCAGCCGCGCGCCAGCGCTTCGGCATCCGTCGTTAATTTATCGGCCGCTTCCAGCAGCACGCGGCCTCGCTCCAGCAACATGCGCCCGACGTTGGTGAATTTTGTGCGGTGGCCCGAGCGGTCAAACAGGACGACATCCAGCTCTTCTTCTAATTTTTGCATGGTGTAGCTTAACGCTGAGGGAACGCGCCCCAGCTCATCCGCCGCGGCGGCAAAGCTGCCGCGCCGGTCAATTGCGTCCATTACTCTTAACGCCTCAAGCGTCAATGCTCTCTCTTTAGCCATCTCGTTCTCATTCAGGAAATTTGAACATACCGAGCAGATTAACTGGCTAACAATGCATCGTCCAGGCCTTTACCATGGGTTGAGTGTAAAAAGAGGTCAAGAATATGATTACGCCAAGAACTGCCAAACAGTGCGGGAAAGCGGATTACGGATGGCTGCAGGCGCGCTATACGTTTTCCTTTGGTCACTATTTCGACCCGCAATTGCTGGGCTATGCCGCTTTGCGCGTTCTCAACCAGGAAGTATTAGCGCCCGGCGCCTCATTCCAGCCGCGTACCTATCCGAAGGTCGATATTCTGAATCTGATTCTGGAAGGCGAAGCGGGATATCGGGATAGCGAAGGCAATCACGTGCAGGCCAGAGCCGGGGAAGCGCTGCTGCTTTCCACGCAGCCGGGCGTCAGCTACAGCGAGCATAACCTTAGTAAAGATAAGTCGCTGACACGCCTGCAAATCTGGCTGGATGCCTGCCCTGAACGGGAAAACGCGCTGCTGCAAAAAATCGATATTGCCGACGTGGCCCGGCAGCTAATCGCCTCGCCAGACGGCAGTAAGGGGAGCCTGCAGCTGCGCCAGCAGGCGTGGATCCATCATATTGAGCTGGAAAAAGGCGAAGAGCTGAACTTTCAGTTGCACGGACCGCGGGCCTATTTACAGTCCATTCACGGTACGGTGCATGCCGTTACGCAGGCGGAAGAAAAAGAAGGGCTGACCTGCGGCGACGGCGCGTTTATCCGTGACGAGGCTAACATTACGCTGGTCGCCGATACCCCGCTGCGCGCATTGCTGATAGATTTACCCGTCTGAAGCACGAAACGGACTGTTAAAACCGGGAGTATTCAATGAGTAAGAAAGCAACCACCAGGAATAACAGCAGGCAAGCGGCGCAGTTGACTTCATCAGCGGCTGCGGTATCAGCCCCCGCTGAATCTGAACTGAGCTACGACGATATGCTGAGCGAGCTGGAAGCCATCGTCAGCGACGCGGATGTGCGGCTGGCCGACGAAGAGGTCAGCCTTTAGCCTTCTCAGGCGAGACGGTTCACGCGCGTTTCTCCATGCTCAATCGACAACTGGTAAAGCGTAAACGACGTATGCGCTTCAATGAGCCGCGCCAGTTCCGGCGAGTGGCTGGTGAGCCAGATTTGCGTATAGCGGCTTGCTTGTGCAATCAGGCGAGCAAGGGCCGGCAGCATCCGGGGATGCAGGCTGTTCTCCGGTTCGTTAAGCGCGATAAACCGCGGCGGGCGCGGGCTGAGCAGCGCCACGGCCAGGCACAGAAAACGCAGCGTGCCGTCGGAAAATTCCGCCGACTCCAGCGGGCGATTAATGCCCTGCCGGTTCATCATCATCTGAAAGCGCCCTCCGCTGTTATCGCAGAAAAACACGCATTCGGGGAACGCCTCTTCAAGCACCGCAAACAGCAGCTCGCCGTCGCCGATTTCGACAATGGTCTGGAAGGCTGCGGCCAGATTCAGCCCGTCGCCGCCCAGGATCGGCGAACGGTATCCCACCTGCGGCAGGCGCAGCCCGGCGCCTCTGGAAATAGCAAACTCGTGATAAAAGCGCCAGTTGCGCAGCGTTTCGCGCGCGCTGGACACTTCCGGATAAAGATGAGGCTCGCCCAGCTGTCCGAACAGCGATTCGTTTTCAAGCAGCGTGGCCGCGTGCGTCACCTTTTCGCCGTTTACGTCATGCAGAAATACCGTCTGGTTGCGGCGCTGCATAATGGACGACGAAGGACGGCGGCGAAATCCGCTCAGCCAGATTTGCTCTTCTTTGACGACGGGATCGAGTTCGAACATGGTGGGATAAGGCAATTTATCGGGAAAGCCGACCTGTAGTTCGTACTCAAAATCATCCGTTTCTACCGCCAGCCTTATGCGGCGTGGCGTGTTGGCATAACCTTTTGCGCGATCGCCCGCCCACATCGCTTTCTGAATGCCGCCCTCTTCGGAGAGCCAGCGTGAAAGCTGCCCTGTTGCCGCACCATGAATCAGATGGATAGCTTTATAGATATTGGATTTGCCGCAGCCGTTTGGGCCAAATACCACATTCAGCCGCTCCAGATCGATGGCGAGATTGCGCACGGAACGGTAGTTATCGATGTAGAGAGAGTTAATCATGCCGTCTGCTTGTCTGAGATGGATGAGGCTCTATTATGGCAAAAAAAAACCGGGGAGATCCCCGGTTTTTTATTCTCCGAACGAGCAGATTTATTCGCCGTTGCCGCTGCCTTTGACACGTTCAATGTTGGCACCCAGCGCCTGAAGTTTATCTTCAATGCGCTCGTAGCCGCGATCGATGTGGTAGATACGATCAACCACGGTGGTCCCTTCCGCGATACAACCCGCCAGCACCAGGCTTGCAGATGCGCGTAAATCGGTCGCCATTACCTGCGCGCCTGAGAGCTTTTCCACGCCGTGACAGATAACCGTGTTGCTTTCAATTTCCGCATGCGCGCCCATACGGATAAGCTCCGGCACGTGCATAAAGCGGTTTTCAAAGATGGTTTCGGTGATAACACCGGTTCCTTCCGCAACGAGGTTCAGCAGCGTGAACTGGGCCTGCATATCCGTCGGGAATCCTGGATGCGGAGCGGTACGCACCGTCACGCCTTTCGGGCGTTTGCCGTGCATATCGAGACTGATCCAGTCTTCTCCCACTTCGATATCGGCGCCCGCTTCGCGCAGCTTCGCCAGCACCGCATCCAGCGTATCCGGCTGGGCTTTATGGCAGACGATTTTGCCGCCGGAGATAGCCGCCGCCACCAGGAAAGTACCGGTTTCGATACGATCCGGCAGAACGCGATACACGCCGCCGCCCAGACGCTCAACGCCTTCGATGGTGATGCGATCGCTGCCTGCGCCGCTGATCTTTGCCCCCAGCGTGTTGAGGAAATTCGCCGTATCGACGATCTCCGGCTCGCGCGCGGCGTTTTCAATGATGGTGGTGCCTTCGGCAAGCGTTGCGGCACTCATGATAGTCACGGTGGCGCCCACGCTCACTTTATCCATCACGATATGCGCGCCTTTCAGGCGGCCCTGGACGGATGCTTTAACGTAGCCCTCTTCCAGTTTGATCTCCGCGCCCAGCTGCTCAAGACCCGTAATATGCAAATCGACCGGACGAGCGCCGATGGCGCAGCCGCCCGGCAGCGAAACCTGGCCCTGACCGAAACGCGCCACCAGCGGACCCAGCGCCCAGATGGAAGCACGCATGGTTTTTACCAGATCGTAAGGCGCACAGAAGATATTTACCTGGCTGGCATCAATGTATACGGAGCCATTGCGTTCAACTTTGGTTCCCAGCTGGCTGAGCAGCTTCATCGTGGTATCGATGTCTTTCAGTTTTGGAACGTTCTGGATCTCAACCGGCTTTTCAGCCAACAGCGCTGCGAAGAGGATCGGCAAGGCGGCATTTTTTGCGCCTGAGATCGTCACTTCACCGCTTAAACGAGTTGGACCCTGCACACGAAATTTATCCATTGCAACAGCTCTCTATTAAATTCAAATTCTAACAACACGCCGGAGCGGGCTGTTCAAAAACCATTTAGCTTACGATCGCGATCCCACTCCTGTGGGGTATAGGTTTTGATCGAAACGGCGTGGATGCGGTTATCGGCGATAAGCTCCATCAGCGGCGCATAAACCGTTTGCTGTTTCTTCACGCGGCTTAACTCGCCGAACAGTTCACCCACCGCAATCACCTGAAAGTGGCTACCGTCGCCGGAAACGTGGACTTCCTGGAGGGGCAGTGCGTTCATCAGCACTGTCTGAATTTCATGATTTTCCATGGGATATATATTCGCCGGTTAATGAATTAGCCACACATCTTAGAGGAAAGTGGCGTCGGCTTAAATAAGCAAAAAGCCCCCAATCTCAACAGATCGGGGGCTTTAACAGTAACGCTATGAAATTACTGGCTTGCAAAGGTGGGTAACAGGCCATCCGGCAGGTTATAAAGTTTGACCAGCGTCTGCAGTTTGTCGCTCGCGCCCTGTAATACCAGATCGCCGCCCTGCTTTCTGACAAGGGCAACAAGATGGATAAGCAGCGCCAGCCCTGCCGTATCCACGCGTGTCAGCTTTGCAAGGTCGAACGCCCGGACGCCGGCCATTACCTGCTCCCGCTGCTGCCAGAGCGGCTGGACGGTATCGCCGTCCAGTTCACCGGCCAGCGCCAGCGTGCTGCCCTCACGTGCCCAGCTTAGCTGCTCTTCCATTACTTTTTCTTTTCCAGGGTGATCGGCTGCCCGGAGATGGACTTCAGCTGCGCCGTCAGGCCGTCAATGCCTTTGGTGCGCAGGATATCGCTCCACTCGTTTTGCTTGGTGGTGATCATGCTGATCCCTTCGGCAATCATGTCGTAAGCCTGCCATTTGCCGGTCTGGCTGTTTTTACGCCACTGGAAATCCAGACGCACCGGCGGACGGCCGTTTGGATCAATAATCGTGACGCGGATAGCGACGATATCGGCATTACCCAGCGGCTGCTCCGGGGCAATCTGGTAAGACTGACCGTTATACATCGCCAGCGCCTGGCCATAGGCCTGCTTCAGGTACGCTTCGAAAGCTTTAAAATAGGCGTCACGCTGGGCCGGCGTCGCCTCTTTGTAATAGCGGCCAAGGACCAAAGCACCCGCATATTTGATCTGTACGTAAGGCAGCAGTTCCTGGCCTACGATGTCGCGCAGGTAGTTCGGGTTTTGACGAATTTTAGGCTGTTCGTTTTTCAGACGGTCAAAGGTTTTCTGCGCCGCCTCCTGCATCTGCTTATACGGGTTGCTTTGGTCTGCCGCCATCGCCAACGGCGCAATCACCAGCATGGCGATCATCACAAGACGTTTAAACATAATAATATCCTCTTTGATTAGTTCGTCGTGCCGGGCTGCGGCGCAGCTTCATTATTCGCAGCTGGCGCCTGTTGGGGAGCCTGCGCGTTCTGATTGTCGCCGTTGCCGCTCTTATACAGGAACTGGCCGATCAGATCTTCAAGCACCAGGGCTGATTTCGTATCCTGAATGGTGCCGCCGTCTTTAAGGATAGACGAGCCCAGTTCCGGGTCGTCAAAACCAAGATTCATCGCAAGGTACTGCTCGCCCAGCAGGCCGGAAGTGCGAATCGCCAGCGAGCTGGTATCCGGAATGTGGTCGTAGCGTTTTTCGATTTCCATCGTCACGCGCGGCAGGTAGGTTTTCTCATCAAGCGAGATATCATCCACGCGTCCGATAACCACGCCGCCCAGACGAACCGGAGAGCTGACCTTAAGCCCGCCGATGTTATCGAAGGTGGCGTATACGCGATAAGTCGGCTCGCTGCGAAGCGAGGTGACGTTAGCCACTTTCAGGCACAGGAAGATGACGGCGACCAGCGCCACCAGCAGAAACGCGCCAACCCAAATTTCAAATTTCTTTGTTTGCATGAACTCAATTCCCAAACATCAGTGCTGTGAGCACAAAATCAAGGCCAAGAACGGCCAGAGAGGCGTGCACAACGGTACGTGTCGTTGCCCGGCTAATCCCTGCGGACGTCGGAATAGCATCGTAGCCATTAAATAACGCAATCCACGTTACGGTAATGGCGAATACCACGCTCTTAATGACACAGTTAACTAAATCGAGACGCCAGTTAACGGCGTTCTGCATCGCCGACCAGAAAAAGCCGGCATCAATGCCTTTCCAGTTCACTCCGACCAGCGCTCCGCCCCAGACGCCGACGGCCACGAAAATCAGGGTAAGCAGCGGCAGCGAAATGACGCCTGCCCAGAAACGTGGCGAAACCACGCGGCGCAGCGGGTCGACGGCCATCATCTCCATGCTGGAGAGCTGCTCGGTGGCTTTCATCAGGCCGATTTCAGCCGTCAGCGCGGAGCCTGCCCGTCCGGCAAAGAGCAACGCGGCGACAACCGGCCCCAGTTCGCGCAGCAGAGAGAGCGCCACCAGCATGCCAAGGCTTGATTCCGCGCTGTAAGTGGTCAGCACCAGATAGCCCTGCAGGCCGAGCACCATCCCGATAAACAGGCCGGAGACCATAATAATCAGCATCGACAGCACGCCGACGTTATAGAGCTGACGCAGCAGCAGCGGCGCATGCTTACGGAATTCCGGTTTCCCTGCCAGCGCATTAAAGAGCATCAACCCGGCACGGCCGAACGAGGCGCAGGTTTTTAAGCCGCGTCGTCCGAACGATGCCAGTGCATTAAACAGCATTTTCCGCTAACTCCCTGTTTCTGATAGTAGATCGTGTTGATAGTCCGCTGCGGGATAACGGAACGGCACGGGGCCGTCCGCAATACCGTCAAGGAACTGGCGCACTCGCGGATCCTGATTTTCACGCAGCGCTTCAGGGCTGCCTTCAGCCACGATATGTTGATCGGCGGCGATGTAGGCGTAATCAGCGATACTCAGCACTTCCGGAACATCGTGGGAAACCACGATGCAGGTCACGCCCAGCGCGCTGTTCAGTTCTGAGATCAATTTTACCAGCACGCCCATGGTAATGGGATCCTGGCCAACAAAGGGCTCATCGAACATGATGAGATCCGGCTCCAGCGCAATAGCGCGGGCCAGCGCCGCACGACGGGCCATCCCGCCGGAGAGTTCAGACGGCATCAGCTTCGCCGCGCCGCGCAGGCCGACCGCTTCGAGCTTCATCATCACCGTGCTGCGTAACAGCGGCTCCGGCAGGCGGCGATGCTCGCGCAGCGGATAGGCGACGTTTTCAAAGACGTTAAGATCGGTAAACAGCGCGCCGGACTGGAACAGCATGCTCATGCGCTTACGCACGGTAAAAAGCCGCGAGCGTGACATAGCCGGAACGTTTTCGCCATCAAACAGAATTTCGCCGCTGTCCGGCGGGATTTGGCCGCCGATCAGGCGCAGCAACGTGGTCTTCCCTATCCCGGAAGGCCCCATAATGGCGGTGATCTTACCCCGCGGCACGGTCAGCGAGATATTGTCGAAAATGCGCCGATCGCCGCGGGAGAAACTCACCCCGCGAATGTCGACCAGATTCGTCGCGGTCTGGCTCATCATCCTTCCTTTTAAAGAGTCTGTTGTTCAGGCCTGGTGCTTAAGCGCAGCGGAAACCCATCATTTTTACAGAATATTACCTGCTGCACTTAGCGAAAGCTGGCATTTGTTTTACTTTTCGGGCGCATAAAGTCAGAATTAAGCATGATTGCCATACACCTCAGATCTGTACGCAAGCCGGCGTATTCCAGGCCAGGGCCGGCGATTATACCTTAATAAAGGATTTTGCATGCTGTTAGCTACGGCTCTGTTAATTATCGGTTTACTGCTGGTGGTCTATGGCGCCGATCGCCTGGTGTTTGCCGCTTCTCTACTTTGCCGCAATTTTGGCATCCCGCCGTTAATTATCGGTATGACCGTTGTGAGTATCGGCACCTCTCTGCCGGAGATGATAGTCGCAGGCTCCGCGGCGCTGCACGGCCAGCTGGATTTAGCCATCGGCACCGCGCTGGGCTCGAATATTACTAACATCATGCTGATACTTGGGCTGGCGGCGCTTTTACACCCATTTACCGTGAATTCCGATATCCTGCGCCGTGAATTACCCCTAATGTTAATCGTGAGCGTGATGGCGGGCCTGTTCCTCTTCGATAATCAGCTAAGCCGAATCGACGGCCTGCTGCTTATCGCGATGGCCGTTTTGTACCTGCTGTTTATTGTGAAGATCGCCCGCCTGGCCGAGCGGCAGGGGCATGACAGCCTGACGCGCGAGCAAATAGCGGAGCTGCCGCGCGAGGGCAGCCGCTCCGTTGCCTGTCTCTGGCTCGCGGTGTCGCTTATCGTTTTGCCTATGGCGACACGTATGGTTATCGACAACGCCGCCGTGCTTGCGAACTTCTTCGGCGTAAGCGAGCTGGTCGTTGGCCTGACGATTATCTCAGTCGGCACCAGCCTTCCGGAACTGGCGACCACTATCGCGGGCGCGCGAAAAGGTGAAGACGACATTGCCATCGGCAATATCATTGGGTCGAACATTTTTAATATTGTTTTTGTGTTGGGTATCCCGGCGCTCATCGCCCCGGGCGATATTGACCCTCTGGCCTTCGCGCGGGATTACTGGGTAATGTTAGCGGTAAGTGCCATTTTCGCACTACTTTGCTGGCGCAGGCCTCGCTCTATCGGCAAGGCGGCGGGCGCTCTGTTAACATGTGGTTTCATCGTATGGATGGTAATGCTGTGGTTTGCGGCATCGCCAGTCGTTGGATAAAACGGAAACGGAAAATATGTCACACGTAGATTTACAGCCGGGTTTTGACTTTCAACAGGCAGGCAAGGATGTCCTGAATATTGAACGTGAAGGCCTGGCGCAGCTTGATCAATATATCAACGCAGACTTCTCGCAGGCCTGCGAAAAGATTTTCTATTGCTCAGGCAAAGTGGTCGTCATGGGGATGGGCAAATCAGGCCATATCGGTAAAAAAATGGCGGCGACTTTTGCCAGCACCGGCACGCCCGCCTTTTTTGTTCATCCTGGTGAAGCAAGCCACGGCGATCTCGGCATGGTTACCGCGCAGGACGTGGTGATCGCCATTTCCAATTCCGGCGAGTCCAACGAAATTCTGGCGCTGATCCCCGTGCTTAAGCGCCTTCAGGTGCCGCTGATCTGCATGACGGGCCGCCCTGACAGCGCCATGGGCCGCGCTGCCGATATCCATCTTTGCATCAAAGTTCCCCAGGAAGCCTGCCCGCTGGGCCTGGCTCCGACCACCAGCACCACGGCCACGCTGGTGATGGGCGATGCGCTGGCGGTCGCCCTGCTGAAAGCCCGCGGCTTTACCCAGCAGGATTTCGCGCTTTCGCATCCTGGCGGCGCGCTGGGACGTAAGCTGTTATTACGCGTCAACGATATCATGCACACCGGCGATGAAATCCCTCATGTCAGCAAGGAGGCGTCGCTGCGCGATGCGCTGCTGGAAATTACCCGTAAAAATATGGGCATGACGGTTATCTGCGACGATCTGATGAAAATCGAAGGCATCTTTACCGATGGCGATTTACGCCGCGTCTTTGATATGGGCGTTGATTTGCACGCCCTTAATATCGCAGATGTGATGACGGCGGGCGGTATTCGCGTCCGTCCGGGGACGCTTGCGGTAGACGCCTTAAACCTGATGCAGTCCCGCCATATTACTTCAGTGCTGGTTGCCGATGGCGACCAGCTGCTCGGTGTGGTACATATGCACGACATGCTGCGCGCAGGCGTGGTTTAACAAAGGATTAGAATTAATGAGTAACCATGAAGCGTCGCTCGATACCTGCTACGGGCCCGTGAGCGCGCGCGTGATGGAGCGGGCGGCAAACGTGCGCCTGCTTATTCTGGATGTCGACGGCGTTATGTCAGACGGCCTGATCTATATGGGCAACAGCGGTGAAGAGCTGAAGGCTTTTAACGTGCGTGACGGCTACGGTATTCGTTGCGCCCTCACCTCCGGCATTGAAGTCGCCATTATTACCGGCCGCAAGGCAAAGCTGCTCGAAGACCGCTGTGAAACGTTGGGCATCAGCCACCTTTATCAGGGGCAATCCGATAAGCTGCTGGCTTTTCGCGATCTGCTGGATAAACTCGCCCTGCGGCCGGAACAGGCGGCGTATGTCGGCGACGACCTTATCGACTGGCCGGTGATGGCGGAGTGCGGGCTAAGCGTCGCCGTTGCCGATGCGCATCCGCTGCTGACGCCGCGAGCGGGCTACGTTACCCGCATCACCGGCGGACGCGGAGCCGTGCGCGAAGTCTGCGACCTGTTATTACTGGCGCAAGGAAAGCTTGATGAGGCCAAAGGGCTATCCATATGAGTAAAACAAGGCGTTGGGTTATCATCCTGCTGTCGCTTGCAGCGCTGGTGCTGATCGGCATTAATCTGGCCGATAAAGAGATCGTTGCGCCGGTTTCCGTGAACAATAACGAGCCAACCTATAAAAGCGAACATTCCACGACGATAGTCTATGACCCGAAAGGGGCGTTGAATTACCGTCTGGTGGCCGAACACGTTGAATATTTTTCTGAATCTGCCATTTCCTGGTTCACCATGCCGGTCATGACGCAGTACGATGAAAATAAAGTTGCAACCTGGTCATTACGGGCAGATCGCGCCAAACTGACTAATGACCGAATGCTGTATCTGTATGGGAATGTTGTTCTCACGGCCCTGACTCCCGATTCGCAGTTACGCAAAATTACCACAGACAATGCGCAGGTTAACCTGATCACCCAGGATGTCGCGTCCGATGATTTGGTGACGCTGTACGGTACCAGCTTTAACTCCAGCGGCCTGAAAATGCGCGGAAACTTACGCAGCAAAAATGCCGAGCTGATTGAAAAGGTTAGAACATCCTATGAAATCCAGAATAAACAAACTCAGCCGTAACCTGGTATTAACCAGTACGCTTCTGGCCGCCAGTTTTTCGGCCTTTGCGCTGACCGGCGATACCGAGAAGCCTATTCATATTGAATCAGATCAGCAGTCGCTGGATATGCAGGGCAACGTCGTTACCTTCACCGGCAACGTTGTGGTGACGCAGGGCAGTATCAAAATCAACGCCGATAAAGTCGTGGTGACCCGCCCGGGCGGCGAACAGGGTAAAGAAGTTATCGACGGCTTTGGTAAGCCGGCAACGTTTTATCAGATGCAGGACAGCGGCAAGCCGGTAAAAGGCCACGCCTCCACCATGCATTATGAATTGCAGAACGACTTTGTGGTGCTGACCGGCGACGCGTTCCTGGAGCAGCTCGACAGCAACATCAAAGGCGACAAAATTACCTATCTGGTCAAAGAGCAGAAAATGCAGGCCTTTAGTGAGAAAGGTAAGCGCGTGACCACCATTCTGGTGCCTTCACAATTGCAGAATAAAAATGGCCAGGCGCCGGCACCCAAAAAGAGCAACTAATTCGTTATGGCAACTTTAATCGCGAAAAACCTCGCCAAGGCCTATAAGGGCCGTCGCGTGGTGGAAGACGTTAGTCTGACCGTTAAATCCGGCGAAATTGTCGGCCTGCTCGGACCCAACGGCGCGGGTAAAACCACGACCTTCTACATGGTCGTCGGCATCGTGCCGCGTGATGCGGGCAATATCATCATTGATGATGACGATATCAGCATGCTGCCGCTGCACGCCCGTGCGCGCCGGGGTATCGGCTACCTGCCGCAGGAAGCCTCGATTTTCCGTCGCCTGAGCGTATTTGATAACCTGATGGCGGTGCTGCAAATCCGCGACGACCTGAGCGCTGAGCAGCGCGAGGACCGTGCGAACGAGCTGATGGAAGAGTTCCACATTGAGCATTTGCGTAATAACCTCGGCCAGTCGCTGTCCGGCGGCGAACGCCGTCGTGTGGAAATCGCCCGCGCCTTAGCCGCAAATCCAAAATTTATTCTGCTGGATGAACCTTTTGCCGGCGTTGACCCCATTTCCGTTATCGACATCAAGCGAATTATCGAGCATTTACGCGACAGCGGGCTCGGCGTGCTGATTACTGACCATAACGTACGCGAAACCCTTGCGGTTTGTGAACGCGCTTATATCGTCAGCCAGGGGCATCTAATCGCACACGGCACGCCGGCTGAAATCCTGGAAGATGAGCATGTTAAGCGCGTCTATCTGGGCGAAGAGTTCAGACTCTGATAGGGTAGGAAGCATATTTAGCAATACTCTAAATAATTTGAGTTGCCGCCAGGCGGCAAGGGAGTGACTTCCCGGTCGTTTACTTCAGTAAGTGACCGGGATGACAAATTTGTCTGGAACAGATTTGTACACTCCTGATGGGGTGAGGTTCATGGTTGAGCCGAATAAGCGTGCAGCCAACGCCCCTGTAGCTCAACGTATGGCGAGTATTTACCTGAGGAAGTTCGCTCTGAATATGAAGCAAGGTTTGCAACTTCGGCTTAGCCAACAACTTGCCATGACTCCGCAGCTGCAACAGGCTATCCGTCTGCTGCAGCTGTCGACGCTGGAGCTACAGCAAGAACTTCAGCAAGCGCTGGAAAGCAATCCACTGCTTGAGCAAACCGACCTGCATGAAGAAATCGACGCTCAGGAAACTCGCGAAGACGAAGCGCTGGATACCCGCGAGGCCCTTGAACAAAAAGAGATGCCTGACGAGCTTCCGCTGGATGCAAGCTGGGATGAAATCTACACCGCCGGCACCCCTTCCGGCACCGGCACTGATTACATCGACGACGAGCTTCCCGTTTATCAGGGCGAAACCACCCAGTCGCTTCAGGACTATCTGATGTGGCAGGTAGACCTGACTCCTTTTACCGACACCGATACCGCCATCGCCACCTCCATCGTTGATGCCGTTGATGAAACCGGCTATCTCACCGTCACGCTTGAAGAAATTCTGGAAAGCATGGGCAACGAGGAGGTGAGCCTTGATGAAGTGGAAGCGGTGCTCAAGCGCGTTCAGCGTTTCGATCCCGTAGGCGTGGCGGCGCGCGATCTGCGCGATTGCCTTCTGATTCAGCTTTCACAATATGCTAAAGAGACGCCCTGGCTGAACGAGGCTCGCCTGATCGTCAGCGAACATCTGGATCTGCTGGCCAACCACGACTTCCGCAGCCTGATGCGCGTCACGCGTCTGAAAGAAGATGTGCTGAAGGAGGCGATGTGCCTGATCCAGTCTTTGGATCCGCGCCCCGGGCAGTCCATTCAAACCGGCGAGCCTGAATATGTGATCCCTGATGTGCTGGTGCGTAAAGCCCAGGGACAATGGACCGTTGAGCTCAATTCAGATAGCATTCCACGCCTGAAAATAAACCAGCAGTATGCCGCGCTCGGCACCAGCAGCAGAAACGACAGCGATTCGCAGTATATCCGCAGCAACCTGCAGGATGCGAAATGGCTGATTAAAAGTCTGGAAAGCCGCAACGATACGCTGCTGCGCGTCAGCCGCTGCATCGTTGAGCAACAGCAAGGTTTTTTTGAGCACGGCGCGGAATATATGAAACCGATGGTGCTGGCAGATATTGCGCAGGCGGTGGAAATGCATGAGTCCACCATCTCGCGCGTGACGACTCAGAAATATCTGCATAGCCCGCGGGGCATTTTTGAACTGAAATATTTCTTCTCAAGCCACGTGAATACCGAGAGCGGCGGCGAAGCCTCCTCTACGGCAATACGGGCGCTGGTGAAGAAATTAATTGCTGCGGAAAACCCGGTGAAACCTCTTAGCGACAGCAAGTTAACGTCTATGCTGTCAGATCAGGGGATCATGGTGGCACGCCGCACCGTTGCGAAGTACCGAGAGTCTTTATCCATACCACCGTCAAATCAGCGCAAGCAGCTGGTCTGACTCAACTGATAAGGAAGACACTATGCAGCTCAACATTACGGGACAAAACGTCGAAATCACGGACGCACTGCGCGATTTTGTGAATGCGAAGTTTGCCAAACTGGAGCAGTACTTCGAACGCATTAATCAGGTCTATATTGTGTTAAAAGTGGAAAAAGTCACCCACCTTGCGGATGCCACGCTGCATGTGAACGGGGGCGAGTTGCATGCCAGCGCCGAAGGCCAGGACATGTACGCGGCCATTGACGGCCTCATCGATAAACTGGCTCGCCAGTTAACTAAACATAAAGATAAACTAAAACAACATTGATAATCCAGGTATCTGTTTACGCCCCGACGGCTCGTTGTCTCAAGGTCAACGGGCCGTTAGCATAACAGGATGCTTAGGTGAACTTATGATGAACAACGATTCCGTTCTACAGCTTAGTAATGTCCTTAACCAGGAATGTACCCGAAGCGGCGTCCACTGCCAGAGCAAAAAACGCGCGCTGGAGATCGTCAGCGAGCTGGCCGCAAAGCAGCTTGGCCTGCCGCCGCAAATCGTTTTTGAAGCGGTGCTGACGCGTGAACGCATGGGGAGTACCGGGATTGGCAATGGCATCGCCATTCCACACGGGAAACTTGAAGAAGATACCCTGCGCGCCGTTGGGGTCTTCATCCAGCTGGAAACGCCTATCGCTTTCGATGCGATCGACAACCAGCCTGTCGACCTGCTGTTCGCTTTGCTGGTGCCTGCCGATCAGACCAAAACGCATTTGCACACCCTCTCCCTGGTGGCAAAGCGCCTGGCGGACAAAACGATATGCCGCCGTCTGCGCGCGGCGAACAGCGATGAAGAGCTTTATCAGATCATTACCAATACTGAGAACGGTAGTGAAAGTGAATAATCTGGCTGCGGCATGGCGCATGCCACAGCCTGAGATGTCGGGGGAATGATGACATGGTGCTGATGATAGTCAGCGGCCGCTCTGGTTCAGGGAAGTCTGTAGCCTTGCGTGCACTGGAAGATATGGGATTCTACTGCGTGGATAACCTGCCGGTAGTGCTGCTGCCGGATCTGGCAAAAACCCTCGCCGAGCGGCAAATTTCTGCGGCGGTCAGTATCGACGTGCGCAACATGCCGGAAAACCCGGAAATATTCGAACAGGCGATGACGAATCTGCCTGATGCTTTCTCCCCGCAGCTCCTGTTCCTGGATGCGGATCGCAACACGCTGATCCGCCGCTATAGCGACACCCGCCGTCTGCATCCTCTTTCCAGCAAAAATTTGTCGCTGGAAAGCGCTATCGATGAAGAGAGCGATCTGCTTGAGCCGCTAAAGTCCCGGGCCGATCTGATCATCGATACCTCAGAGATGTCGGTGCACGAGCTGGCGGAAATGCTGCGCACGCGCCTGCTGGGCAAACGCGAGCGCGAGCTGACGATGGTCTTTGAGTCCTTCGGCTTTAAGCACGGTATTCCGATTGACGCCGATTACGTGTTTGACGTGCGCTTCCTGCCAAACCCGCACTGGGACCCTAAACTGCGTCCAATGACCGGTCTGGATCGCCCTGTCGCCGCCTTTCTCGACAGGCATAC
Source organism: Dryocola sharpae (assembly GCF_051307055.1). GTDB lineage: Bacteria > Pseudomonadota > Gammaproteobacteria > Enterobacterales > Enterobacteriaceae > Dryocola. Next base: position 436,169 of record NZ_CP149994.1, on the reverse strand, counting down.
GGAAGTTCACAACTTTATCTACCAGACTCGCAGCTACCTTGAGCTTTGGTTACCGATGCTGGAAACCAACAATCGCAGCTACCTGACCGTCGCCATCGGCTGTACCGGCGGTAAGCACCGCTCGGTTTATATTGCCGAGCAGCTTGCCGACTATTTCCGCTCCCGCGGTAAGAACGTTCAGTCCCGCCACCGTACGCTGGAAAAACGTAAAACATGACCGTCAAACATACCGTTGAGATCACCAATAAGCTGGGCATGCACGCGCGTCCGGCGATGAAGCTGTTTGAGCTGGTGCAGAGCTTTGATGCAGAGGTGATGCTGCGCAATGAAGCGGGAACCGAAGCCGAAGCCAGCAGCGTTATCGCCCTGCTGATGCTGGATTCGGCCAAAGGCGGGCAGATTGAAATTGAAGTTACCGGTCCGCAGGAAGAACAGGCGCTGGCAGCGGTTATCGCGCTGTTTAATGCCGGTTTTGACGAAGATTAACCTAGTGCAGGCTGCGCTGCGCCAGGAACGATTCCCCGCCTAGCTGGCGCATCTGCCGTTCAATCCACCGCTGGCGCTGATGCACATAGCCCGAAGGCGCGTTCGCTTTAAAACGGACTGGATTGGGCAGCACCGCGGCAAGCAATGCGGCTTCTGAAGCCGTCAGACGGCTTGCCGGCTTATGAAAATAACGCTGCGCCGCCGCTTCGACGCCGAACGTGCCTTCGCCAAACTCGGCGATATTCAGATAAACGGTCAGAATACGGCGCTTCGTCCATACGGCCTCCATTCCAAGCGTAAGCCCGGCTTCCAGGCCCTTGCGCACCCAGCTTCGTCCATCCCATAAAAAGAGATTTTTGGCCGTTTGCTGCGACAGCGTGGAGGCGCCGCGAATGCGCTTCTCGTTGCGCTCGTTGTGGGAGATAGCCTTCTCAATGGAGGCCATATCGAATCCCCAGTGTTCAGGGAACTTCTGATCCTCGGCGGCAATCACCGCAAGCGGCATCCACGGGGAAATCTCATCCATACTTACCCAGTCCGAATGCGCGACATAGCTAAAATCGCCCGTCAGCCAGGCGCTTAGCTGCCTTTCAGCCATCACCGCTGAAAACGGCACCGGAAGAAAGCTAAACAGGATAATGCCCGCCATCCATAGTCCGACAACGGCCAGGACCGCACGTAAAACCCAGCGCTTGATGCAGGTCCAGAGCGCAAAACGCCCTTTCCTCATGCGCTGAGCACCAGTACGCGAGCCACCAGTTTTTCTATCCCGGCTGCGGCTTCATCAATGCGGGTAGCCAGCATGTAAGCAGGAGTTGTAACGACTTTATGCTCTTCGTCGACCACGATGTCATCTACCGGACAAGGAATATGTTCCGCGCCCATCTCTTCGAGCATTTCAGCAATATCGATATCTGTACCAATGGTCAGGCGCACCGGCATATCCAGAATTTTTGGCAGCATGGCTGGCGCAATACACATAAAGCCGATGGGCTTACTGCGCGCGTGCATTTCGCGGGTTAGCCGACGCAGTTCGCTGTCGACCAGGCATTCGATGCCCTCCAGCGCGAAATTACTGAGATTTTTGGCCGCGCCAAAGCCGCCAGGCACGATCAAAGCATCAAGCTCATCAGCATCCGCGTTAGCTAAAGGCGCTATTGCGCCACGAGTGATACGGGCCGCCTCAACGAGAACATTGCGCCTGTCATTAGCCTTATCATTGGTAAGGTGATTGATAACCTCTGCTTGAGGTTTATCGGGGGCGAAGCAGACCGCTTCAGCGCCCGCACGCGCTATCGCCAGCAGCGTGATCACCGCCTCATGGATTTCGCTGCCATCGTAGACGCCGCAACCGCTGAGCACCACGCCAACTCTCTTCATCTGGCTCTTCCTTCTGGTCATGCGGCTATGATTATCAGTTATAATAATTTGGCCGCTATGGTTCACATATTTTACTGATTCATGTAACAAAATTTTTAAGTTTTGCTATCTTAATTTTGAGCAACTCGCGGATGACGGGTTGTGCCGCTTGATGACAATTTATAAATAATCGGCGCAACCCACTGTTTCCCTGGTGTTGGCGCAGTATTCGCGCACCCCGGTTTATCCGGGGTCATTTTTTGGGGGCGTTCGCAACCCAGGCCTTCAGCACGTCTACATCGTGCTGCCACTCCTGTTTCAGCTCTTCAATCCATTCCCCCACATTATCCGACCATGCAGGCAGATCCAGCGACTGGATTTGCTGGGCAATCTGCTGCAAATGGCGCAGGCCGACCGATCCTGCGGCGCCTTTAATTTTATGCCCTTCCTCAGCCACGCTTTTCCAGTCGCGGGCGGTCATATTAGACTCCAGAATGGCTAAATAACCCGGCATCATTTTTTCAAACATCGCCAGACCATCGGTAATGAGCTTCGGTCCGACTAATTCCATGTACTGTTCGAGCATCGGTATATCAAGTAACGCTTGCTGTTTTGCACTATCCACTTGAGTCATTACGGGCTCCTTTTTTATCTCAGGCTGTTGGTTATCCCAGAACTTTTGGATGACGGCCATCAACGCCGGCACCGCAAGCGGCTTGCTCAGCACGTCGTCCATGCCGGCATCCAGATACTCTTTTTTGTCTTTCAGCACGTTCGCCGTCAGCGCGACCAGCGGCGGAAGATCTGCTTTGCCAAAGCGGGCGTTCAGCTCCCGGGAGATATCCAGCCCGGTCATATCCGGGAGCTGAATATCCAGCAGCACCAGGTCATACTCGCCCGGCGTAAATTTCGCCAGCGCCTCTTTGCCCGTCATGGCGACATCAACGCTGTTGCCGAGCTTTTCCAGCACCGAGCGGGCAACGATAACGTTCAGCTCAATATCTTCCACCAGCAGCACGTGCAGCGCCGGCAACGGCATGTCGTCATCTTCGAGGGTATCTTCAACCTCTTCCGCCACGCGCGGGGCCTGCACGGTCAGCGTGAACAGCGACCCTTCACCTGGCTTACTGCTGACGGTAATATCCCCGCCCATGCTTTTCGCGAGGCGCCGTGAAACCGCAAGCCCGATACCGGTGCCGGTGGCGGGTTTCCCCCCCTGGCTGTCTTTTACCTGGTAATACATCGCGAAGATCTTATCCTGCTCGGGCTGCGGAATACCGATGCCGGAATCCTGAACCTCAATGCGCAGGCTGCTCTCATTTTCATAGCGCACGCGTACCGTAACCTGCCCGCCTTTAGGCGTAAACTTCACGGCGTTACTGATGAGATTCCACAGGATCTGGCGCAGGCGCGTGCCGTCGGTAACCACTTTATGTGGCAACGGCAGCGCTGGCTCCATGACGAACGCCAGCCCTTTCTGCTGCGCCTGCAGGCCGGAAAGATTTTCAAGATCGGCAAGGAAGCTGGTGAAATCGACCTGCTGGTTGTCAAGCTGGACCTTATGACGCTCAAGCTTATCCATGTCGATAATATCGTTGAAGATATTGCCAAGCGTGATGGCCGAAACGTGAATCGTTTTCAGGTAATTTGTCTGCTCGGTATTCAGCTCGGTATCCAGCAGGATACGGCTTAACCCGACGATGCCATTTAGCGGCGTGCGCAGCTCATGGCTGATAGTGGAGATAAAGGTGGTTTTGTCGCGGCTGGCGCGCTCCAGGGCATCCTGATAGCGTTTACGTTCGGTAATGTCGCGCCCAAAGCCCATCAGGCCGTGACGCTTGCCTACCCGGTCGTAATACGGCACTTTGCGGATTTCAAAACACGCCTTGCGTCCGTCCGGATAATCCAGCCACTGTTCATAGGTCAAAGAAACGTTGTGGCGGAAGACCTTTTCATCGGTCTCGATCACTTTTTGCGCCGCCTCCGGCGAATAGACCTCCTGCGGCCTGAGGCTGATGAGCTGTTTTTCACTTTTCCCGGTCAGCAGCTCCATGGCGCGGTTACAGCCGGAGAACTCTTTATCTTCGTTGCGGTAGAACACCAGATCCGGTGAAGCGTCCAGGAAGGAGCGCAGAAACGAGGATTGCTGCTCAAGGAGAATCTGCGTCTCTTCACGCTCCTGCATCTCCACTTTGAGCTGCTCAAGCATGGTCTGGCGTTCATCTTCCGCTTTCACGCGATCGGCAATTTCCTGATTGAGCTGGGCGATATTGTCTTTAAGCTGCACGTTGAGCTTTAAGTCGCGCTCGCGCATCTCTTCAAGTTTTTCGACCAGCTTTGACAGCCGCTGGCGCGACTCTTCAAGCTGCTCAACCACCACCGAAAGAAAATAGACCGCCCAGGGCGTAATCAGCAGGCCGAAGAAGATTGAGCGCACCACATCGATGCTCTCCACCTGGCCGCGCAGCAGCATGGTGACCGCCATCTGCACAACGATAGCCAGCACCACCAGCGCCGAAGCCAGCAGCAACGAAAAGCGCACCAGGCCGAGCTTCACCATTAAATCAACGTAGTACTGCGCCAGTAACCGGATTTGCTTCATGAAACTTTCCCTTCGCCAACAGTCCGCTAAATATACCGCAAAAAGAGGTAACGCTCAGGAATTACGAGAGAAGAATGGGATCCCACGGCGTACCCAGGGCCGATCCCTGTACGCCATGCGCAAGCAAATACCTGTCGATTTCGACCATCCCGGTCCAGCGATTCTCGCACCACAGCGGCGCAAGCAGGGTTGGGCGGCGGGCGCTGGCGGAAATTCGATGGAAGACGATGTCCGGCGGCGTATGGCGAATCATCTCTCCGGCAGTCGCCGTATAATCTGCTAATTCAATGCCCCGTAAACGCCCCGCCTGCCAGCTTTTTGCCATGGTGCTGCCCGCGACGATATGCAGCGGATGAAGCTTAATGCCGTCCACGCCCGTCGCCACGACTTTCTCAAGCGTTGCCATACAGTGCGCCTGCTCTTCACCCGGTAACCCAACGATGAGATGGCTGCAAACTTTCAGCCCGCGTTTACGGGCTCGCCGTGTCGTCTCCTGATAGCAGGCAAAGTCATGGCCGCGATTGATGCGGCGCAGCGTTTTATCATCTGCGGTCTGTAAACCCAGCTCCAGCCAGATTTCATAGCCTTGCTCGCGGTAATCGCTGAGCAAATCCAGCACGTTCTCCGGCACGCAGTCAGGACGGGTTCCCACGCAAAGACCAAGGATGCTCGCCTGGCTGACGGCCTGCTGATACATCGATCGCAGCACCTGCACTTCCGTCCATGTGCTGGTGTAGGCCTGGAAATAAGCGAGATAGTGCTGCGCGCGGTTTACCAGCTTCGCCTGATGCGCGAGCTGTTCAGCGATGGAGCTGTGCTGCTGCGTTTCGTCGGCAAAGGAGGCGACATTGCAGAACGTGCATCCGCCGCGGCCAAGGGTGCCGTCGCGATTCGGGCAGCTGAAACCGCCGTGAAGGGAGAGCTTATGGACTTTATGCCCGTAGCGGCGAGTAAGATCCCCGCCAAACATGTTGACTAATTTCTGTAACTGCATAATCTGAAGGGCCGGTCCAAAAAGGATATTAAAGACGTCTGGCAGCCCGCATTGCTTCGCGGATGCTGACGAATGCTGAATATTTCTTTGAAAACGTTTTGTTTTTCCGCAGTTAAGCGCAAGCTTCAGAAAAGCACGCCTTAAGGAGGCTTGTCAGCAAAACTGGGGCCCAGCCTGCCATTTTCTGCCCAACGCCGCGATGACCTGGATCAATCGCCTGGCGCAGCCTTACCTTTTTGCATAATCATTCATAATTAATGGAATTCTACGCATTGCGCAGATAATTACTTTTCCTTATGTTGACGCCCTTTGTTGAAAGAATATGACGCCTGGTTAAAAACAGTGTCATGCTGCACGCGCAGCCAATATGGCAGCACAACATGCTAATAATATCATTAATGCCAGCATGGTCTGTAATTCCGGCGCCTTTCAGACAGTGAGAGAGATCACATAACCCGGCTCGTTTAACGGCGGTTTAATCGCGCCAAAAAAGCACCAATAATCATAATTATCAAAAAGTTAACTAGCACGTAGCACAGTTTCGGAGAAATAAGAATGCCATTTGACCTGTGTGCGCTTTCCCGATAACTTGGAAATCCGCTGGAAGCTTTCTGGGTGGGTTCTGTGCCCATCATATTTATGCAGTAATTAAGATTCCCTCTAAAGCAAGTCCTCATACTTGTGAAACCGGATGCGTTGCATTTTAAGAGGGCGACACGCGAGGTAAGCGTAGATGCGCAAACCCCGTCGCCATGCCCTTGCTGTGCCCACGCGCAAACGGTATCGGGAATCACGTAGAGCCTGGGGAGGTTCACTGATATGTTGTACGATAAATCCCTTGAGAAGGATAACTGTGGTTTCGGCCTGATCGCCCACATAGAAGGCGAACCTAGCCACAAGGTAGTGCGTACTGCTATTCACGCACTGGCCCGAATGCAGCACCGCGGCGCGATACTCGCCGATGGCAAGACCGGTGACGGTTGCGGCCTGCTGTTACAAAAACCCGATCGCTTTTTCCGCATCGTTGCGGAAGAGCGCGGCTGGCGTTTAGCCAAAAATTATGCCGTTGGCATGATTTTCTTAAATAAAGACGACGCGTTAGCCAACGCCAGTCGCCGCATTGTTGAAGAAGAGCTGCAAAACGAAACCCTGTCGATCGTCGGCTGGCGCGAAGTGCCAACTAATGAAGACGTGCTCGGTGAAATCGCCCTCTCCTCAAAGCCTCGCATCGAACAAATTTTTGTTAATGCCCCGGCCGGCTGGCGTCCGCGTGATATGGAACGTCGCCTGTTTATCGCCCGCCGCCGCATTGAGAAACGCATCCAGGATAAAGACTTCTACGTTTGTAGCCTCTCAAACCTGGTGAACATCTATAAAGGTCTGTGTATGCCGGCAGATTTGCCGCGCTTTTACCTGGACCTGGCGGATCTGCGTCTGGAATCGGCCATTTGCCTGTTCCACCAGCGCTTCTCCACCAATACCGTGCCGCGCTGGCCGCTGGCGCAGCCGTTCCGCTACCTGGCCCATAACGGTGAAATCAACACCATTACCGGTAACCGGCAGTGGGCGCGCGCGCGTACCTATAAATTCCAGACTCCGCTGATCCCTGATTTGCAGTCTGCCGCTCCATTCGTTAACGAGACCGGCTCCGACTCCAGCTCGCTGGATAATATGCTTGAGCTGCTATTAGCAGGCGGGATGGACATCGTTCGCGCGATGCGTTTGCTGGTGCCGCCGGCCTGGCAGAATAACCCGAATATGGATCCGGAGCTGCGCGCCTTCTTTGACTTTAACTCCATGCACATGGAGCCGTGGGACGGCCCGGCCGGTATCGTGATGTCCGACGGACGTTTCGCCGCCTGTAACCTGGACCGAAACGGCCTGCGTCCTGCGCGCTACGTTATCACCAAAGACAAGCTCATCACCTGCGCCTCTGAAGTCGGCATCTGGGATTACCAGCCGGACGAAGTGGTGGAAAAAGGCCGCGTTGGCCCGGGCGAGCTGATGGTTATCGACACCCGTATCGGCCGCATTCTCCACTCGGCAGAAACCGACGAAGAGCTAAAAAGCCGCCACCCTTATAAAGAGTGGATGGAAAACAACGTGCGTCGCCTGGTGCCGTTTGAAGAGCTGCCGGACGAAGAGGTGGGCGCCCGTGAGCTGGATGACGATACGCTGGCAAGCTATCAGAAACAGTTCAACTACAGCAGCGAAGAGGTGGACTCCATCCTGCGCGTGCTGGGTGAAAACGGCCAGGAAGCGGTCGGTTCGATGGGTGACGACACCCCGTTTGCCGTACTCTCCAGCCAGCCGCGCATTATTTACGATTACTTCCGTCAGCAGTTTGCGCAGGTGACGAACCCGCCGATCGATCCGCTGCGTGAAGCGCACGTTATGTCGCTTGCCACCAGCATCGGCCGTGAGATGAACGTCTTCTGCGAAGCAGAAGGCCAAGCGCACCGCCTGAGCTTTAAATCGCCGATTCTGCTGTGGTCTGACTTCCAGCAGCTAACCCAGCTGGAAGAGCAACACTATCGCGCCGACACGCTGGACATTACTTACGATGTGACGCAGAGATCGCTGCACGAATTCGTAAGCGCGCTGTGCGACGAAGCCGAACGCATGGTACGTAACGGCACCGTTCTGCTGGTTCTTTCTGACCGCAATATTGCCAAAAATCGCCTGCCGGTTCCGGCGCCGATGGCGGTCGGCGCGATTCAGACTCGCCTCGTTGAGAAGAGCCTGCGCTGCGACGCCAATATCATCGTTGAAACCGCAAGCGCCCGCGATCCACATCATTTCGCGGTGCTGCTGGGCTTCGGCGCAACGGCAATCTATCCGTATCTCGCCTACGAATCGCTGGCAAGACTGGTGGATACCGGCGCTCTCGATAAAAATTACCGCACGGTGATGCAGAACTATCGCAACGGCATCAACAAAGGGCTGTACAAGATCATGTCCAAAATGGGCATCTCGACTATCGCCTCTTACCGTTGCTCGAAGCTATTTGAGGCCGTTGGCCTGCATAAAGACGTTTCCGAGCTGTGTTTCCAGGGCGTTGTCAGCCGTATCGGCGGCGCGGGCTTTAGCGACTTCCAGCAGGATCTGCTGAACCTGTCGAAACGCGCGTGGCTGGTGCGTAAGCCGCTGGATCAGGGCGGGCAGCTGAAGTATGTCCACGGCGGCGAATATCATGCCTACAACCCGGACGTGGTGCAGACGCTGCAAAAAGCGGTGCAGAGCGGCGAGTATGCCGATTATCAGCAGTATGCGAAGCTGGTAAACGAGCGCCCGGTGGCAACGCTGCGCGATATGCTCGCGCTGAATCCGCAGGGCGAGAGCGTGCGCATTGAGGAAGTTGAGCCAGCCACCGAGCTGTTTAAACGCTTCGACACCGCGGCCATGTCTATCGGCGCGCTGAGCCCGGAAGCGCATGAATCCCTGGCGGAAGCGATGAACAGCATCGGCGGAAACTCTAACTCCGGCGAAGGCGGCGAAGATCCTGCGCGTTACGGCACCAACAAAGTGTCCCGCATCAAGCAGGTGGCTTCCGGCCGCTTCGGCGTAACGCCGTCTTATCTGGTCAACGCCGACGTCATCCAGATCAAAGTCGCCCAGGGCGCGAAGCCGGGTGAAGGTGGGCAGCTGCCGGGCGATAAAGTCACGCCGTATATCGCAAAACTGCGTTATTCCGTGCCGGGCGTTACGCTGATTTCACCTCCGCCGCACCACGATATCTACTCTATCGAAGATCTGGCGCAGCTTATTTTCGACCTCAAACAGGTCAACCCGAAAGCGATGATCTCCGTGAAGCTGGTGTCTGAACCGGGCGTCGGCACCATCGCGACCGGCGTGGCGAAAGCCTATGCGGATCTGATTACGATCGCCGGCTACGACGGCGGTACAGGCGCAAGCCCGCTCTCCTCCGTGAAATACGCGGGATGTCCGTGGGAGCTGGGCCTGGTAGAAACGCAGCAGGCGCTGGTCGCCAACGGTCTGCGCCACAAAATCCGCCTGCAGGTGGATGGCGGTCTGAAAACCGGCCTGGATATCATCAAGGCTGCGATTCTGGGTGCGGAAAGCTTCGGCTTCGGCACCGGGCCGATGGTTGCGCTGGGCTGTAAATACCTGCGTATTTGCCATCTCAACAACTGCGCGACGGGCGTTGCAACCCAGGACGAAAAGCTGCGTAAGAATCACTATCACGGCCTGCCGTTCCGCGTGACCAACTACTTTGACTTCATCGCCCGTGAAACGCGTGAGCTCATGGCGCAGCTGGGCGTGAAACGTCTGGTGGACCTGATTGGCCGCACCGACCTGCTCAAAGAGCTGGACGGCTTCACCGCCAAACAGCAAAACCTGGATCTGTCGAACCTGTTGAAAACGGCTGAACCTATGCCGGGCAAAGCGGTTTACTGCACCGAACATAACCCGCCGTTCGATAAAGGCGATCTGAACGCGCAGCTGCTGGCTCAGGCGAAGCCGTATGTGGACGACAGGCAGAGCAAAACCTTCTGGTTTGATATCCGCAATACCGACCGCTCAGTCGGCGCGATGCTCTCGGGCTATATCGCACAGCACAACGGCGACCAGGGACTGGCCGCGGATCCGATCAAAGCGCACTTCAACGGTACCGCGGGGCAGAGCTTCGGCGTATGGAACGCGGGCGGCGTTGAGCTGCACCTGACCGGCGACGCCAACGACTACGTCGGCAAAGGCATGGCGGGCGGCTTGATTTCTCTGCGTCCTCCGGTGGGTTCCGCCTTCCGCAGCCACGAAGCGACGATTATCGGCAATACCTGCCTGTACGGCGCAACCGGCGGCAAGCTGTATGCCGCAGGCCGCGCGGGCGAGCGTTTCGCGGTGCGTAACTCCGGCGCTATCACCGTGGTGGAAGGCATTGGCGACAACGGCTGTGAATACATGACCGGCGGCATCGTCTGCGTCATCGGTAAAACCGGCGTTAACTTCGGTGCCGGCATGACGGGCGGTTTCGCCTATGTGCTGGACGAAGACGGCGATTTCCGTAAGCGCGTTAACCCCGAGCTGGTTGAGCTGCTGGGCGTTGAAGAGCTGGCAATCCATGAAGAGCATCTGCGCGGCATGATCACCGAGCACGTGCAGCTTACGGGTTCCCAGCGCGGCGAAGAGATCCTGGCGAACTGGCCAGCCTTTGCGGCGAAATTCACGCTGGTTAAACCGAAGTCCAGCGATGTCAAAGCATTGTTGGGTCACCGTAGTCGAAGCGCTGCCGAGTTGCGGGTGCAGGCGCAGTAAGAGGTCACGATGAGTCAAAACGTATATCAATTTATCGACTTACAGCGCGTTGATCCGCCAAAGAAACCGCTTAAGATCCGTAAAATTGAATTTGTAGAAATTTACGAGCCGTTCTCAGAAGGCCAGGCCAAGGCGCAGGCGGATCGCTGCCTGTCGTGCGGCAACCCTTACTGCGAATGGAAATGCCCGGTGCATAACTACATTCCAAACTGGCTGAAGCTTGCCAACGAAGGGCGCATTATTGAAGCGGCTGAACTGTCGCATCAGACAAACAGCCTGCCGGAAGTGTGCGGCCGCGTTTGCCCGCAGGATCGCCTGTGTGAAGGATCCTGTACGCTTAACGACGAGTTTGGCGCGGTCACCATCGGCAATATCGAGCGCTATATCAACGATAAAGCGATCGAGATGGGCTGGAAACCGGACCTGACCGGCGTGAAGCAAACCGGTAAACGCGTGGCGATTATCGGCGCGGGACCTGCCGGGCTGGCCTGCGCGGACGTGCTGGCGCGTAACGGCGTGAAAGCGGTGGTTTATGACCGTCATCCGGAGATCGGCGGCCTGCTGACCTTCGGTATCCCGGCGTTCAAACTGGAAAAAGAAGTGATGACCAAGCGCCGTGAAATCTTCAGCGGCATGGGCATCGAATTTAAACTCAATACCGAGGTGGGTCGCGATGTGCAAATCGATGACCTGCTGAGCGAGTTTGATTCCGTGTTCCTCGGCGTGGGCACCTATCAGTCGATGCGCGGCGGTTTAGAGAATGAAGATGCGCCGGGCGTGTTCGACGCCCTGCCGTTCCTTATCGCTAACACCAAACAGATCATGGGCTTTGGCGACTCCGCCGAAGAGCCGTATGTGAACATGGCTGGCAAACGCGTTGTCGTGCTGGGCGGCGGCGATACCGCGATGGACTGCGTGCGTACTTCCGTTCGCCAGGGCGCAACGCACGTTATCTGTGCTTATCGTCGTGACGAAGAGAACATGCCGGGCTCACGCCGCGAAGTAAAAAACGCGCGCGAAGAGGGCGTGGAGTTCCAGTTCAACGTGCAGCCGCTGGGCGTGGAAATTAACGCCAACGGTAAAGTGTCGGGCGTGAAATTTGTCCGCACCGAGCTGGGCGCGCCGGATGCCAACGGGCGTCGACGTCCGGAAATCATCGCGGGCTCAGAGCACGTGGTGCTTGCCGATGCGGTGATCATGGCGTTTGGTTTCCGTCCGCACAGCATGCAGTGGCTGGAAAAACACAGCGTTGAGCTGGACGGCCAGGGCCGCATCATCGCGCCGGAAGGCAGCGAAAACGCGTTCCAGACCAGCAACCCGAAAATCTTTGCCGGTGGCGATGCGGTGCGTGGCTCTGATCTGGTAGTGACGGCGATTGCCGAAGGCCGCAAGGCGGCGGATGGGATCCTGAACTTCCTCGAAGTGTAATTAGCGTCGGGTGGCGCTGGCGCTTACCCGACCTACGGGAACCGTGCTTATTGTTGCGTCGGGTGGCGCTTTGCTTATCCGACCAACGGAATGTGGTTATTGTTGTGTCGGGTAGCGCTTCGCTTACCCGGCCTACAGAATGTGGTGATTGTTGTGTCGGGTGGCGCTTCGCTTACCCGACCTACGGGAACCGTGCTTATTGTTGTGTCGGGTGGCGCTTTGCTTACCCGACCTACAGAATATGGTGACTGTTGTGTCGGGTGGCGCTTCGCTTATCCGGCCTACGGGAACCGTGCTTATTGTTGTGTCGGGTGGCGCTTTGCTTACCCGACCTACAGAATATGGTGGCTGTTGTGTCGGGTGGCGCTTCGCTTACCCGGCCTACGGAATGTGGTTACTGTTGTGTCGGGTGGCGCTTTGCTTACCCGACCTACAGAATATGGTGACTGTTGTGTCGGGTGGCGCTTCGCTTAACCGACCTACGGAATGTGGTGACTGTTGTATCGGGCGGCGCTTTGCTTATCCGACCTACGGGAACCGTGCTTATTGTTGTGTCGGGTGGCGCTGGCGCTTACCCGACCTACGGAATCGTTTAAAGCGTAGGGTGGATAAGCGGCAGCGCCATCCACCAGATTGTTCAGCCCGGAGGCGTCACCGCCTCCGGGCTTTTTTATGCTTCCAGCGCGCTGCGATGCAGCTTAATCACGACTTTCTTAATGGTTTCCGCCCGGGAAACCACGCAGCCGGGCTTATGAGGTTCAAGCGGCATAAACACGGCAAACTGACCGGGACGAAGCGTCAGCTGTTGTTCATTATCAATGCGGTTGCAAAGCTGGTAATCCTCCTCCACATGCAGCTCTTCACATTCACGCGCGCTTTCAAAAAGTCCGTAATAAATCCTCTCTGTTCCTGCCAGCAGCACCTGAATATCGATATATTCCCGATGCTGCTCCGCTTTTTTCGTCTCCGGAGCCTGGGTGGAAAACTCCATGACGTTCATAAATAATTTTTCACCCTGTATGGGATAGCTACCCGGCGCCTTGCGCTCCGGTTTCTGCGCCAGAGCCAGACGAACGGCGTTAATCAGCGCCTCGGGTAAGCCTGCGGATTCAGGGTAAAGACTCTCTCCGGTAATCATGGCATGACTTCCTGTGCTAACAGCGCGGCCCCAAGCAGGCCCGCATTATGTTGATGGCGAGCGGCTGACAGGCGGGTACGATAAGTCGCCGGCTCCTCGTTAAGGTTTGCCCGCACCAACTCCAGATACCCTTCGCTAAGACCGACGCTGCCGCCAATTACTACAAGCTGGCAATCCGTCGAAGCTTTGATATCGGCAATCAGGCGGGCCAGCGTTTGCGCCGAACGCTGCTTTAGCGCGGCAGCCTGAGCATGCCCCTGCTGCGCGCGGGCAAAAATCGTTTTTGCATCGCATCCCGCTAAATCGTCCCTGGCCGCCGCCGCAATACCTCGCCCGGAGGCTATAGCCTCCACACAGCCGATACGCCCGCAGCCGCAGCGCGGCCCGTTTGGATCGGCAAGCGTATGGCCGAGATGGCCGGCAAGCCCTCCCGTTCCGACCAGCAGCCTGCCATTGCTGACAATCCCGCCGCCGACGCCCGTCGAGACCGTCAGAAACACCATGTCGCTGATGTCCTCCCGCAGCGCGTGATATTCCGCCCAGGCCGCAGCCTGGGCATCGTTTACGGCAATACAGGGAAGCCGGGTCAGACGGGTTACTGCTTCAACCAGCGGGAAACGGGCAAGCCCGCCGAGGTTGTCGGGATTGATGGCGTTCAGCGCACCTTCCTGAATAATCCCGGTAGAGGCAATGGCTACGCGTTGCGCACGCGCCGTAAAGGGCGCGACCAGTTCGGCCAGGCGGACCTGCAAAGCGTCCTGCGTCTTGCTTGCGGGCGTCGCCAGTTCGCATCGGTCAATAATGTACATTTCCCTGTCGATTAACGCGGCGGCGAGTTTGGTGCCGCCGATATCAATAGCAAGCGTCGTCATTTTACCGCCTTCTCGACTAATACATTTTTGCTGCCCGCATGCACCGCGCCGCTAAAAGGTTTGCCGTCGATAGCATCATGCGTGCGCGCGGCTTGCGGATGAATCCAGCGCTGAATGCGCGACGGCATATCCAGCCCGATTAGCAAAATAACCACAAAGGTTAGGCTGAACGAGAGCGAAGCCAGGGCGGTTCCCAAATCCAGTCGCTGGGCAATGGTCGCGCCAATCACCGGGGCCAGCGCGCCGCCGAGGGCGCCAACGTTGTACGTAAAGCCTAATCCCGCCGCCCGTTGTTCGGTATCGAAATAGCCGCCGATTAATTTCGGCAAAATACCGGAAATCCCCTGACCCAGCATCTGCTGGAAGAACAGCAGCAGGCCCAACACCCAGATATTCCCGCCGCCGATAGCAAACACCGGGATTATCAGCAGCTGGGAAACCAGCAGGCTACATACATAGGCTTTGCGCGTTCCCAGCCAGTCGCCGAGAAAACCGCCCACGCAGCAGCCAACCGCCGCGCCAAAGCCGCTAAAGAACAGCACATGGGCCACCGTGGCGGGATCGTAGGCCAGTTCGGTCTTCAGATAAGTTGGCAACAGCGCCTGGATCGGCCAGGAGTAGAGAAAGGCGAAGAAGACCACAATCATAAGCGTGACGCCCGTCGGCCAGCGTTTACCGCTGCTTTGCACCATAAAGCTGATGAATACCGCGGCACAGATTAGCCCCAGCACGGCGATAATAACCGCATTGCCGACATCGCCGGCAAAACAGAAGTAGAGCGCTGTCGCCACGATAACGGTCAAGCCAATATTGATAATGCGGTGCTCGCCACGATAGAGAATATCAACCATGGTTTTGACCGGTTTTTTATCGGCAAACTTCTCGTGCCAGTCTTCCGCTTCCGGGATATTTTTACGCAGCCAGAGGGCGAAGATAATGGGCAGAATGCCGATAAAAAACAGCGCGCGCCAGCCCCACACGGGTACCACAACGCTATAAATCTGCGCCGCCAGCACGGCTCCGACGGAGAAGCCTGAGATTAAGAACCCGCTCGCCTTGTTACGCAGATGCTTCGGCCAGCTTTCAATGACGTAGGTGGCGCTGGAGCCGTACTCCCCTGCCATCCCCATGCCGATCACCAGCCGGGCGATAAACATGGTGGTAAAACCAGGCGCGAAACCACAGGCCAGGGTACCGAATGAAAACAGGACGATGCTGGTTATCATGGCAAGCTTACGGCCGTAGCGATCGCCCATCGCACCCAGCACCAGGCCGCCAAACCAGCGGGAAATAAAGGCCGCGGAGATAAGGCTCGCGGCCTGCACGGTGGTCAGGCCAAATTCACTTTGTATTTCAGTTAACACTAAAGCTATCAGGACAAAATCGAAACCATCCAGCAGGTAGCCAATCCATGCTGCGGAAAATGCCTTCCATTGCGGCTTAGTCAGATGGCGATACCATGGGATCCGTTGGGTAGTGTTATTCATAAAGCACTCCCGGCGCGGATTAATAATCCGCCCTTTTGTTAGGTCTGATTAGGTTTGATTAATGCCGGTTGCCCGGCATCAGAGATCAGAACGTTGCGCGTTCTGCCTGCAGCTGAGCCGCCAGCGCCTTCAGCTCCGGCAGGTATTGCTCGTCTACCGGCGCAAAAGGTTTGCGGCATAGCGGCACGGCAACGATATCCATGTAGTGCAGCAGCGTTTTCAGGCCGCGGAAAACGCCGACTTTAATCAGCACATCGATAACTTTGTTGCACTCGCTCTGCAGATGCATGGCGCGCTGCATGTCCCCTTCCTGTATCGCACGTTTAATAGCCAGATAACGCCAGCCCATCACGTTATAGGTGCTGCCGATGCCGCCGTCCGCGCCCGCCAACAGGCCAGAAGCAAAGATTTCGTCGTAGCCGTTGTAGAGCACCAGATCGGGATGCGCGCGGCGGATTTTTTCCATCTCATACAGATCGCCGGAGGTCTGTTTAAGGGCGCCTACGCCCGGTAAATTAATCAGCGTGCCGACCTGCTCCAGCGTCAGCTTTACGCCGCTTAAAGCCGGTATATTGTAGACCACCATCGGCAGACCGCCGGAGGCGTCAATCACCGCACGGTAATGATCGCAGTGCTCGTTAAAGCTAAACGGATAGTAAAAAGGCGTGACGGCGGAAACCGCGTCAAAACCGTAGCGATGCGCCGCGCCTGCCAGATGCTGGCTTTCCTGCGTGCTGATAGCGCCTACGTGAGCAATCAGCGTCAGCTTGCCTTTCGCCTCCTCAGCCACGACTTCCAGCACCTGCTCGCGTTCTTTCGCGCTTTGCAAAAATGCCTCGCCGGTGGAACCGCCCACATAAAGTCCGTCCACGCCCTGCTCTATGTTGAAGCGTACAAGGCGGCGAAGGCTGTCCGTATCCACCTGCTCCTGTTGATTGAAGGGAGTCAGCAATGCCGGCATCACGCCCCGAAGATTCTGTGTCATAAACGCCTCTTGTTCTCTGGTTTCAGTTGTAACGATATACCTTTATACCTGTTATACCAGAGCGAAAAGTAAACGCCATACCGGCAGAGCGTCAGAATGTGATCTTGTTCATATGAAATTGCGATGGTCGATCGTTTGTTGCCTGAAAATTACGATCGATAACGGCTCGGCAAAGGCTATTTCTTCGCGCTACGTTTGCGTGGCGCGGCATAATAAGCGGCGAACACGCTTTTAAGGTGGGCTTTTAGCGCGGCCTCTGCGCCGTCGGGATCGCGCGCCTGGATAGCGTTGAGGATCTCAATATGCTGCTGATAGCTGACGTTATTATGCGCGTGAAGCTCTTCCTGCGGCACGGCAGGACGGGCCGCGATCAGCCAGTCCAGCAAAGCGACATGCACGGCCATAAAGATCGGGTTCGCAGGAATTTCAGCCAGTTCGCGGTGGAATTCGATATCGGAGCGAATAAAGAGGTCGTTGTCGTCCAGCGCCTGGCTGTTCATTTCCAGCGCCTTGCCAAGTCGTTCAATCTGCACCTGCGTGGCAAATTCTGCCGCATAGCGCACCAGGCTGGACTCGAAAAACATCCTTAGCTGTTCGAAATGGGCGATGCCGCCGGGACGGGAGAGAAAATCTTTCGCCACGCCGGATAGCTCGCCAATGATGGTGTCTGCGGAAGGACGTGAAACGCGGGCTCGTTCGCCGTTGCTGATTTGCACCAGGCCTTTGCGCTTAAGCGCGGCCAGCGCCTCACGCACGGAAGGACGGCCAACGTTGAAAAAGGCCATCAGTTCGCGCTCGGACGGCAGCTGCTCGCCTTCAGCAAATTCACGTCTGCGAATCATCTGCTCAAGCTCTTCTTCCACCATTTCCGAGAGCTTTTTACGCGCCAGCGGGCGACGGCGCATCGCATGCCCGATGGTATCAGTCGTCTGGTCTGCCTGGTCGTCAAATGTGCTCATAGCGTCAGCAAGGGGCCGTTTTTAAGGAAAGGAGTGAAAAATAATCTTCCGGATCATAACACAGCAGTTGCAGACTTACGAAACAAGTGGCCGGCCGGGACGGGCAATAAAAAAGCCAGTCTGATGACTGGCTTGCGATTTTACTTCACTACGCGCAGAGCCGGACGGCCGCCGCGCGGAGGGGGATCGTCATCCGGGCTATCGTCATCTTCATCATGATCCGGGCGATCGCCATCGATCACCTGCATCATCATTTCTGAATCGGATGCTGCCTGTTCATCATCGCCGTGGCTTTCCATAGCGCCGTCATAGCTGGCTTCCGGCTCAAACATTGTGCCGGCGCCATTCTCACGAGCGTAGATCGCCAGTACCGCCGCCATAGGAACGAATACCTGACGCGGCACGCCGCCAAAGCGCGCGTTAAAACGCACTTCGTTGTTGGCCAGTTCCAGGTTTCCTACCGCGCGCGGCGCGATATTCAGGACAATTTGCCCGTCTCGCGCATATTCCATCGGCACATGCACGCCTGGCAATGTCACATCCACAACCAGGTGCGGTGTGAGCTGGTTATCCAGTAGCCACTCGTAAAAAGCACGGAGCAGATAGGGACGACGCGGTGACAATTGCGACATATCCATCAATTAGCCTCGGGTCTGCAGACGCATTTCGCGCTCGGGTTCGGTCAGAGAGGCAAGGAAGGAATCACGTTCGAATACGCGAGTCATATACCCTTTCATCTCTTTAGAACCCGCGCCTGCAAGCTCGATACCCATCTGCGGCAAACGCCACAGCAGCGGCGCCAGATAGCAGTCCACCAGGCTGAACTCGTCACTCAGGAAGAAAGGCTTCTGGGTGAAGACCGGGGCGATGGCCAGCAGCTCTTCACGCAGCTGCTTACGGGCAACGTCCGCTTCCTGTGCAGAACCGTTCATCACGGTATTCATCAGGGTGTACCAGTCTTTTTCGATGCGGTGCATGTACAGACGGCTTTCACCACGGGCCACAGGATAAACCGGCATAAGTGGCGGATGCGGGAAGCGCTCATCAAGATATTCCATGATGATGCGGGATTCCCACAGGGTCAGTTCGCGGTCAACCAGGGTCGGTACGCTGTGATTTGGGTTGAGGTCAATCAGATCCTGAGGCAGGTTATCCGTTTCCACATGCTCAATTTCAACGCTGACACCCTTTTCGGCCAGCACGATACGTACCTGATGGCTATAGATGTCAGTAGGACCGGAAAACAGCGTCATCACCGAACGTTTGTTGGCAGCGACAGCCATGAAAACCTCCAAGTTTATTCAGAAAATACTGCTAATAGCCGCAAGCGGCGGCTAACCTGACTGTTTATTACCCAACTCACTCGGACTACCATCAGCTCGCCTGAATACAAGGCGAAATCAAACTGATGCCGACATTTGGGCAGAAAATTGGTTGATAGTTTACCAGATTTTACCAGTTTTGTGGGGAGTGGATCTGTAATTTGCGAAAAAGACAATTACTATCAACTAGTTAAAAGCAATAATATAAATTTCGGGCATAAAAAAACCCGGTACAGGACCGGGTTTTTTGCCAATTGCCTTTCTGCGTAAACGCAGAGAACAATTAACGTTTGGAGAACTGAGGACGACGACGTGCTTTACGCAGGCCGACTTTCTTACGTTCAACTTCACGAGCATCACGAGTAACGAAGCCAGCTTTACGCAGTTCGCCACGCAGGGACTCGTCGTACTCCATCAGAGCGCGGGTGATACCGTGACGGATCGCACCAGCCTGACCAGAAGTACCACCACCTTTAACAGTGATGTACAGATCGAATTTCTCAACCATATCAACCAGTTCCAGCGGCTGACGAACTACCATGCGGGCAGTTTCACGACCGAAGTACTGTTCCAGAGAACGTTGGTTGATAACGATTTTGCCGCTGCCTGGTTTGATAAACACGCGAGCTGCGGAACTTTTGCGGCGACCAGTGCCGTAGTATTGATTTTCAGCCATTGCCATAATCCCGATTAAATGTCCAGAACTTGCGGTTGCTGCGCCGCGTGGTTGTGCTCGGTGCCCGCGTAAACTTTCAGTTTACGGAACATAGCACGACCCAGAGGGCCTTTCGGCAGCATGCCTTTAACCGCGATTTCAATCACACGCTCAGGACGGCGGGCAATCATCTCTTCAAAGGTCGCTTGTTTGATACCACCGATGTGGCCGGTGTGATGGTAATACACTTTGTCAGTACGCTTGTTGCCGGTTACAGCAACTTTTTCTGCGTTCAGAACGATGATGTAATCACCGGTATCAACGTGCGGAGTATATTCCGCTTTGTGCTTACCGCGCAGACGGCGAGCCAGTTCAGTAGCCAGGCGACCTAAGGTCTTGCCGTCAGCGTCAACAACATACCAGTCGCGCTGTACGGTTTCTGGTTTAGCTGTAAAAGTTTTCATTAAAAGCTTACCCAATATATAGTTACACGTTGGTGAACACCCAAACGTTTAAAATCAGTTGAGGTTCACGCGACATTGTCCAGCAAACCTACCCCTTCGAATAGCCTATGCCGGCACGACAAAAGTTTTGGGAAAAAAACTTTGGTTGTAACGTGGGGTCGCAAGATTATAGAGAAGTCGTCCTCAAAGATCGACCATAATTTCTCTTTCCCGCGACATATCCGTTTTTACGGCCTGTGCGGCAGGCGCAAATACTCCTCGCTTTGCATTTCCTGCAGGCGCGACAGGCAGCGCTGGAACTCGAACTTAAGCCTTTCCCCTTGATAAATATCGAATAATGGCGCGCTGGCCGAAACCACAAGCTTTACGTGGCGCTCGTAAAATTCATCCACCAGCGCGATAAAACGGCGGGCTTCGTTTTCGGTTGTGGTGGTCATAACAGGCACGTTGAACAGCATAACGGTGTGAAACAGGCGCGATAAGGCGATGTAATCATGCTGGCTGCGGGCATCCACACACAGCGTCTGATAATCCACCGCCAGCGTTTGACTGGCCGTGCCCAACGTCGCCAGCGGGCGATGGTTAATCTCAAGCGTCGGCTCCCCTTCCCGCGGCGTACCCGCCAGCGCGGTATATAAGCTTTCCATTCGCTGTGCCGTTGCCTCGTCCAGCGGCGACAGCCACAGATGCGCCTGCGTCAGCGTACGTAGCCGGTAATCAATGCCCGCATCCACGTTCATCACGTCACAATGTCGTTTTATCGCCTCGATGGCGGGGATAAAGCGCGGCCGCTGCAGGCCGTTGCGATACAGCTCGTCCGGCGGAATATTGGACGTGGCGATTAAGGTAATGCCGCGGGCGAACAGCGCCTTCATTAATGTCCCCAGCAGCATGGCGTCGGTAATATCCGAAACGAAGAATTCATCGAAGCACAGGATATCGGTTTCGGCCTTAAAACCATCCGCCACGATTTCAAGCGGATCGCTGTGTCCCTGCAGCTGCGTAAGCTCTTCGTGCACGCGCAGCATAAAGCGGTGGAAGTGCAGACGCATCTTGCGTCGGCCAGGTAAACTCTGAAAGAACATATCCATCAGCCAGGTTTTTCCACGCCCGACGCCACCCCACATATATAAGCCGCGCACGGGTTCATCACCGGCAGGCGCGGCGCGTTTCCCAAGCAGTTTGCCGAACTTTGCCATCAAGCCGCCGCTTTCAGCGGACGCTGAGCTTTTAGCGGTAAGCGCTTGATAAACAGCCTCAAGGCGTGTTACAGCTTCGCGCTGAACGTCATCCGGTTGGTAGCTGCCCTCAGCCAGAGCCCGCTGATAGCGCGATGTAGGGGAGAGATTTTGCATGGTATTATAATATTCCCTTAGAAATCGTATTGCCGTTTACTGATGTTCTTTAAGTACGGATGTCGAAAAAAAGGTCGTTCTACCCTAAGCGAAGCTGCGTCAGGATTCCACTTCTCTTAGGTTAGCGGTTATAGTGGCTACATTACCCTTACGGATTCACAAGATAACGGGAGAAGTACATGACCTGGGAATATGCGCTAATTGGGTTAGTTGTCGGGATTATCATTGGCGCCGTCGCCATGCGTTTTGGCAACCGCAAACTGCGTCAGCAGCAGGCTTTACAGTATGAGCTTGAGAAAAACAAAGCGGAGCTTGACGAGTACCGCGAAGAGCTGGTCAGCCACTTTGCCCACAGTGCCGAGCTGCTCGATAATATGGCGCACGATTATCGTCAGCTGTATCAACATATGGCGAAGAGCTCCAGCAGCCTGCTGCCGGAACTCTCCGCCGAGGCTAATCCGTTCCGCAACCGTCTGGCTGAATCCGAAGCCAGCAACGATCAGGCGCCGGTACAGATGCCGCGCGACTACTCAGAAGGCGCGTCAGGCTTGCTGCGTACCGAGCGTGCAAAACGCGATTAAGCACGGTAATAAGATTTTTTTTTCGGGGCATGCCGCTCATGCCCCAAATCTCATCTCGCCACGACTATCATTTAAGAATCTTGTCTCATTCAACAACATTGTTACCCGGCTGATATTTCAATAATATCGGTGAGTTATCGGGTTCTCCTTTTTCCAGGTCACGAGAGCAAGCCATTAATGAAGAAACAAACACGATTATTGAGTGCGTTAGCGTTAAGCGTCGGGTTAGCTCTGAGTGCGTCACCTTTTGCCGTTGCCGCGATCCCTTCACAGGTTCCCGGCCAGGCCGCGTTACCAAGCCTGGCCCCGATGCTGGAAAAGGTTTTGCCAGCCGTGGTGAGTGTTCAGGTTGAAGGCACGGCTGCGGCGCCTGCTCAAAAAGTCCCGGAAGAGTTTAAAAAGTTCTTCGGCGACGATCTTCCTCCTTCCGAATCCCAACCTTTTGAGGGGCTGGGCTCCGGCGTGATTATCAACGCCGCCAAAGGGTATGTGCTGACGAACAACCACGTGATCAGCCACGCCGAAAAGATCAGCGTCCAGCTTAACGACGGGCGCGAATTTGCAGCCAAACTAATAGGCGGCGACGATCAGAGCGATATCGCGCTTATCCAGATCCAGAATGCGACAGGGCTGACGCAAATTGCCGTGGCCGATTCCGATAAGCTGCGCGTGGGCGATTTTGCCGTGGCCGTTGGGAATCCCTTTGGGCTGGGCCAGACCGCTACGTCAGGGATCGTCTCGGCTCTGGGCCGCAGCGGGTTAAATCTGGAAGGGCTGGAAAACTTTATCCAGACCGATGCTTCCATCAACCGGGGAAACTCCGGCGGCGCATTGCTTAACCTCAACGGTGAGCTGATTGGCATTAACACCGCCATTCTCGCGCCGAGCGGAGGCAGCGTGGGTATCGGCTTTGCCATTCCGAGCAATATGGCGCAGACGCTGGCCAGACAGCTGATGGAGTTTGGTGAAATCAAGCGCGGCCTGTTAGGCATTAAGGGCACCGAAATGAGCGCTGATATCGCCAAAGCGTTCAATCTGACCACCCAGCGCGGGGCGTTTGTCAGCGAAGTGCTGCCGCAATCCGGCTCGGCCAAAGCGGGCGTAAAAGCGGGCGATATCATCACCAGCCTGAACGGTAAAACCATCAGCAGCTTTGCGGAATTGCGCGCCAAGATCGCAACGACGGAACCGGGCACGGTGGTGAAGCTTGGCCTGCTCCGCGATGGGAAACCGCTGGAAGTAAGCGTCACGCTTGATAAGAGTACCGCTTCATCGGCGAATGCGGAGTTGATTACTCCCGCGCTTCAGGGGGCGACGTTAAGCGACGGTCAGCTTAAAGACGGGGCTAAGGGCGTGAAGCTCGACAGCGTAGAAAAAGGCACGCCGGCCGCGCAGGTTGGGCTGCATAAAGGCGATGTGATTATCGGCATTAACCGCGAGCGTATCCGCACGATTGCAGAAATGCGCAAGATGCTGGAAGGCAAACCCGCGCTAATCGCCCTTCACGTCGTGCGTGGCGAAGATAGTATCTATTTGTTATTGCGTTAATTTGGTCAGTAATCGGACATCACGAGTGCGATGTCCGATTAACTCATGCTATTCTGCGTTCGTTTTCTCACTGATTAACTCAAATCCATGTTTCTGAAGATTTTACGATCGGTGGCGATCGGCCTGATTGTGGCGGCTATTCTGTTGGTCTCTTTACCTTCGTTGCGCCAGCACATCACGCCGCTTGCCCCTTCGACGTTCGACAGTGCCGATGAAACACCGCTGAGCTATAACACCGCGGTGCGACGCGCTGCGCCTGCCGTCGTGAACGTCTATAACCGCAGCGTGGGCAGCAATACCCACAATCAGCTGGAAATAAAAACCCTTGGCTCCGGGGTGATTATGGACGAGCGCGGGTACATCATTACCAATAAACATGTGATTAACGACGCCGAGCAAATCATCGTTGCCCTGCAGGATGGCCGCGTCTTTGAAGCGCTACTGGTCGGCTCCGATAACCTGACCGATCTGGCCGTGTTAAAAATTAACGCCACCGGCCTGCCGCTTATCCCGATAAACAGCAAGCGTATGCCGCATATTGGCGACGTGGTGATGGCCATCGGCAACCCATACAACCTCGGACAGACGATTACCCAGGGCATTATCAGCGCCACCGGCCGTATTGGTCTGAGCCCTTCCGGCCGCCAGTCTTTCCTGCAGACCGATGCTTCCATCAACCATGGCAACTCCGGCGGCGCCCTGGTGAATTCGCTGGGCGAGCTGATGGGCATCAACACGCTCTCCTTTGATAAAAGCAACGGCGGTGAGACGCCGGAAGGGATCGGTTTCGCCATTCCGACGCAGCTGGCGACGAAAATCATGGATAAGCTTATCCGCGATGGCAGGGTGATCCGCGGCTATATCGGCATCGGCGGACGTGAGATCACCCCTTTGCACAGCCCGTCAACCGGCATCGACCAGATTCAGGGGATCATTGTTAATGAGGTTTCGCCGGATGGCCCGGCGGCTAAAGCAGGCATTCAGGTCAATGACGTCATTGTCTCGGTGAACCATAAGCCTGCGATTTCCGCTCTGGAAACGATGGATCAGGTCGCTGAAATTCGTCCAGGCTCGGTGATACCGGTTGAAGTGATGCGTGAAGATAAGAAGATAACCATGCAGGTCACTATTCAGGAATACCCGGCCGGGAACTGATTTCAGACATAAAAAAACCGGAACAGAGATGTTCCGGTTTTTTTTATCTGACAGAGATCACTTATTAACGAACTCTTCGCCCAGCGCGATATCTTTCTTTAGCGTATCCAGCATGCCTTCCAGCGCCTGCTGCTCAAAGGCGCTCAGTTTGCCGTAGGATTTATGCTCCTCGATACCGTTCTTACCCAGCAGCAGCGGCTGGGAGAAGAAGCGAGCGTGCTGGCCGTCGCCTTCAACATAGGCGCACTCGACAACGTTGCTTTCACCCTGCAGCGCGCGCACCAGCGACAGACCGAAACGAGCCGCAGCCTGGCCCATCGACAGGGTTGCGGACCCGCCGCCAGCCTTCGCTTCAACCACTTCGGTGCCCGCGTTCTGGATACGTTTGGTCAGATCGGCAGTTTCCTGCTCGGTGAAGGTAACGCCCGGGATCTGGGACAGCAGCGGCAGGATAGTCACGCCGGAGTGGCCGCCGATTACAGGCACTTCGATCTCGCCAGACTGTTTACCTTTCAGTTCCGCAACAAAGGTATTGGAGCGGATGATGTCCAGCGTGGTAACGCCAAACAGTTTATTCTTGTCGTAGACGCCTGCTTTTTTCAGCACTTCGGCGGCGATAGCAACCGTGGTGTTCACCGGGTTGGTGATGATGCCGATGCAGGCTTTCGGGCAGGTTTTAGCAACCTGCTCAATCAGGTTCTTCACGATGCCGGCATTCACGTTAAACAGGTCGGAACGATCCATACCTGGCTTACGGGCAACGCCTGCGGAGATCAGCACAACGTCCGCGCCAACCAGCGCCGGCGTCGCGTCTTCGCCGCTGAAACCTTTTATTTTCACATCTGTAGGGATATGACTGAGGTCAACCGCTACCCCTGGGGTAACCGGTGCGATGTCATACAGTGAGAGTTCTGAACCTGAAGGCAGTTGGGTCTTGAGTAGAAGGGCAAGCGCCTGGCCGATACCGCCTGCCGCGCCGAGGACTGCAACTTTCATCCTAAACTCCTTATTATGGTTAGCAAAAACGTGCCGTAACTCCATGCGGTGGCGACCATAATCCAGAGAAGGGGTAATTACAATCTTCCCGCCTTCAGACTGCGAGGTTACGCAATCCTCATGCGTTACTGCTGCATTTACTCGCCGGGTGGAAACGACGCCTGAGCGCCCGGTCACTACCTGATGTTGTCACATCAACGGCGGTTACATTACACCTTACCGTCGCATCAAAACAACATCATTTTGATAACATTTAGTTTACTTGCAGGCTTATTTACCAGTCGTGACACAGGCATGTTTCTCGATAACGAAATTTGATAAAATTCGTCTCTTTCATAACATTATTTCAGGCTAACGCCCTTTCATGCATTTTCATAAAAATTCATTTAAATGCATAATAATGTTATCCGTT
This sequence comes from Dryocola sharpae, assembly GCF_051307055.1. Taxonomy (GTDB): domain Bacteria; phylum Pseudomonadota; class Gammaproteobacteria; order Enterobacterales; family Enterobacteriaceae; genus Dryocola. The sequence goes on along the minus strand of NZ_CP149994.1, from coordinate 410,094 downwards.
TACCTATATACAGGTGGCTCATGCGCAACTCCTCAAAACAAGAAGAATTGATTAAAGCCTTCAAATCGCTGTTAAAAGAAGAGAAATTCAGTTCTCAGGGCGAGATCGTTCATGCGTTGCAGAACGACGGTTTTGACAATATTAACCAGTCCAAAGTTTCCCGCATGCTAACCAAGTTTGGCGCGGTACGCACGCGTAATGCAAAAATGGAGATGGTTTACTGCCTGCCCGCCGAGCTTGGCGTGCCGACCACGTCCAGCCCGCTGAAGAACCTGGTGCTGGATATCGACTATAACAATGCGGTAGTGGTTATCCATACAAGCCCGGGCGCAGCTCAGCTGATTGCCCGTCTGCTGGATTCATTGGGTAAAGCGGAAGGTATTCTCGGCACTATCGCCGGGGATGACACTATCTTTACTACACCCGCCAGCGACTTCACGGTAAAGGAGCTTTACGAGGCCATTCTCGTTCTGTTCGAGCAAGAGCTGTAAGCTTTACGCCGCCTGCCCTACCCGCCTTCTCCGTGGCGGGTAATTCTTCTTTAGCCTTTTCTTTGAGCGCGATCGACCGTTTTGTTTCAACCTCACAGCAGATACCCCCAGTCATTACGCCTCCAAAATATGGTTTGTTCTGTTATCGACCGCACAAATAATCAAAGTGCGACAGGTCATTGATTTTTCTGCATTTCATTAAAAACAACGCGCTAAAATTACCGTTTTAATAACTGAATATTATAAAGAGCCATGCTTTTAACGCAAAGTTTCATGTGAAACTGTTAGCAGAGTATTAATTTTTACCGTTATTAGTGTATACTTGATTTTGTGATGAAGGTCACGAAACGATGACCTGAGCAAAAGAATACGACGAGGTAAAAATTATGAACATGAAAAACACTTTAGTAACCGCAAGCCTGCTCTCCATGCTTTCCTTTGGCGCTTTTGCTGCCGCATCTGTCGATGCTGACGGCGCGCAAAACCTGCAGCCGGTGGGCACCATCTCCGTAAGCGGCATCGGTAGCTCACCGATGGATATGCATCAGAAACTGGCGCAAAAAGCCGAGCAGGAAGGGGCTTCTTCTTACCGCATCATTGAAGCGCGTTCCGGCGACCAGTGGCACGCAACGGCTGAACTGTATAAATAACCTGCAGCGCCGCAAGCAGATCAAAGTAAGTATTTAGCAACGATCGTCTCACTCAACGACCGTCAGAACAAAAATCGCAATTTAGCCCTTCCGGCCGTTGGGAAAACTATTCAGGAGTAGACAATATGAAAACCAAATCAACCATCGCAGCCCTTAGCCTTCTGTCCGTTCTCTCTTTTGGCGCTAACGCAGCAGCGCATCAGATCTCCAGCGAACAGACGCAGGGCATGCAATCTTTAGGCAGCATCTCCGTAAGCCAGACAGGCAGCGCGCCGATGGATATGCGTCATGAACTATCACAGAAAGCGGCTGAGAAAGGCGCTTCAGCCTATCACATTACTGAAGCGCGGACGGGCGATACCTGGCACGCTACCGCTGAGCTGTATAAATAAACCCTCGTCGTCAAGTCCGACGACTTTGCCCCCGTTCGCCGGGGGCTTTTTTATGTCCGTTAAACGCGAATATTAAAGCGCAGCTGCCCTTCGAGCTCTTCTTCCGCCTCGTCAAACAGCAGGATTAGCGCGCCATAACGCCGCCTTTTTATTTCCGGCAAATGCACAAACTCAATCTCCACCGGAAGAGGCAACCCTCCTCCCACCACCACATCCCACAAGCTGTCGAGATCGTGGACCTGCCTTTTCTCCAGTGAAAATACCTGGATAAAGCGGCGATAGAACCCCGGCTGATCCTCTATCTCGTTAAAATCAAAAATATATTTTTTCATTTCCGGGCCATCCCAACCAAGCATACGCCGTGCCGCCGTACCGCTACAGGCCGCCAATGTGCAGGGTCTTAACTTCCAGATATTCATCAAGCCCCAGCACCGAGCCTTCCCGACCGAGACCGGACTCTTTCACCCCGCCAAACGGCCCCAGCTCGGTCGATACGGCGCACTCGTTAATGCCGATCATCCCGCTTTCAAGCGCCTGCGACACGCGGAATACACGTTGCAGATTCTGTGTATAGAAGTAGGCGGCCAGACCAAATGGCGTATTGTTGGCTCGCCTGACAGCCTCTTCTTCCGTTTTGAAGCTAAAGCAGGCCGCCAGCGGGCCAAAGGTCTCTTCCTGCGCCAGCTTCATCTCGTCACTGGCGTTGATAATGACCGTTGGCTGCCAGAAGTTACCGCCCAGGTCGTGGCTTTTACCTCCCACCAGCGCTTTACCGCCCTTAGCTAAGGCGTCTTCCACATGCTCACGGACTTTATCGACGGCGGACTTTTCGATAAGCGGTCCGACAACCACACCCTCATCCATACCATTGCCGACTTTGAGCGCCTTCACCGCTTCCGCCAGCTTATTGACGAACCGGTCATAAACGCCTTCCTGAATAAAGAACCGGTTAACGCTAACGCAGACCTGGCCTGCGTTACGGAACTTATTCGCAATCGCGCCTTTTACCGCCTCATCAATATCGGCATCGTCAAACACGATGTATGGCGCGTTACCGCCCAGCTCCATTGAGACCTTTTTCATGGTTTCTGCAGCGTTACGCACCAGCGTTTTGCCCACGGCGGTGGAACCGGTGAAGGAAATTTTACGCACCTCGCGGCTTGCCATAATCGCATCGCTGATTTCCGGGGTATTGCCCGCTACCGCGTTCAGAACGCCGTCCGGCACGCCAGCCTGTTTTGCCAGGGCCAGTAAAGCAAAAGCGGAAAGCGGCGTGTTGTTGGCAGGCTTGATTATCCCGGTACAGCCCGCGGCCAGCGCCGGGCCGAGCTTGCGGGTCAGCATCGCCATCGGAAAATTCCATGGGGTGATAGCCGCTACTACGCCAATCGGCTCGCGCGTCGCGAGAATTCGCGAGCCCGGTTTGATGGGGGGAATAATTTCGCCGTTGGCACGCTTAGCCTGCTCGGCAAACCATTGAATAAAGCTTGCCGCGTATTCAACCTCGCCTTCAGCTTCCTTCAGCGGCTTGCCCTGTTCGGTGGTCATAAGCCGTCCCAGCCAGCTTTTATTTTCAATAATGAGCTGGTACCAGCGATAAAGAATCGTCGAGCGTTCTTTTGCGGTTTTCGCCCGCCAGGCCGGGAAGGCTTTCGCCGCCGCCGCGATAGCCTCTTCGGCCTCTTTCTTACCGGCTTTCGCCACTTTTGCGACTGTTTCACCTGTTGCCGGATTGACCACGTCGAAGGTGTTCGCGAGGCTGCGCCATTCCCCGCCGACCAGATAGCCGGTCTTGAAAAGTTCGCAGTCCTGGAGCGCCTGAATTGTCATCATTTTCTCCTGTTATCTATCGCACATCAGGTAAGTATAGATACAAAAAAGCCGACGCATGACGTCGGCTAAGATTGCTGATAATGAGGGAAAATGCGTGGTTTTTCCCTCTTTGGGGTTAGCAGATTAAGCGTCTATTAGCGTGTGCTGATACTTATGCAGCATATCCGCCAGCCTTTTTACCGGCTCGGTCACCTGTAACGGCGCTTCCCAGTTACGAAGCTTCTGCTGGTAAATATCAAGTTCGCCCAATAGCTGCTCAAAGTACCTGCGTCGTTTGTCGTCATTAGAAGCCGAGATAACTTTATCTGCGGTCGCACGAAGCTGGCGGTGAAAAGCAGACAAATCGGCATTCACCGGAATAGGAGCATCCCGCAATCTCTGGTGCGCAATAATCAATGTGAGCGCCAGACGATAGCGATCGATATCGCCTGGGAAGGTATTCAGCAGCAGAAAAAGCTGCCGGTATAGCGCCGGGAGATGATTTTCCTTGCGACGGTTATTATTGGTGGTCAGCGCCGAAACCGCAGCCGAAACAAACTGATTCAGCAGCGTGCGTCCGGTACGCTCTTTAGAGTTATCCCGCACCAGCAGTATGACCATCATCGCCAGGAAACAGCCGACGATTTGCCCTAGCGTGCTGTCAAGGAAGTTGCTGAAATGAAACGTCATCGGATTATCCAGCACGATAACGTTAATCGTTCCGGCCAGCGCCCCCATCGAGCCCAGCCGACGCTTCTGCACTTCAATACCGATGAAGAATCCCAGCAGCGCAAGGCTAATACACAGCAGCAGCATGCTTTGCTGAGTGGAAGGTATGATCACCAGAAAATAGAATGCGCCAAGCGGCAGGGCGGCCAGCATCCCGTACAGGAAATCCAGCGAAACCATTCGCGGATTGGGTAAACGCATAGCAAGCGAAGTCACGACGGCGATCATCACCATCGCCCCGCTGCCGGATGTCCAGCCGGTCCACAGCCAGAACAGGCAGCCCAGCAGGCAAGAAATCGTCGTGCGCCAGAAGTTGATCATCGCGTGATGACGCTCCGCAGACTGAACTTTGATCACCACTTCGTCAGTCAGGATCTCTTCTTCTACGGCGCTGATACGCGTATTGCTCGCCACGCCATGTTTTAACAGCAGAAAGCGTGTCGCCGCGCCGACCCAGGTGCTGATGGTAACAGGCGTGTTTTTCTCGCCGATTGAGGAAATTACGCGCCTTAAGACCTTCATTCTTTTATGAACGTCCGCCGCGTTTTCTACCGGCGTTTCAAACAGCATTCTGAATTCAGGCGTGACAAATTCAGGCCGGGTATTCTGAATAAGAAAAGTTTCGCAGGCCTGGGTAATCAGCGTTAAGGAAAGGGGGTTAATAGCTTTAAGCCGGCGGTTTGCCTGGCCCCAGCGCGCGGATTCAATCTTCAGATTGCCGCGCATTCCCTCAAGCGCCGTGGTACGGCGGACCATACCGCTCCAGGCTTTATCCACCTCTTCTTTTGCGCCATGTGCAATGCAAAGCTGCATAAGCCGGTAATGATCCACCAGCAAATTGTCCAGCTCGCGGTCGATTTCCTGTTTGATGGAGCGCGGGGAAAAAATTAAATCCGCCAGAATAGCGCAGACGATGCCAATAACGATTTCGCTGCAGCGCTCAACGGCAAACTGCGGCGTGGTAACCGGATTGAGCTGAATAGTGACGACGATAATCAGCGCCGTATAGCCTGAAAGGCCCCAGGCGTAGGAGTTCTCAACTTTGACCAGCGAAGAGATCCAGGTACAAAAGCCGGCCCAGATACAGCACACCAGCAGCATCACGACCGGCGCGCGAATCAGCGAGGTGATAATAACCAGCGCCGCGATACAGCCGATAAAGGTGCCGACGATACGCAGCATGCCGCGATAGCGAATAGCGCCTGAATAGGGTTCGCCGCCCGCCGCAAAGGCGGGACCTGCGGCAACAAGCGCCGCGGTTAATACGGCCCAGCGCGGCGTTTCCAGCTGGAAGTGAAAGCCCACAAAAAGGGCCAGCACAAGGGCAAACGCCAGCTTGAACGCAAAGCGCAGATGCAGTCGGGAGATAGAATACATAATCGCCCGGCTTACCCAAACTCACGCAGGCGATGCATAAATTTCATAAATGCAGAGTCGTGCTCGGTATCACGATCTTTCTCACCGGTGACGACGACCGTAGCCGTGGTGCCTGCCGGGTACAGGTTGCCCTGCTGCTCATCCAGACGAATACGTACCGGCACGCGCTGTGCGAGGCGCACCCATTCCAGGTTAGAGTCCACGGTAGCCATACCTTTTGCATCGCTGGTGCTGCTGGCGTTGGTTACGCCGGCGGAGATGCTGTCAACCGTACCGCGCAGCACACGGTTGCTGCCCAGCGGAGTGATTTGCACGCGATATCCCGGGCGGATGCCTTCAAGCTTGGTCTCTTCCATATAGGCAAGAATGTAGAAAGAGTGCTGTTTCACCAGCGCGATCACCGTCGAACCACGGGTAATAAACTCGCCGCCGTGCACGTTCAGGTTGGTCACCCAGCCATCCGCCGGCGCGCGCACAACGGTACGCTGCAGATCAAGCTGCGCCAGGTCACGCGTTGCTTCAGCTTTTGCCAGCTGATGCAGCACGGTTTGCAGCTGGTTATTCGATTGATCGATTTCCTCACGCGACATCGCCTGAATGCCAAGCTTGTTACGGCGCCCGGCTTCACGGCGTTTTTCACTTGCCAGGGCCTGGTAGTAGGCAACGTCTGCCTGCGCCTCTTCCAGCGCCTTTTGATAGCGCGGCTGGTCGACGGTAAACAGCACCTGGCCTTTTTTAACCAGCTGGTTGTCCTGAACGTTTACGGCGGTAATGAGTCCCGAAACGTCAGGCGCGATCGCGACAATATCCGCAGTAAAGCGGGCGTCACGCGTCCAGGGTGACTCGGTGTAAAACACCCAGGCACGGAAGATAGCGATAAAAGCCAGCAGCACCAGAATCAGCGTGATGGCGGTGCGGATCATTTTTCTTGTAAGTGTTTTCACATCAACCTCAAACAAACAGCTGCGAGATCAGATAAAACAGGCAGCAGTAAAGCGCTGTATTGAATAATGCCGGATGCCAGACAAAATCATAGATACCCGTTGGGGTAAGCAAACGGCGCACCAGCCAGAAAGCCGCCAGTGAAACGATCAGCTCAAAGAATATCGGTGGAAAGGAAAGACCGAATATCACGATAACTGGAAATAAACTCATGTTAACCTTGTTAAGGACGGTGCAGGCGACACAGGCCCTGGACGGTTATCCGCGACTAAAGGATTGCCGGAAACGGCAGACGAGAACGCGGTTTGGGCTGTGTTAATAATAATATATTAACGTAACTGTTACCTTGTTATCTATAATGTGTGATCTAAATCACTTTTAACTCAGAGTGAACAATGGAAAGACTTAAGCGCATGTCGGTTTTTGCCAAAGTGGTCGATCTCGGCTCTTTTACCGCCGCCGCAAGGCAACTGCAGATGAGCGTATCGTCCATCAGCCAGACGGTTTCTAAGCTTGAAGATGAACTGCAGGTAAAGCTGCTGAACCGCAGCACCCGCAGCATTGGTCTTACCGAAGCGGGTAAAATTTACTACCTCGGCTGCCGCAAGATGTTGCATGAAGCCCAGGAGGTGCATGAGCAACTCTACGCCTTCAACAACACCCCCATTGGCACGCTGCGAATCGGCAGCTCTTCAACCATGGCACAAAATGTGCTCGCCAATATGACCGCGGACATGCTTAAAGAGTATCCGGGGCTTACGGTTAACCTGGTGACCGGCATTCCTGCGCCGGATTTAATTGCGGATGGTCTCGACGTGGTGATTCGCGTAGGCGCGCTGCAGGATTCCAGCCTGTTTTCAAAACGCCTCGGGTCGATGCCGATGGTTATCTGCGCATCAAAAAGCTATCTCCAGCAAAATGCCATACCGGAAAAACCCGCCGATCTGGCCAACCATTCGTGGCTGGAATACAGCGTGCGTCCTGACAATGAATTTGAGCTTATCGCCCCGGAAGGCATCTCCACGCGCATGCTGCCGCAGGGACGCTTTGTGACAAACGATCCGATGACGCTTTCACGCTGGCTGAAAGCCGGCGCCGGGATCGCCTACGTGCCGCTAATGTGGGCGATCGATGAGATCAACAACGGCGAGCTGGAGATCTTATTCCCGCGCTACCAGTCGGATCCGCGCCCGGTCTATGCGCTCTATACCGAAAAGGACAAACTGCCGCTGAAGGTGCAGGTATGTATTAACTATCTGACGGAGTATTTTGTGAAGGTGGCGCAGCTGTACCAGGACGTGCGGGAAAGAAACGGACGCGGCATAGAGAATGGCCGGGGTTAACCCGGCCATGAAGTTTTATGCTGTACCGCCAACCGTAAGGTTATCGACCTTAAGCGTCGGCTGGCCAACGCCTACCGGCAGGCTCTGGCCCTCCTTGCCGCAGACGCCCACGCCGTTATCCAGCGCCAGGTCGTTGCCCACCATGGAGATCTGCTGCATGGTTTCGATCCCGGAACCAATCAGCGTCGCGCCTTTTACCGGTTTTGTAACCTTACCTTTTTCAATCAGATAGGCTTCAGACGTCGAGAAGACGAACTTACCGGAAGTGATATCCACCTGGCCGCCGCCGAAGTTTGGCGCATAGATGCCGTACTCGACGGATGCAATAATTTCCTGCGGCGTGGATTTACCTGCCAGCATATAGGTGTTGGTCATGCGCGGCATCGGCAAATGCGCGTAGGACTCACGGCGACCGTTGCCCGTTGGCGCAACGCCCATCAGACGCGCGTTTAGCTTATCCTGCATATAGCCTTTCAGGATGCCGTTTTCAATCAGCACATTGTATTGACCGGGAACCCCCTCATCGTCGATGGCAACCGAGCCGCGACGGTTAGCCATAGTGCCGTCATCCACAACGGTACAAAGCTCAGAGGCGACTAGCTGGCCCATCTGGCCGCTGAAAACGGACGTGCCGCGGCGGTTAAAATCGCCTTCCAGGCCGTGACCGACCGCTTCATGCAACAGTACGCCAGGCCAGCCCGCGCCGAGAACCACTGGGAACATACCCGCCGGCGCCGCGACGGCAGACAAAGTGATCAGCGCCATGCGCACGGCTTCTTTCGCCCATGCGTCGGCACGGATTTCGCCATCGGTAGTTTCGAGGAAATAGTCATAGCCAAAACGGCCGCCGCCGCCGCTGGAGCCGCGCTCGCGCTTGCCGTCTTCCTCTACCTGAACGCTGACGGACAATCGCACCAGCGGACGAACGTCCGCGGCAAGGGTGCCGTCGGTTGCCGCCACGAGGATTAATTCATAAACGCCCGTCAGGCTGGCGGTGACCTCCTGAACACGGGGATCCGCCGCGCGCGCTACGCTATCGACTCGCTTAAGGATGTCGAGCTTCTCTTCCCGGCTCATACTCTGCAGAGGATCGGCGCTGGTATAAAGCGCGCTGTGCTCTACCGCGCCGAGCGTGCGAGCACGACCGTCGCCCTGCTCGCGCACGATGCTGCGCGCCGCATGGGAACTCTGTTCCAGCGCCAGCAGGCTAATTTGATCGGCATAGGCAAAGCCGGTCTTCTCACCGCTCACGGCACGCACGCCGACGCCCTGGTCAATGTTGTATGAACCATCTTTAATAATGCGGTCTTCTAATACCCAGGATTCGTGATAGCTGGACTGGAAATAGAGATCCCCATAGTCGAGCCGACGCTCGGACAACTGGCCGAGAATGGAAAACAGATCTTGATGGGTTAAGCCATTCGCAGACAGCAACTGCTCACTTACCAGGTTCAGACTCATCGTTTGAATACTCTTAATTGTCTATCGATTGGGGATATTTATTGAGCTTGCGGCAATTAGCTGCCCGCGTCAAATCACTTAACTTTGTTCACGCGCGGCTGGCGCAGCACCTCGTTGATTTGCGGATTATCTACCGGGCCGGTGATATGGTAGCGCAGGACGGATATTTTACTCCACAGAGGCCCCAGCACCTTGCTGGCGGCGAATACCGCGGCACCCACGATAGGGTTGACGACAAAGGCCGCCGCAACGCCAACCGTTGCGGAAATTTCCGGGGCGACCACGGCCTCCATATTGAGCCGGCGAGCGACCAGATCCACCGAGCCTTTCATGGCAATATCGGCTTCCAGCCCGTCCACCAGCGTGTCATCGGTATGCAGCACGCCGTCTTTTATCCAGGCCGTGCTGCGGATGGAGTCGAAGTAGAAGCCGTCGCCGAAGGTATCGCTGAAGTCAAAGCGCAGCTTGCGCAGCAGCGCATCAAAGCTCACCAGCCGCAGCAGCTGGCCCGCGTGTCCGGTGCCCAGATCGGCAATTTGTCCTTTGCCCAGCCGGGTATGCAGAATGCCGTTCAGTGAGGATTCCTGCGGTCTCCAGGGCACATCGCGCCAGTGTAAATCATAATCCGCATCAAGCGAGGATCCCTGAATCGGGGTTTTCACGCCAAAGAAGTTAGTGGCCGCATCCAGCTTGCCGGCTTTCAGCTTGCCTTTCAGGGAAGTGCGCATTTCCGTCGTGCTGTTCACCCATTCTCCGTCGCCGGTCAGGCGGGCAAAGCCGGTATCAACCAGCGCATTGCTGAGCTTCAGGGTATCGCCTTTGATAGCCACGTCGCCGTCAACGCGGCCATATTTTTGCCCCCACAGCCAGCACTCGGCGCAGCGCAGCTGTACATCGGGCCAGTCGCGGAAGCTGATTGTGTCCTGAACGGGCGCAGAAGAGGTGCCGCTCGGCGGGGTGGATGATTTGTTCACCACGCTCCAGTCAGGATTGAAATAAAGGTATTTAATCGCCGCCCGCCATGGTGCGTTAGCAGGCATAGTCAACGTGGCGTTAATTTCACGGCCCTGAGCATTAACCTGAGTGCCGGTTGGTGTGGCGCGTGAAACCATGCTGAGGTTGTTCCACTGCTGCCCGGCGAGCGTTAAAGCCGGCGTTCTGAGCGTAATATCGGACGGGAAAGCGGCCGAATTGCCGAGGCCCGTAGCTGCGCCCTGGCTGAACAACGCCAGCCACTGCGCGCCGTCCATAGCCGGAAGATCTAACTCCAGCCCGGGTTGCTCAGGCAGAGGAGGGATAGTATGGCTATCCGTCGCCCAGATAGCGCGCTCGAGCGTCAGCTTTTTATTAAGCAGCCAGCGGCTGGAAAAACGATTTGCTTCCCCGGCGCTGCCCGTCAGGTTAAAGCGGTTAAGGTTGCCCTTCACGGCAATCTTTAACGGCAGCGGCTGGCCGGCAGACTTATTCGCTGGCGCAGGTAAGTGACTACTCACATTTTTCAGATCCGCATCCAGGTCGACGCTGTAGCTGGCGCTGCCGCGGTAAGGCAGCGTTATGTCCACCGCGCCTTTCCATGCCGCGCTGCCGCTCAGCGCCTTGTTCACCTGCTCCGGTAATACGCCCATTTTATTGGGCTGCCAGTTTCCGGTCAGGTTCACGCCAACCTGATAATTTTTTTCGCCGGTTTTAGTATTAAAATCAATCCCTACCGGCTGATTAAACCAGGTCGCCCGCAGCGGCTCGCTTTGCAGATCGCCATTCACAAAGCTGAACTTGCCGCTCAGATCCTTCAGGGTGCTGGATAGCGGCTTTATCAGCAGCGTATTGTGATTAAGCACCACGTCGCCTTTCGCCGTCGTCATCTTGCCGTCCAGCGGTATATCAAGATGTAAGCGAGCATTCACATCGCCGCCGATCTGTAGTTCATCGAGGGCTGCGGCCAGCGAATCCGCAAGCGGGGTTTGTTTAAAGTAGGGTCCGACCGCGCTCCCTGGCCCGGCGATATCCGCATCGATCAGCAGCTTCTCTTTAGAATAATCGGGGATAGCGGCGCTGAGATTACGGCCGGTAACGCCGCCAAGTTTTACCTCGTCGCTCTTCATCCACAGGCCATCGTTGATGAAATCCAGCTCTATATTCAGCTTTTCCAGCGCCGGCCAGCCCGGCTGGAAAGCAAAGGTGGCATTGCGCAACGGAACCAGGACTTCAAACTGCCCTTCGTTGTGCTGATAAGGGAACAGATGCGGATTACCGCCGTAAACCAGGGTGGCGTTTTCCGCCTGCCCGCCCTGAATGGCCCCGCTCAGGTAGTCGACCAGCTCTTTGCCCATCAGATTTTCAGGAAAGTAGCGCCAGGCGTCTGCGCCATTATCGGTGTTGATGCCTGCCAGAATGCTCAGCCAGGGATCGCCCTCGGAGGGCTGGAAATAGCGGAAATCGCCGCGCGCCCAAACGGAACGGGCTTTCACATCGAGGTCTTTGCCATCAAGCTGGAAGCCCGCGGCATTTTTCCGCCACTCAAGCGTGGCTACGCCTCTTTCAACCTCCAGCGGCGCGCGGAATACCGTTTTATACGGCATTTTTGCATCGGTTATCTGCGCGTTAAGCTGACCGTGCTCCAGGCTGCCTGTAATAGATCCGGAAAAATGCTCGGTGCCCGGCAGCATCTTCCACTGCTCCCAGCTGACATCCTTCCAGCGCCCCTGCATACGCGTTTTTTCGGTTTGCTGCAGCGGGATATCCACCGCCAGCACATCAATGTGCCCGCGTGGTTTCAGGGCATTCCAGATTTCGCCCAAATTGGGTGAAATTTTGGCCGCAATCGGCAGCAGGCCGGAGAAGCTTTCCAGCTCCATATTGGTTGCACGCACGCGCAGCTCTTCGCTGCGTTTATTCGCCTTGCCGCCGACATCCTGCGGGTAGCGCCACGCCAGGCTCAGGGAGCCTTTCGGCCAGGTTTTATCATCAAGGGTAATGTTGGTAGAAGGGATCGCAAGGTTCCAGCCCGTAGCGGAACGATCCACGCGGGCCACTAAATTATCAACCGATAAACGATGGGTTGTCTGCTCTCCTTTCCAGCTGGCCCCGCCCTGTTTAAGCCAGATATCGCCGTCTGCGATATCCCCGCCTTTAATCTCCATCCACGCTTCAAGGCTGAACTCAGCGTCCTGCAAATCGACGTTATCCTGCATCCAGCGACCCAGCCAGGGCTTAACGTCGACGCGATCGGCCTGCAGCCATACCCTGCCGGTATTGAGGATGCCGTCATCATCACGCAGATCCATCCTGACGTTTGCCAGGCCATGCTGGCCCGTGAAGCTTGATAAGCTCACCTGCCCTTCGGCACGGTGACGATTTTTAGCGTTCAGCCAGGTTAGCTGGGGAATGGCAAGCTCGGCGCGCTGGCCGGAGGGCGTAAGAAAGCTAAGGGAGCTGTCGCGCAGATCGAAATGATCGAACTGCCGCAAAAAGAGATCCTCAATTTTGTCCGATTCGAACTGACCATCGCTGCTGTTCTGACTGAGCGGGGTATTGGTGCGCATGTGCAGCTGATAAAAAGTGAGATCGCGGAACTGCCAGCGGGCGTGAAGCAGGCTTTGCCAGACATCCAGCGCCAGCGTAACGCGCTTAATGCTCAACTCGCCGCCGTCCTTCATGCCGGCTTTGATGTCGCGCACGTCAAGCGTAGGGCCGAAATTCTGCCAGCTTGCCTGAATCTGACCGGCATCCACCGGCGTGCCCGTCACGGCCTCAATCTTTTCCAGCAATGCCGGACGCCAGGCGTTGAGGTGCGGCAAAATAAGCCGCATACCGCTCACCAGCAGTGCGACGATAACAATCAGCGTTGCGCCTGTGAGCAGCAGAATGCCGGGCAGTCGCCTCACATCTCTCTCCTTGTCAGCCTCACGGCTCGGTGCTTCAAAAAGTACAACCCGTACGCGGGTTACATCATAACGACGTCGAACTGCTCCTGGTTATAGAGCGGTTCGATCTGCACTTTTACCTGCTTGCCGACAAAAATTTCCACCTCTGCCAGCGCGTGAGATTCTTCGCTTTTCAGCGCTTCGCCAACCGCCGGGGAGGCGTAAACCAGGAAGCGGTCGGAATCATAAGCATGATGAACGCGCACGATTTCGCGCATAATTTCATAGCACACCGTTTCCACCGTTTTCACCGTGCCGCGCCCGTGGCACGTTGGACAACCTGCGCACAGCACGTGCTCCACGCTTTCACGGGTACGCTTGCGGGTCATTTCGACCAGACCAAGCTGCGAGAAACCATTCACGCTGGTTTTCACGCGATCTTTGCTCAAAGCCTGTTCCAGAGAGTGCAATACACGACGGCGATGATCTTCATTACTCATGTCGATAAAATCGATAATGATAATGCCGCCAAGATTACGCAGCCGCAGCTGACGGGCGATGGCCTGCGTGGCTTCGATATTGGTATTAAAAATAGTATCGTCAAGGTTGCGGTGGCCGACAAACGCCCCGGTGTTGATATCCACGGTGGTCATCGCCTCGGTTTGATCGATAACCAGATAGCCGCCGGATTTCAGCTCAACTTTTCGCTCAAGCGCCCGCTGGATTTCATTTTCGACGTCAAAGAGATCGAAAATCGGCTGGCGACCGCTGTAGTGTTCGATTTTGCTGGTCATCTCCGGCATGTACTCGGCGGTAAATTCCAGCAGCATGTCGTAGGTCAGACGGGAATCGACACGAATCCTGTCCAGCGCTGCATCGGCAAAATCACGCAGCACGCGCTGCGCCAGCGCAAGCTCGCCATAAAGCTGGCAGCGGGTTTTATTGCGTTTTTTACGCTCGCTGACTTTGGTCCAGACGCGTTTAAGGTAGGCGGCGTCGGCAGAGAGGGCCTCTTCGCATACGCTCTCAGCGGCGGTACGAATGATAAATCCGCCCTGTTCATCGCAGTAAGCGCTTACCACACGTTTCAGACGATCGCGTTCTTCTTCGCTTTCGATTCGTTGGGATACGCCGACATGCGAAGCGCCCGGCATAAATACCAGATAGCGGGAAGGAAGCGTAATGTCCGTAGTAAGGCGCGCGCCTTTAGTGCCAAGCGGATCCTTAACCACCTGCACCATAAGATCCTGGCCCTGGCGAACCAGCTCGGAGATATCGCGCACGGTGAAGTTTTTACGCTCCTCGCCCGCAACGCATTCGGTGTGCGGCATGATGTCGGAGGCGTGAAGAAACGCTGCCTTATCAAGGCCAATATCTACAAATGCCGCCTGCATTCCCGGCAGCACCCGGCTAACACGACCTTTGTAGATATTCCCTACGATCCCACGGCGCGCTTCGCGCTCAATATGGATTTCCTGCAGTATTCCGCCGTCAATATAGGCTACCCGCGTTTCTGAAGGGGTAACGTTGACCAGTAATTCAGCCGTCATCTTTTCCTCGTCCATCACGCAATGCGTGAAAATTACTCAGTAGTTCATACGTTTCTACCAGCGGCAGTCCGACAACGGCATGGTAGCTGCCATTTATCTTCCTGACGAAGCAGCCGCCCAGACCCTGAATGCCGTATGCCCCTGCTTTGTCCATTGGTTCACCGCTGGCAACGTAAACGGCGATATCCTGTTCTGATAAGCTGCGGAATGTCACTTCTGTCGTCACCAGGCAATCGAGCACCGAGCGGCTGTCCGCCAGCGCAACCGCCGTCATCACCTGATGCTGATGCCCGGAGAGTAATCGTAGCATCTGCGCCGCATGCTCCCGATCGCGCGGCTTTTCCAGAATTTCACCGTTGTAGATAACAATGGTGTCTGCGCCTAACACGGGTAAATCGCTGGGTGCTAATGCGACGCCCGCCAGCGCTTTGTCTCGCGCCAGACGCCGGACGTACTGTTCCGCGCTTTCATGGCTCAGACGCTGCTCTGCCACATCCGTCACGATACGTTCAAAAGCCACGCCCATGCAGGAGAGAAGCTCCTGGCGACGCGGCGATCCGGAGGCGAGATATAAAGATGTCATGTTTACCCTTACTGCACGGCAAATTGTTGACGAATTTTTCGCATCAACAGGAATATCCAGGGCCAGAGCACGCCGTTCACTACACTACTCCAGAACACCTCCGGTCGGAAGGAGACGTTAATGACCAGAAACTCGGACCAGAAAACAATGACATCAGCGACCAGGGATAGAAGCATCACTACCAGCGCCTGTTGCCAGAGCGCGAGGTTGCGGAACAGCTGGTATTTTAAGGCGGCCAGGTAGGCGACAATACTCAGTGACAGGGCGCGAACGCCCAGCGTGGAGCCACTTATCAGATCCAGTATGGCACCCATGATAAAACCTGTGCCCACATTTACGCGATGGGGCAAGGCGAGGATCCAGTACAGCAGGATCAATAATACCCAGTCCGGACGATAAACTTTCATGTCGTCCGGCCAGGGCATGACCTGCAATAAAAGAGCAACCAGAAATGAGAGACAGATAACCCAGCGGCCCTGGCTACGATAGCTTCCCACTACTGGCCTCCCTGAGCGCCGTCTGCCGCAGAAGGATTCTCCACGGCAGAGGTCTGCGACATACCGGTAGCCGGAGGCGGCACGGGAGCCGGCGGCCCTACTGAACCAGCCGGCGGTAAGACCTGAGGCATCATCTGCATCAGGCGTTCGTTAGCCACGCGATGCACCTCTTCCGGCAGCATTGGCGTTTTGCCTTCGCGATCCGCCCCCCACAGCAGGAGCAGATAACGCAGACGCTGCAAGCCGGCAGTCGGGCGGGCCTGAATCACGGTGTAGGCGCGCTGGGTATCAAGCTTCACGGAAGAAACGACGCCCACCGGATAACCTTCCGGGAAACGTCCGCCCAGACCTGAAGTCACAAGCACATCACCGACACGGATATCCGTATTTGCCGGCAGATGCTCCAGCTGCAGATCGTCAGTACAACCGTTACCGGCCGCAATCACGCGGATATCGTTACGCAGCACCTGAATCGGCAGCGCGTGTGTCGCATCGCAAATCAACAGGACGCGGCTGGTGAGCTTCGCCACGGCGATAACCTGGCCCACGACGCCTTTATCACTGATAACGGGCTGACCTTCGTAAACGCCGTTGACGCTGCCTTTATCAATCACGACCTGGTCGCTGTAGGGATCGTTTACCGTAGAGATGACCTGCGTCACCATCTTCTGCTCATCCTGTCGCAACGGTGAGCCGAGCAGTTCGCGCAGGCGCGCGTTTTCCTGGCGGTACTGGCCCAGCATCAGCAATTCGCTGTTTTTCAGGATCAGTTCCTGACGCAACGCACGGTTTTCAAGCTCTAACTGGTCACGGGAGGCGAGCGTTTGCGACACGCTGTCAAGCAGCTCACGGGGACCATTGGAGACAAAATAGAAAGGGCTGACGGCAGTATCCATGTACGTTCGGATCTGGCTGAACGTACCGAGGCGGCTGTCGGCGATAATAACACCAATCGCCACCAGCAACGCCAGGATCAGGCGAAACTGCAGCGACGGGCCACGGCTAAAAATGGGCTTCATAGGCTATGCGTATTCCCAGGCCAGCAGGAAGGGGCAGTCATCGACTCCCCCTTATCTGCGGCTGATTACTCTTCGCTGAACAAGTCGCCGCCGTGCATGTCGATCATTTCCAGCGCCTTGCCGCCGCCACGGGCTACGCAAGTCAATGGATCTTCTGCAACCACTACTGGAATACCGGTCTCTTCCATCAGCAGACGGTCGAGGTTACGCAGCAGGGCGCCGCCACCGGTCAGCACCATGCCGCGCTCGGAAATGTCGGAAGCCAGCTCAGGCGGACACTGTTCCAGCGCAACCATCACGGCGCTAACAATGCCCGTCAGCGGCTCTTGCAGCGCTTCGAGAATTTCGTTGGAGTTCAGGGTGAAACCGCGCGGAACGCCTTCAGCCAGGTTACGGCCACGAACTTCGATTTCACGAACTTCATCGCCTGGATAAGCAGAACCGATTTCATGCTTGATACGTTCGGCCGTTGCTTCGCCAATCAGGGAGCCGTAGTTACGACGCACATAATTAATGATGGCTTCATCGAAGCGGTCGCCGCCGATACGCACAGAAGAGGAGTAAACCACGCCGTTCAGGGAGATAACGGCCACTTCGGTAGTCCCGCCGCCGATATCCACAACCATGGAACCGGTTGCTTCAGAAACCGGCAGGCCGGCGCCGATAGCGGCAGCCATTGGCTCTTCGATCAGAAAGACTTCACGTGCGCCTGCGCCCTGGGCGGATTCGCGAATCGCGCGACGTTCTACCTGGGTTGCGCCAACCGGCACACACACCAGCACGCGCGGGCTCGGGCGCATGAAGCTGTTGCTGTGAACCTGCTTAATGAAGTGCTGCAGCATTTTTTCAGTCACGAAGAAGTCAGCGATAACGCCGTCTTTCATTGGACGAATAGCCGCGATGTTGCCGGGCGTACGGCCCAGCATCTGTTTTGCGTCATGGCCTACGGCAGCAACGCTTTTTGGTGAACCGGCACGATCCTGGCGAATGGCCACGACGGAGGGCTCATTCAGTACGATGCCTTGTCCTTTTACATAAATCAGGGTATTCGCGGTACCCAGGTCAATGGACAGGTCATTGGAAAACATGCCACGAAATTTTTTCAACATACTAAAGGATAATCCTGAAAGCTGGGGCGGAAACAAAATCCGCTTACTTTACCAACCACACGCTGCAGCGACAAGGCGCATAAATGTTCTGCAGCGGTGAAAATTTGTGCAGTTTACTTTCCCGTTACACCCAAGAAACAGTGGTTCACAAACCGCTCGGGAAGTGAGCAAACGCTGTAGATTAAACGAACAGGGCCAAGTAGCAAACTGATACATTAAATGCTGCGATAGTCTGGCCGGCAGACATATGTGTCCCCATGAGATGCAGCGCGCGTTATTCTACGTGAAAACTTGATAAACGGCAGGTTAAACCGAGTATCTTTGAGAATATTTTTTCACGTTGCTGTCCAGAGGCGCTGAGGCGGCAAAGAAATCGCCCTGAGCGCCGCTTACCCCTTTCTCTACCAGAGTCTGCCATTCGCCACGCTTTCTTACGCCCGTGGCAAAAACTTGCGTTTGCGTGCCGCTACAGGCCTCAACCAGACTCTGTATAAATAACTGGTTTTCGGTACGCTTCTCAATATTTCTCACCAACCCCGGATGCAGCTTAATCAGCTCCACATCCAGCGTCTTAATATAGGTTGTACTCACGACGGTTAACCCCGCCTGAACAACCGCAACGCGAGCGCCCAGAGCCTTAATTAAACGTATGACCGGCTGTAACCGGCTGATGTGTTGACAAACATCTGCCTCTGCAAGTTCAAAAATAATTCGTTTACGAAGCGATTTTTCACATTGCATCAGCACATCCCTGAGCCAGCGCTGAAAAGGCACGCGAATCAACGAGTCGACGGTAACCTGAATGGCCAGAGTTTCTTCCGGCCAGAAGCTAATAAGAGGAAGGGCGCGCGTTATTAGCTGGCGATCGTACTGCTCGAATAAACCGAACTGCTTTACCATCGGCATATACTCAGCCGAGAGGACCTCGTGTTCACCATCAAAGATACGGCACATGATTTCGCGGTGATGGGTATAACCGTTGCGCATTACCGCAGGCTTCTGATAGAAGCGTGGACCGCCGCGTCGCAGCGCCTGCTCAATAAGCGTACGCCACTTAACGTTTCCGCGCCCCTTTTCTGGCAGCTTATCGTCATATACCGACCAGCTGTTTGCCCCCTGCAAAGAGGCGTTACGGGTGGCGACCTCAGCGCACCCCATTACCTGCTCTTTCGTCTGCCCGCTACGCCATGCGCAAATGCCAATATGCAGCATATCGTTACGATCTAACATGCGGGTCGGCGGCAGGGTATCCACGGCGGTCAGAAGCTGGCTGGCAATGCCATCGGCTTCTTTTAAGGTACGGTGCGGCAGCAGGACCGCAAAATCGCTACGAAAGTAGCGCGCCAGCAAGGCGCCAGGATAGCGCATTACAAAGGTGGAAAGCATATTAATCAGCGTAAAGAGGTACTCTTCCACCGCGGGACGGCCCCAGGTATCGTGAAGCGTGTCAAAGTCAGGCAGGCGAACAATCATCACTACGCCATATGCGCCAACCTGCTCCTGATCCTCAAGCAGCATCGCCAGCTGATTGTCGAAAAACAGACGATTATTAAGCCCGGTTTTCGCATCCTGCGCGGCAAAAGCGCGAATCAGCGTGTCCATCCTGCTGCGCTGTTCACTCGCGTTTTGTAAATCGGAAAGCAGCAGGTCAAGCGCGCTGCTGGCGCGGGTTGGCCACTCAAGCACCGAGCCCCGTACCGCCGGGCTGCGCTCGCCGTTAAGAATTCTGGTGGCACGGGCTTCCAGCAATTCTTCTCCCGCAAGCTGTTTTTTCATCCAGCGCAAGGCAAAAAAGAGCACCAGGATCATAAAGCCAATGGCGATGGTAAGCGGCGCGGTGTTAAACAGAGAGGTGTAATAATAAGCCACGGGATCGCGGAAAGTCAGGCTGACGAACATGCCGGGATGCTTCATCAACTCAACCGTTACGCTGCGGTAGCCGTATTGGGCGCCGCTGGGATTATAGACCTGCTTCAGCTCATGCTCGTACACCACTTTATTACCCATCCTGAGATGGATTTCTGTGATATCCACGGGAACCATGATTTCATTGAGACGCGCGAGCAATACTTGCGGGGAGGAGATGACCAGCTCGTTATCAATAATGGTGGCGACGGCCAGCACGCGCTGGTTAACTTTTTCGTGCGCCGCGTTAAAAAAGCTCAGCGAGCAGCCGATAAGCGTCATCAAGATCGCAAACCCGGTTAGCAAGGTGGTGAAAGCAGAAAGTTTCGTCGTTAATCGCATCCCTGAGTTAACTCCGTATGAGGAAAATTGCCGCCTTAAACCGGGCCATGACTGACGCGGCATTACATAGTAAAAGCCAATGCCAGGCAAATACCCACAGACAAAATATCGCTGCTTATTGCAAAAAACGGCTGCTGACGCCCGTTAGCGAGTATAGCCCTCCGGCGGTTTTTTCCAATAATAAGCCCCGACTGCGACAGTGCCGTGGCCCAAATTTCAATTTTTTGTGACATATTCGCCGGGATGCAACTTCTCCGTCATGCTTAGTGAAAAGCCCTGCTGGAGATTGCCATGAAGAAAGTTGCTCATCTGACCGAAGCGGACGTTACGCCAGAGTCCGTGTTTCTGCTCAAACGTCGTCAGGTGCTTAAAGCGCTGGGCATCAGCGCGGCGGCGCTCTCTCTCCCACGCACGGCCGACGCAGATATTCTTTCGTGGTTTAAAGGAAACGAGCGCCCGCCGGCTCCGGCAGGCAAACCGCTGACGTTCAGCCAGCCCGCGCAATGGCAGGCAAAACTTCCCATGACGCCGGAAGATAAGGTTACCGGCTATAACAACTTTTACGAGTTTGGGCTGGATAAGGCCGATCCGGCTGCCAATGCGGGCAGCCTGAAAACCGATCCCTGGCAGGTAAAAATCAGCGGCGAGGTGGCCAAACCTGTGACGCTCGATCTGGACGATCTCTACAAACGCTTCCCGTTAGAAGAGCGCATCTACCGTATGCGCTGCGTGGAAGCCTGGTCGATGGTGGTGCCGTGGATCGGCTTCCCGCTCAGCAAGCTGCTGGCGCTTGTCGAGCCGACCAGCCAGGCGAAGTACGTCGCCTTTGAAACGCTCTATGCTCCCGAGCAGATGCCCGGCCAGGAGGATCGCTTTATTGGCGGCGGTCTGAAATATCCTTATGTGGAAGGGCTGCGTCTCGATGAGGCCATGCATCCGCTGACGATGTTGACCGTAGGCGTTTACGGCAAAGCGCTGCCGCCGCAAAATGGCGCCCCCATCCGCCTCACCGTTCCCTGGAAATATGGCTTCAAGGGCATCAAATCTATCGTCAGCATTAAATTAGTTCGCGAATTGCCGCCAACGACCTGGAATATGGCCGCGCCGGATGAATATGGTTTCTATGCTAATGTGAACCCGCATGTAGACCATCCGCGCTGGTCTCAGGCGTCGGAAAGGTTTATCGGCTCCGGCGGCGTGCTGGATGTAAAACGCCAGCCAACGCTGCTGTTTAACGGCTATGCCGAACAGGTTGCCTCCCTCTACCGGGGCCTGAACCTCAAGGAGAACTTCTGAGTGCGACTGACAGCGAAGCAAATTATCTGGCTTAAGGTGGCCCTGCATCTCGCCGCATTCTTACCTTTTATCTGGCTGATATTTGCCGCCAGCCAGGGGCTTTTCAGCGCGGATCCGGCTAAAGATATTCAGCATTTTACCGGCAGGATGGCGCTAAAACTATTGCTGGCTACGCTATTGGTAACGCCTCTTGCCCGCTACGCCAGGCAGCCTTTGCTGATCCGCACGCGTCGGTTGCTGGGCGTCTGGTGCTTTGCCTGGGCGACGCTGCATCTGGTCAGCTATTCATTATTAGAGCTGGGGATAAATAACCTGAGCCTGCTTGGTCAGGAGCTGGTAACGCGTCCTTACCTTTTACTGGGCATCGTTAGCTGGCTTGTTCTGCTCGCGCTGGCGGCGACATCCACACAAAGCGCACAGCGTAAGCTCGGTTCACGCTGGCAAAAATTGCATAACTTCGTCTATCTGGTAGCGATCCTGGCACCCATTCACTACCTCTGGTCGGTGAAGATTCTCTCCCCTCAGCCCTTGCTTTATGCCTCAGGTGCATTCATTCTCCTCGCCCTGCGTTACAAGAAGTTCCGCCGCTGGTGGCCCCGCTCCTGAAATTGTGTCCCTCGCTGCAAAACAGGCTCCCCGAGCGGCGTCGATAGCGATATGGGTTGATCATCTTCCCTGATAAGACCAGTATTTAGCTGCCAAATGCTACGAAATGGTTATAATGTGCGACTTTGGTTTTTCTGACGGGCCATTTTTGTGCTCTGAAGGTGACAACCGGGCAACTTAGGTATATTTTGTAAAATGCCTACAAATTGCGGGAGATGGCAGCACGATGTCGGGTAACTTTCACATTTTGCTTTTGAACGGTCCAAATCTGAATATGCTGGGAACGCGCGAGCCGGATAAATACGGCGACCAGACTCTGGCACAGATTGTTAACATGCTTGAAAACGAAGCGAAAGCCCTCAACGTGTCGCTCAGCCACCTGCAATCGAATGCGGAGTATGCGCTGATCGACCGAATTCATCAGGCGAAAGACAACGTCGACTTTATCCTGATCAATCCGGCCGCGTTTACGCATACGAGCGTTGCGCTGCGTGATGCCCTGCTGGCGGTGAGTATCCCGTTTATCGAGATCCACCTGAGCAATGTGCATGCGCGCGAACCGTTCCGCCATCATTCGTATCTTTCTGATAAAGCCGTCGGCGTTATCTGCGGATTAGGCGCTGACGGTTATTCATATGCACTACAGACGGCGGTAAAACGCCTGTCAAAATCCATCTAAACAAGAGTACGGAACCCACTCATGGATATTCGTAAGATTAAAAAACTGATCGAGCTGGTTGAAGAATCAGGCATCGCTGAACTGGAAATTTCTGAAGGCGAAGAGTCTGTGCGCATCAGTCGTTCACCGGCAAACAACGGTTTCCCGATGATGCAACAGGCTTACGCCGCGCCAATGTACCAGCCGCAGCCGCAGCCGGGCCTGTCTAACGCTGTTGCTCCAGCCACCGCACCGGTAATGGAAGCGCCAGCGGCTGCTGAAGTCAGTGGTCACATCGTACGTTCCCCGATGGTCGGTACTTTCTACCGTACCCCAAGCCCGGATGCGAAAGCGTTCGTTGAAGTTGGCCAGAAAGTTAACGTTGGCGACACGCTGTGCATCGTTGAAGCAATGAAAATGATGAACCAGATCGAAGCTGACAAAGCCGGCGTGGTGAAAGCCATCCTGCTTGAAAACGGTCAACCGGTAGAATATGACGAGCCGCTGGTCGTCATCGAGTAACGAGGCGAACATGCTGGATAAAATTGTTATCGCCAACCGCGGCGAGATTGCTCTGCGTATTCTTCGTGCCTGTAAAGAGCTGGGCATCAAGACTGTCGCCGTGCACTCAAGCGCGGATCGCGACTTAAAACACGTATTACTGGCGGATGAGACGGTCTGTATCGGCCCGGCTCCGTCCGTAAAAAGCTATCTGAATATCCCGGCTATCATCTCTGCCGCTGAAATTACTGGCGCGGTAGCGATCCACCCGGGTTATGGCTTCCTGTCTGAAAACGCTAACTTTGCCGAGCAGGTTGAGCGCTCAGGCTTTATCTTCATTGGGCCACGCGCCGAGACTATCCGCCTGATGGGCGATAAGGTTTCCGCCATCAACGCCATGAAGAAAGCGGGCGTACCTTGCGTGCCCGGTTCTGACGGCCCGTTAGACGGCGATATGGATAAAAACCGCGCTCATGCGAAACGCATCGGCTACCCGGTGATTATCAAAGCGTCCGGCGGCGGCGGCGGTCGCGGCATGCGCGTGGTCCGCAACGATGCGGAGCTGGAACAATCCATTAATATGACCCGTGCGGAAGCGAAAGCCGCTTTCAACAACGACATGGTCTATATGGAGAAGTACCTTGAGAACCCTCGCCATATCGAAATTCAGGTACTGGCGGACGGTCAGGGCAAAGCAATCTATCTGGCAGAACGCGACTGCTCCATGCAGCGTCGTCACCAGAAGGTCGTTGAAGAAGCGCCAGCGCCGGGCATCACGCCTGAACTGCGTAAATTCATCGGCGAGCGCTGCGCGAAAGCCTGTGTCGATATCAACTATCGCGGCGCGGGCACCTTCGAGTTCCTGTTCGAAAACGGCGAGTTCTACTTCATTGAGATGAACACCCGTATTCAGGTTGAACACCCGGTAACAGAAATGATCACCGGCGTTGACCTGATCAAAGAACAGCTGCGTATCGCGGCCGGTCAGCCGCTGTCTATCAGGCAGGATGAAGTTCACGTTAAAGGCCACGCGGTGGAATGCCGTATTAACGCCGAAGACCCGAACACCTTCCTGCCAAGCCCGGGCAAAATCACCCGCTTCCATGCGCCTGGTGGTTTTGGCGTGCGCTGGGAATCGCACATTTACGCCGGTTATACAGTGCCGCCGTACTACGATTCTATGATTGGCAAGCTGATCTGCTACGGCGAAACCCGTGAAGTGGCGATCGCTCGTATGAAGAACGCCCTGGCGGAACTGATCATCGATGGCATTAAAACCAACGTTGAGCTGCAGACCCGTATCATGAACGACGAACATTTCCAGCACGGTGGCACCAACATCCACTATCTGGAGAAAAAACTGGGTCTTCAGGACTAAGTTTTTCCGCAATGTCGCTAAAAAGGCCGCGCTCGCGGCCTTTTTATTGCTGACAAAAAAGGAAAAAGCGTGGTTTTTCCTTTTTTGTGACTATCAGCCGAAAATCAATGAAGTGTTTTTTTACATGACTGCTCCCTTTAGTTTCGTGATGCCGAGAGGTTTGTCGTTAGTCTCAGGACCGCTGATGCGGCCTTTTCTTTTTTGATCCCCCCATCCACCGCTATGCGTTACAATCGCCGCTTTCCGCGAACTCAAGGGACAATAATGGACACGCGTTTTGTTCAGGCCCATAAAGAAGCGCGCTGGGCGCTGTGGCTAACCCTGGCCTATCTCGCAGCCTGGTTAGTGGCTGCTTACTTACCAGGTGACCGGATCGGCCCGACGGGACTGCCGCACTGGTTTGAGATGGCCTGCCTGCTGGTACCTCTGGTCTTTATCCTGCTGTGCTGGATGATGGTGAAGTTTATCTTCCGGGATATCCCGCTGGAGGATGATGATGCAGCCTGAAGTGATCCTGCCCCTTATTGCTTATCTGCTCGTGGTGTTTGGCTTATCCGTTTACGCCATGCGCAAGCGGCGCACCGGTAATTTCCTGAACGAATATTTCCTCGGCAGCCGCTCGATGGGCGGTTTTGTGCTGGCGATGACCCTGACGGCTACCTATATCAGCGCCAGCTCGTTTATCGGCGGGCCGGGCGCTGCCTATAAATACGGTCTGGGCTGGGTTCTGCTGGCGATGATTCAGCTCCCCGCCGTCTGGTTATCCTTAGGCATTTTAGGGAAAAAGTTCGCCATCCTGGCCCGCCGTTACAACGCGGTGACGCTCAACGATATGCTTTATGCCCGCTACCGGAGCCGTCTGCTGGTCTGGCTGGCAAGCCTGAGCCTGCTGGTCGCGTTTATCGGCGCGATGACGGTGCAGTTTATCGGCGGCGCACGCCTGCTCGAAACCGCCGCAGGTATTCCTTACGAAACCGGCCTGCTGATTTTTGGAATCAGCATCGCGCTTTACACCGCGTTCGGCGGCTTCCGCGCCAGCGTATTAAACGACGCCATGCAGGGGCTGGTGATGCTGCTTGGCACCGTCCTGCTGCTGATTGGCGTCATTCACGCCGCAGGCGGCCTGGAAAGCGCCGTTGATAAGCTTCAGCATATCGACCCGAAGCTGGTTTCTCCGCAGGGCGCGGATAACATCCTTTCGCCTGCCTTTATGGCTTCGTTCTGGGTGCTGGTCTGCTTTGGCGTAATCGGTTTGCCCCATACCGCCGTGCGCTGTATCTCCTATAAAGACAGCAAGGCCGTTCACCGCGGCATTATCCTCGGCACTATTGTCGTGGCCGCGCTGATGTTCGGGATGCATCTGGCGGGCGCGCTGGGACGGGCCGTGTTACCAGATTTACAGGTACCCGATCTGGTTATCCCGACGCTTATGGTAACGGTACTGCCGCCCGTAGCTGCGGGGATTTTTCTCGCGGCGCCGATGGCTGCCATTATGTCGACCATTAACGCGCAGCTTCTTCAGTCTTCGGCGACGATCGTCAAAGATCTCTACCTGAATATGCGTCCTGAGCAGATCCGCAATGAAAAGCTGCTTAAGCGAATGTCCTCCGCGATCACGCTGATATTAGGCGTACTGTTATTGCTTGCCGCCTGGCGTCCGCCGGAGATGATCATCTGGCTTAACCTGCTCGCTTTTGGCGGCCTTGAAGCCGTATTCCTCTGGCCGCTGGTGCTGGGTCTGTACTGGGAGCGTGCCAATGCGGCGGGAGCGTTGAGCGCGATGATCGTCGGCGGCGTGCTGTACGCCCTGCTGGCAAGCTTTACTATCCAGCCGCTCGGCTTCCACCCGATTGTTCCTTCGCTATTATTAAGTTTGCTGGCCTTCGTCATCGGCAACCGCTTTGGCCATACGCTGCCGGAGCCGGCACTTGTTTCACCTACTGATAAATAAAGAGTTTCGCCATGCCATGGATTCAACTGAAGATTAATACCAGCGGCTCAAACGCTGAAGAACTCGGCGATGCCCTGATTGAAAGCGGATCGGTATCCGTTACCTTTCAGGATACGCACGACACGCCGGTATTTGAACCCCTGCCGGGTGAAACTCGCCTGTGGGGCGATACCGACGTGATTGGTCTGTTTGACGCAGAAGCCGATATGCAGGAGGTTGTCGCCATCCTTGAAAACCATCCTCTGCTGGGCACGGGCTTCCACCATAAAATCGAGCAGCTGGAAGATAAAGACTGGGAGCGCGAGTGGATGGATAACTTCCACCCAATGCGTTTCGGTAAGCGGTTATGGATTTGCCCGAGCTGGCGCGACGTGCCTGATGCCAATGCCGTGAATGTGATGCTTGATCCCGGTCTGGCGTTTGGTACCGGCACGCATCCCACAACGTCCCTTTGTCTTGAGTGGTTAGACGGCCTGGATCTGGAAGGCAAAACCGTTATCGATTTCGGCTGCGGCTCCGGCATTCTGGCTATTGCCGCGCTGAAGCTGGGCGCGGCGAAAGCCATCGGCATTGATATCGATCCGCAGGCGATCCAGGCCAGCCGTGATAATGCTCAGCGTAACGGTGTTTCTGAACGCCTGGAGCTTTATCTGCCAAAAGACCAGCCAGAAGCCATGAGCGCCGATGTGGTAGTCGCTAATATCCTCGCAGGCCCGCTGCGTGAACTGGCGCCGTTAATCAGCGTCCTGCCCGTTCAGGGCGGTTTTCTGGGCCTTTCAGGCGTGCTGGCAAGCCAGGCGGAAGGCGTTTGCGAAGCCTACGCGGATAAATTTACCCTCGACCCGGTCGCCGAAAAAGAGGAGTGGTGTCGTATCACGGGCATCAAGCGCTAAGATTTTGGGGGCCGTTGCGCCCCCTTTCACCAGCGGAAAAATGAGACCTCGCTCGCATAAAAGCATCGAAATCGAGCAGAAACCCAGCAGTTTATCTGGTATCAACGCCTTTAATAACGGTTAATCGCTGATGATTTTCAGCAAAATTCAAAAGAGCACAAAACAACCAACGCTACTTAACCGATTGATAAATCATATAAATAAAATAATCAGTTGCTACATCTTTATGATTCATTGATCTACAGCAGCGGATTGCTCAAAGTTTGTCCTTTCATCTCGTGTAAAAAATGCGTAATATACGCCGCCTTGCAGGTACAGTATGGTCATTTCTTAACTCATGCGCATCGGACACCACCAGCTCAGAAATCGTCTTATCGCAGCACCTATGGCTGGCATTACCGACAGGCCATTCAGAACGCTGTGTTATGAGATGGGAGCAGGATTAACCGTTTCCGAGATGATGTCGTCTAACCCAGAAGTTTGGGCAAGCGACAAATCCCGTTTACGGATGGTACACGTTGATGAGCCGGGTATTCGCACCGTGCAGATTGCCGGAAGCGATCCTGAAGAAATGGCCGAGGCCGCACGCATTAACGTGGCTAATGGCGCCCAGATCATTGATATCAATATGGGTTGCCCGGCGAAGAAAGTGAATCGCAAACTGGCAGGTTCAGCCCTTCTGCAGTACCCGAGTCTGGTGAGGTCTATCGTGACGACGGTGGTGAAGGCAGTGGACGTTCCTGTGACGTTAAAGATTCGCACTGGCTGGGATACGGCGCACCGTAACTGTGTAGAGATTGCCCAACTGGCTGAAGAATGTGGCATTCAGGCCCTGACAATTCATGGACGCACACGCGCCTGTTTATTCCAGGGAAACGCTGAGTACGACAGTATTCGGGCAGTTAAGCAGAAAGTTTCCATTCCGGTTATCGCGAATGGCGACATTACTGACCCGCTTAAAGCCAGAGCTGTGCTCGACTATACAGGGGCTGATGCTCTGATGATAGGACGTGCAGCTCAGGGAAGACCCTGGATCTTTCGGGAAATCCAGCACTATCTGGACACTGGAGAGCTGCTTCCGCCCTTGCCTCTGGCAGAGGTGAAGCGCTTACTTTGTGCACACATTCGGGAACTCCATGACTTTTATGGTCAGGTAAAGGGATACCGAATTGCGCGCAAACACGTATCCTGGTATCTCCAGGAACACGCTCCGGATGACCAGTTTCGGCGCACATTCAACGCCATTGAAGATGCAAGCGAACAGCTTGCGGCGTTGGAGGCATACTTCGAAAATTTTGCGTAAACAGAAATAAAGAGCTGACAGAACTATGTTCGAACAACGCGTAAATTCTGACGTACTGACCGTTTCTACCGTTAACTCTCAGGACCAGGTTACCCAAAAACCCCTGCGTGACTCCGTGAAACAGGCACTGAAGAACTATTTTGCTCAACTGAATGGTCAAGATGTAAACGATCTGTATGAGCTGGTACTGGCTGAAGTAGAGCAGCCATTGTTGGACATGGTGATGCAATACACCCGTGGCAACCAAACCCGTGCTGCTCTGATGATGGGTATCAACCGCGGTACGCTGCGCAAGAAACTGAAAAAATACGGCATGAACTGATACTAATCAGTCAGTGTTGTTTAAGAAGGCGCAACCCGGCATGGGGAAGCGCCTTTTTTATTACCCGCATTTTTAGCCCGTCTCCCTTTTCTCTCCATAGTTTTGCCTCAGCGCCCTCTTTTCTCCACTTTGTTTACAGTACACATGAATTGCAATTATTCCCTTCTCCTGCCGTCCTGATGGCGATGATAAAATAAGCGCATTCACGCCGGGGTGGATTTTGCGAAGACTCAGTGCGCTTACCGGCGCACCAGCGAGAGTTATCCCTGCCCCGGGATTTGCATCAGAGGTTTGAAAATGAAAAAGTTAATTGCTGCCGCTCTCCTTTCCACGCTTCTGGCTGGATGTGCGACCAACTCACCTTGCGTGCCGGTCTATGACGACCAGGGCCGCCTGGTGCATACCAACACCTGTATGAAAGGCACAACGCAGGATAACTGGGAAACCGCAGGCGCTATCGCCGGAGGCGCGGCGGCCGTTGCAGGTTTAACCCTGGGTATCGTTGCCCTGACGAAATAGCGTTAAAAAGCGCGGGTAACCCTCGCGCTTTTTTGTTTTGCCTGTTCATCCCCTTGCATTCCACATCGTGATAATCCTCACATTCCTTCCTGAACAATATCATCGCTACTATATAACGCCTGAAAGCAGCTCTTTTCGCCCTGGCAAACTCTGAACATTTTTTGCTCCGAAATGTGGCGCAGGTTTCAGTTTTGCACCGATTCGGGGCGTTGAGCGCATATTTTCCTGTCTACACTCAGCTTACTGCGGCAAACGTACGCGCAATACGCCCGCTGCAATCCTGGCATTGCCTTTGCTTTAAAGAAACTGGCGGATGCCACAGACAGCAAAAACGGCCCTCAGGGAGCCGCAAATATAACGATAATTTCTCCACACAGGATGCATTATGAAAAAGTTAATGATAGCCACTCTGGTTGCAGCCGGTTCGTTGTTAGCCATTGCAGGTCAGGCTCATGCCGGCACCTCGCTTGATGCAGTGAAAAAGAAAGGTTTTGTGCAGTGCGGCATCAGCGATGGCCTGCCCGGTTTCTCATATGCCGATGCGGGCGGCAAATTTACCGGTATTGATGTGGACGTTTGTCGCGGCGTGGCCGCCGCGGTATTTGGCGATGCCTCTAAAGTGAAATACACGCCGCTGACCGCCAAAGAACGATTCACCGCATTGCAGTCTGGCGAAGTGGATATCCTGTCTCGCAATACCACCTGGACCTCCTCGCGCGATGCGGGCATGGGGATGATTTTCACCGGCGTGACCTATTACGACGGCATCGGCTTTCTGACGCATAACAAAGCCGGCCTGAAGAGCGCTAAAGAGCTGGATGGCGCAACGGTTTGCATCCAGGCCGGTACGGATACCGAGCTGAACGTGGCGGACTACTTCAAAGCCAATAAGATGAATTACACGCCGGTCACCTTCGACCGTTCAGACGAATCCGCTAAGGCGCTGGAATCAGGCCGCTGCGATACGCTCGCCTCCGACCAGTCCCAGCTCTACGCGCTGCGCATTAAGCTGAGCAATCCGGCTGAATGGATCGTTCTGCCAGAAGTTATTTCCAAAGAACCGCTGGGCCCGGTAGTTCGTCGCGGTGACGAAGACTGGTTCGCCATCGTGCGCTGGACGTTGTTCGCCATGCTGAATGCCGAAGAGATGGGCGTGGATTCTAAGAACGTCGATCAAATGGCGGCCAACCCGACAACGCCGGATATGGCGCATCTGTTAGGAAAAGAAGGCGACTTTGGTAAGGACCTGAAACTCGACAACAAATGGGCTTACAACATCGTCAAACAGGTCGGCAACTACGCCGAGATTTTCGAGCATAACGTCGGCTCTGAAAGCCCGCTGAAAATTAAACGTGGTCAAAACAACCTGTGGAACAAAGGCGGTATTCAGTACGCTCCGCCAGTTCGCTAAGCGAAACGTCAGAAATGGGCGCTGCGTAGCGGCGCCCAGTGTTTGAGTTTACGTTACTGAGGTTCGCTTATGTTCCAACGTCGCCCATCCGTAAAAGGAGATCTCTCCTTTTCTAACCCCAGGGTTCGTGCATGGCTGTATCAGATTATCGCCGTCGCCATTGTGGTTGGCATTGCGGCTTATCTGATACACAACACCGTCACCAACCTTAATAATCGCGGCATCACCTCAGGTTTTGCATTTCTCGACCGCAGCGCCGGCTTTGGCATCGTTCAGCATCTGATTGATTATCAGCAGGGCGATACCTACGGCCGGGTTTTTGTTGTCGGGTTATTGAATACGTTACTGGTATCCGCGCTGTGTATCGTTTTTGCGTCCTTCATCGGATTCTTTCTGGGTCTCGCCCGTCTGTCTGAAAACTGGCTGCTACGCAAACTGTCGATCATCTACATTGAGACGTTCCGCAATATCCCGCCGCTGCTGCAAATCTTTTTCTGGTACTTTGCCGTCCTGCGTAACCTGCCCGGCCCCCGTCAGGCGATAAATGCCTTTGACCTGCTTTTTCTCAGCAACCGCGGATTATATATTCCTTCGCCGCAGGTGGGAGAAGGGGCGCCGGCTTTTATTGTGGCGATAATAGCGGCGGTTGCCGTTTCTGCTGGTCTCTTTCGCTATAACAAAACGCATCAAATCAAAACCGGACAGCTTCGCCGTACATGGCCCGCCGCGTTAGGATTACTGATTTTACTTCCGGCTGCGGCGCTGGGAGTTTTCGGCGCAGCGCTGCACTGGGACGTGCCTGCCTTACGCGGCTTTAACTTCCGCGGCGGGATGGTGTTGATCCCTGAACTGGCGGCTTTGACTCTCGCCTTGTCGGTTTATACCTCAGCTTTTATCGCCGAGATTATCCGCGCCGGTATTCAGTCAGTGCCCTATGGCCAGCATGAAGCCGCGCGTTCCCTTGCGCTGCCCAATACGGTGACGTTACGCCAGGTCATTATTCCTCAGGCCCTGCGGGTTATTATTCCGCCGCTGACCAGCCAGTATCTCAATATCGTGAAGAACTCTTCTCTGGCGGCGGCTATCGGCTATCCGGATATGGTGTCGCTGTTTGCGGGTACGGTGCTAAACCAGACCGGGCAGGCCATCGAAACCATTGCTATCACCATGTCGGTTTATCTGCTTATCAGCCTGAGCATCTCATTGCTGATGAATATCTATAACCGCCGCATAGCCCTGATTGAGCGCTAAGGAACCATGATGACGAAAGCCTTAACCTCCCATCAGGCTGCCCCAAAAGTCGTGCGGTCGGGTCCGTTGCAATGGGTTCGTAAGAATCTTTTTTCAAGCTGGTCCAACGGTCTGCTGACGCTCTTCTGTGTATGGATGATGTGGGAGCTCATCCCGCCGTTGCTTAACTGGGCCCTTTTTCAGGCGAACTGGACCGGCGAGACGCGGGCCGACTGCACCAAAGAAGGCGCCTGCTGGGTATTCATTCACGCCCGCTTCGGCCAGTTCATGTATGGCCTTTACCCTCTCGATCAGCGCTGGCGTATCAATCTCGCTTTGCTTATTGGCCTGCTCTCCATCGTGCCGATGTTCTGGAATGCTATGCCTCGTCGCGGGCGCTATATCGCGGCCTGGGCAATCTTCTATCCGCTGGTTGTCTGGTGGCTGATGTATGGAGGCTTTTTGGGGCTGGAACGCGTGGAGACGCGCCAGTGGGGAGGCCTGACGTTAACGCTTATCATTGCTTCCGTAGGGATCGCTGGCGCTTTGCCGCTGGGGATCCTGCTGGCGCTCGGACGTCGTTCGCGCATGCCGGTGGTAAGAATATTATCGGTAGTATTTATCGAGTTCTGGCGTGGCGTTCCGCTGATCACCGTGCTGTTTATGTCATCGGTCATGCTGCCGCTGTTTCTTGCGGAAGGCACAAACATCGATAAGCTGATCCGCGCCCTGGTCGGCGTTATCCTGTTTCAGTCGGCTTACGTCGCCGAGGTGGTCCGCGGTGGCTTACAGGCTTTGCCTAAAGGCCAATACGAAGCGGCAGAATCTCTGGCTCTTGGCTACTGGAAAACCCAGGGACTGGTGATTTTACCGCAGGCGTTAAAACTGGTGATCCCGGGACTGGTCAATACGATCATTGCGCTGTTTAAGGATACAAGCCTTGTGATCATCATTGGCCTGTTCGATCTGTTTAGTAGCGTGCAACAGGCTACTGTGGATCCCGCCTGGCTGGGCATGTCCACCGAAGGTTACGTTTTTGCCGCCCTGATCTATTGGGCTTTCTGTTTCAGCATGTCGCGCTACAGCCAGCACCTGGAAAAGCGCTTTAACACCGGGCGAGCACCGCACTGAGGATAACAATGAGCCAAACTATCATACAACCTGCTGAAGCGATGATCCTGCTTGAGAACGTGAATAAATGGTTCGGACAGTTTCATGTTTTGAAGGACATAAACCTGAAGGTTAAGCAGGGAGAACGTATCGTGCTTTGCGGCCCGTCGGGCTCGGGCAAATCAACCACCATCCGCTGTATTAACCATCTCGAAGAGCATCAGAAAGGGCGTATCGTTGTCGACGGAACGGAGCTGAATGATGATTTGCGCAATATTGAGAAAGTGCGCACTGAGGTAGGGATGGTTTTCCAGCACTTTAACCTTTTCCCTCATCTGACCGTGCTGCAGAACTGCACGCTGGCGCCGATCTGGGTGAAAAAGATGCCGAAGAGAGAGGCCGAAGAGCTTGGCATGCACTATCTGGAGCGGGTACGCATCGCAGAGCATGCCCATAAGTTTCCCGGCCAAATCTCCGGCGGACAGCAGCAGCGCGTGGCGATCGCCCGTTCGCTGTGTATGAAGCCCAGGATAATGCTGTTTGATGAACCCACTTCGGCGCTCGATCCAGAAATGGTCAAGGAAGTGCTGGATACCATGATTGGTCTTGCACAGTCAGGGATGACAATGCTGTGCGTAACGCATGAGATGGGCTTCGCCAGGACGGTCGCAGACAGGGTGATCTTTATGGACCGCGGTGAGATTGTTGAACAGGCTCCGCCGGATGAGTTCTTTGCCCATCCGACGTCAGAGCGTACGCGCGCCTTCCTGTCGCAGGTTATCCATTGATATATTCTGATGATGAAGCAAAACAAAAAGGCCATCCTTGCGGATGGCCTTTTTGTTTATTTGGAGCCTGGCAGTTCCCTACTCTCGCATGGGGAGACCCCACACTACCATCGGCGCTACGGCGTTTCACTTCTGAGTTCGGCATGGGGTCAGGTGGGACCACCGCGCTGTTGCCGCCAGGCAAATTCTTTATTAAATTGTCGAACTTTAACTTAAAAACTGGTGCTGATACCCAGAGTCGAACTGGGGACCTCACCCTTACCAAGGGTGCGCTCTACCAACTGAGCCATATCAGCACGCTAATTCTTATAACCGCCTGCTTTAAAAGCAAACTTTACTAATCTGCAGCATGGCAGTTGATGAACTTTGTTCACCCTACGGGCCGTTGCTTCGCAACGTTTTGCCTCGTATTACTACCGTTACTGCTAATTTAGAGCCTGGCAGTTCCCTACTCTCGCATGGAGAGACCCCACACTACCATCGGCGCTACGGCGTTTCACTTCTGAGTTCGGCATGGGGTCAGGTGGGACCACCGCGCTGTTGCCGCCAGGCATATTCTGTACCGCTGACCGTCACCTTAAACACGTGACCCTCAGCGTCAATCCTGAACATCGCTGAAAATTAAATCGTCTCGCACCAAAACACCTTCGGTGTTGTAAGGTTAAGCCTCACGGATCATTAGTACTGGTTAGCTCAATGCATCGCTGCACTTACACACCCAGCCTATCAACGTCGTCGTCTTCAACGTTCCTTCAGGACCCTTGAAGGGTCAGGGAGAATTCATCTCGGGGCAAGTTTCGCGCTTAGATGCTTTCAGCGCTTATCTCTTCCGCATTTAGCTACCGGGCAGTGCCATTGGCATGACAACCCGAACACCAGTGATGCGTCCACTCCGGTCCTCTCGTACTAGGAGCAGCCCCCCTCAATTCTCCAGCGCCCACGGCAGATAGGGACCGAACTGTCTCACGACGTTCTAAACCCAGCTCGCGTACCACTTTAAATGGCGAACAGCCATACCCTTGGGACCTACTTCAGCCCCAGGATGTGATGAGCCGACATCGAGGTGCCAAACACCGCCGTCGATATGAACTCTTGGGCGGTATCAGCCTGTTATCCCCGGAGTACCTTTTATCCGTTGAGCGATGGCCCTTCCATGCAGAACCACCGGATCACTAAGACCTGCTTTCGCACCTGCTCGAGCCGTCACTCTCGCAGTCAAGCCAGCTTATGCCTTTGCACTAACCTCACGATGTCCGACCGTGATTAGCTGACCTTCGTGCTCCTCCGTTACGCTTTAGGAGGAGACCGCCCCAGTCAAACTACCCACCAGACACTGTCCGCAACCCGGATTACGGGTCCACGTTAGAACACCAGCCATTAAAGGGTGGTATTTCAAGGATGGCTCCACGCAGACTGGCGTCCGCGCTTCAAAGCCTCCCACCTATCCTGCACATCAAGGACCAGTGTTCAGTGTCAAGCTGTAGTAAAGGTTCACGGGGTCTTTCCGTCTTGCCGCGGGTACACTGCATCTTCACAGCGATTTCAATTTCACTGAGTCTCGGGTGGAGACAGCCTGGCCATCATTACGCCATTCGTGCAGGTCGGAACTTACCCGACAAGGAATTTCGCTACCTTAGGACCGTTATAGTTACGGCCGCCGTTTACCGGGGCTTCGATCAGGAGCTTCAGCTTGCGCTTAACCCCATCAATTAACCTTCCGGCACCGGGCAGGCGTCACACCGTATACGTCCACTTTCGTGTTTGCACAGTGCTGTGTTTTTAATAAACAGTTGCAGCCAGCTGGTATCTTCGACTGGCTTCAGCTCCACGGGTAAACCGCTTCACCTACGCGCCAGCGTGCCTTCTCCCGAAGTTACGGCACCATTTTGCCTAGTTCCTTCACCCGAGTTCTCTCAAGCGCCTTGGTATTCTCTACCTGACCACCTGTGTCGGTTTGGGGTACGATTCTGTGTCACCTGGAGCTTAGAGGCTTTTCCTGGAAGTGTGGCATTTGTCACTTCAGCACCGTGGTGCCTCGTCATCACGCCTCAGTGTTAAAGAAGACCGGATTTGCCTGGTCTTCACACCTTCACGCTTAAACCGGGACAACCGTCGCCCGGCCAACATAGCCTTCTCCGTCCCCCCTTCGCAGTGACACCGAGTACAGGAATATTAACCTGTTTCCCATCGACTACGCCTTTCGGCCTCGCCTTAGGGGTCGACTCACCCTGCCCCGATTAACGTTGGACAGGAACCCTTGGTCTTCCGGCGAGCGGGCTTTTCACCCGCTTTATCGTTACTTATGTCAGCATTCGCACTTCTGATACCTCCAGCAGCCCTCACAGGCCACCTTCGACGGCTTACAGAACGCTCCCCTACCCAACAACGCATACGCGTCGCTGCCGCAGCTTCGGTGCATGGTTTAGCCCCGTTACATCTTCCGCGCAGGCCGACTCGACCAGTGAGCTATTACGCTTTCTTTAAATGATGGCTGCTTCTAAGCCAACATCCTGGCTGTCTGTGCCTTCCCACATCGTTTCCCACTTAACCATGACTTTGGGACCTTAGCTGGCGGTCTGGGTTGTTTCCCTCTTCACGACGGACGTTAGCACCCGCCGTGTGTCTCCCGTGATAACATTCTCCGGTATTCGCAGTTTGCATCGGGTTGGTAAGCCGGGATGGCCCCCTAGCCGAAACAGTGCTCTACCCCCGGAGATGAGTTCACGAGGCGCTACCTAAATAGCTTTCGGGGAGAACCAGCTATCTCCCGGTTTGATTGGCCTTTCACCCCCAGCCACAGGTCATCCGCTAATTTTTCAACATTAGTCGGTTCGGTCCTCCAGTTAGTGTTACCCAACCTTCAACCTGCCCATGGCTAGATCACCGGGTTTCGGGTCTATACCCTGCAACTTAACGCCCAGTTAAGACTCGGTTTCCCTGCGGCTCCCCTATACGGTTAACCTTGCTACAGAATATAAGTCGCTGACCCATTATACAAAAGGTACGCAGTTACCCCATAAAGAGGCTCCCACTGCTTGTACGTACACGGTTTCAGGTTCTGTTTCACTCCCCTCGCCGGGGTTCTTTTCGCCTTTCCCTCACGGTACTGGTTCACTATCGGTCAGTCAGGAGTATTTAGCCTTGGAGGATGGTCCCCCCATATTCAGACAGGATACCACGTGTCCCGCCCTACTCGTCGAACTCACAGCAAGTGTGTCTTTGTGTACGGGAGTATCACCCTGTACCCTGCGCCTTTCCAGACGCTTCCACTGACACACAGACTGATGCTGGTTCTGGGCTGTTCCCCGTTCGCTCGCCGCTACTGGGGGAATCTCGGTTGATTTCTTTTCCTCGGGGTACTTAGATGTTTCAGTTCCCCCGGTTCGCTTCGTTAAGCTATGTATTCACTTAACGATAGTGCAACGGATTGCACTGGGTTTCCCCATTCGGAAATCGCCGGGTATAACGGTTCATATCACCTTACCGGCGCTTATCGCAGATTAGCACGTCCTTCATCGCCTCTGACTGCCAGGGCATCCACCGTGTACGCTTGGTCGCTTAACCTCACAACCCGAAGGTGTCTCGTGAGACACACCCGTCTGTTGTGAAAAGTTGAGAGACTCGGACATATCGTATTCTCATTCTTTATTACGGAAGAATGAGACGACATGTCATTTCAATTTTCAGCTTGTTCCGGATTTTTAAAGAGCAATATCTTAAAGCCGACTGTAAAAGTCAGTTTTAAGATATTTTTTAGCGACACCTTTCACCTGTCACCAAGCAAGTGGCGTCCCCTAGGGGATTCGAACCCCTGTTACCGCCGTGAAAGGGCGGTGTCCTGGGCCTCTAGACGAAGGGGACACTGAAGTCTCACTCGCAAGACGCCTTGCTTCTTTACTTCTATCAGACAATCTGTGTGGACACTGCGCGGAACGTATCTTTCAGGTAAGGAGGTGATCCAACCGCAGGTTCCCCTACGGTTACCTTGTTACGACTTCACCCCAGTCATGAATCACAAAGTGGTAAGCGCCCTCCCGGAGGTTAAGCTACCTACTTCTTTTGCAACCCACTCCCATGGTGTGACGGGCGGTGTGTACAAGGCCCGGGAACGTATTCACCGTGGCATTCTGATCCACGATTACTAGCGATTCCGACTTCACGGAGTCGAGTTGCAGACTCCGATCCGGACTACGACGCACTTTATGAGGTCCGCTTGCTCTCGCGAGGTCGCTTCTCTTTGTATGCGCCATTGTAGCACGTGTGTAGCCCTACTCGTAAGGGCCATGATGACTTGACGTCATCCCCACCTTCCTCCAGTTTATCACTGGCAGTCTCCTTTGAGTTCCCGACATTACTCGCTGGCAACAAAGGATAAGGGTTGCGCTCGTTGCGGGACTTAACCCAACATTTCACAACACGAGCTGACGACAGCCATGCAGCACCTGTCTCAGAGTTCCCGAAGGCACCAAGCCATCTCTGGCAAGTTCTCTGGATGTCAAGAGTAGGTAAGGTTCTTCGCGTTGCATCGAATTAAACCACATGCTCCACCGCTTGTGCGGGCCCCCGTCAATTCATTTGAGTTTTAACCTTGCGGCCGTACTCCCCAGGCGGTCGACTTAACGCGTTAGCTCCGGAAGCCACGCCTCAAGGGCACAACCTCCAAGTCGACATCGTTTACGGCGTGGACTACCAGGGTATCTAATCCTGTTTGCTCCCCACGCTTTCGCACCTGAGCGTCAGTCTTTGTCCAGGGGGCCGCCTTCGCCACCGGTATTCCTCCAGATCTCTACGCATTTCACCGCTACACCTGGAATTCTACCCCCCTCTACAAGACTCTAGCCTGCCAGTTTCGGATGCAGTTCCCGGGTTGAGCCCGGGGATTTCACATCCGACTTGACAGACCGCCTGCGTGCGCTTTACGCCCAGTAATTCCGATTAACGCTTGCACCCTCCGTATTACCGCGGCTGCTGGCACGGAGTTAGCCGGTGCTTCTTCTGCGGGTAACGTCAATCGGCGCGGTTATTAACCGCACCGCCTTCCTCCCCGCTGAAAGTACTTTACAACCCGAAGGCCTTCTTCATACACGCGGCATGGCTGCATCAGGCTTGCGCCCATTGTGCAATATTCCCCACTGCTGCCTCCCGTAGGAGTCTGGACCGTGTCTCAGTTCCAGTGTGGCTGGTCATCCTCTCAGACCAGCTAGGGATCGTCGCTTTGGTGAGCCGTTACCTCACCAACTGGCTAATCCCATCTGGGCACATCTGATGGCAAGAGGCCCGAAGGTCCCCCTCTTTGGTCTTGCGACGTTATGCGGTATTAGCCACCGTTTCCAGTGGTTATCCCCCGCCATCAGGCAGTTTCCCAGACATTACTCACCCGTCCGCCGCTCGCCGGCAAAGTAGCAAGCTACTTTCCGCTGCCGCCCGACTTGCATGTGTTAGGCCTGCCGCCAGCGTTCAATCTGAGCCATGATCAAACTCTTCAATTAAAAGCTTGATTTGCTTACATCTGTAAGCGGTGCTCAAAGATTACATTCACATAATTCATAATGAATTACTGTCTGGTCACTTTAAGGCTTGATATTTTTTTGCATCCGCAGATGCTGAGATATCAATCCTGCGAGTGCCCACACAGATTGTCTGATAAATTGTTAAAGAGCGGTGCAACGAGCGGCTTCGCCTGCTGTTGCGAGGTGGCGTATATTACGCTTTCCTCTTTCAGAGTCAACCCTCACTTTCAGGATTTTTTAACTCTCATCGCCGCCGTTACTCTGTGATGTTGTTCACATGTTCCGTGTCGATGGAGGCGCATTATAGGGATCCCGATTTATTGCACAAGTCTTTTTTCGATCTTTTCTTTTAAGTGTTTAGTTTTCACCCTTTTCGATGAGATCTTGCCCGATCCGCTCTCTTTATAGCGTTTTACCCCCTTGCTAATGGTCAAAAAAGCAGCCAGAGTTTATCTACGCAATGAATTCTCAGAGGTTGTTATGACTGCTGTATTACGTCCCTTTCAGAAAATGTTTCCTGCAACAGGCCAACGCGTGATGTTGGATCCTTCCAGTGTGGTGATTGGCGACGTCCGTCTGGCCGACGATGTCAGTATCTGGCCGTTAGTGGCGATTCGCGGCGACGTGAACTATGTGGCTATTGGCGCGCGAACCAATATTCAGGATGGCTGTGTTCTGCACGTTACCCATAAATCTTCCTATAACCCGGAAGGTAATCCGCTCATCGTAGGCGAGGACGTCACCATCGGACATAAGGTTATGCTTCACGGCTGCACTATAGGAAACCGTGTGCTGGTTGGGATGGGATCAATTTTGCTGGATGGCGTGGTAGTAGAAGACGATGTCATGATCGGAGCGGGTAGCCTGGTTTCGCCGAACAAACGTCTGGAAAGCGGCTATTTATATCTGGGAAGCCCAGCGAAGCAGGTTCGTCCATTGAAAGAGGCGGAGCTTGAAGGACTTAAATACTCCGCGAATAACTATGTGCGCTGGAAAGATGAATACCTGGCTCAGGATAACCAGTACCAGCCCTGATCGTCGTCTTGCTCATTGAGGATCAGAAGTTGTACTTCTTCTTCCAGATCCCATCGATGGGTCCGGAACAGCATAAGCCATTCCTGACAGCCGTCGCCACCATAACGGCTGGCGACGCTCTCCCCTGAGATTGCGCACGTTAGCTGGAAGCCGTTGACGATCGCCGGGAAGCAAATCGCATTATGCCGCTCACTCCAGGCTTCGCGATCGGGAAACTGGATCGCCTGGTTCACGCTGCCATTTCCTGCTGAAGCTTTTCGATTACCGGCGCAATATCTGGCAGCACCCCATGCCATAGCAGGAAAGCATGCGCCGCCTGGCCCACCAGCATTCCCAGCCCGTCGGCATACTGCTGAACGCCGTGCTGCGCGCTCCAGCTCAGGAAGGGAGTAAGCCCTGACTGATAGAACATGTCGTAGCAGCCTACGTTATGCGACAGCAAGGACGCAGGAAGCGAGGGAATATCACCGTTAACGCCGCTGGAAGTTGCGTTAATGATTAAATCAAATTCATGCCCCTCCAGCCTCTGCTGCTCAACCGCCTGCACGCTACCGGTATGGCTAAACAGTTTTGCCAGCTCTGCTGCCCGCGTAAAAGTGCGGTTGGTAATAGTCACCGCGCAGTCAAGGGACAGAAGAGGAAGCAATACGCCTCTGGCCGCCCCGCCAGCGCCCGACAGCAGAATACGATCGCCCGGTTTTATCAGCGACAAACGTTCCAGATCGCTAAGTAAACCGATGCCGTCAGTGTTGTCACCCAGCAGGCGGCCATCTTCCAGACGCTTCAAAGTATTCACCGCGCCTGCCAGGGCGGCGCGTTCAGTCAGCTCATCCGCGCGGGCAAACGCCTGCTCTTTAAACGGCATGGTGATATTTGCCCCTTTGCCGCCAGCGTTAAAGAACGACTCCAGGGATGCCGGGAACGCCTCCACGGGGGCAAGGATGCGACCGTAAGGATGATCAATATTAAGTTGCTCAGCAAACAGCTTATGTATCTGCGGCGATTTACTGTGTTGGATCGGATTACCGAAAACGGCGAAAGTTTCCATTATTTACCCCTGGCGGAAGAGCTCGCCGGTTAAGGCATCGCGAATTTCAGAAGGATTCTGGCGACCGCCGGTTTCTCCATGCATTACCGGGAAATCATCGCCAAACTGCTGGAGCACTTCTTCTGCGGTGCGGCACGGAGGTAAACCAGACAGGTTTGCGCTCGTTGAAACCAGCGGTTTGCCATATTCCTGGCAGAGCGCTTTTACCAGCGGATGATCCGTAACCCTGACGGCCAGAGAGTCAAAGCGCCCGGTTAACCAGCGAGGCGTGGAAGGCAGGGCCGGAAAGACAAAGGTTACCGGACCAGGCCAGCGGGAAAATACCGCCTCACGCTGAGCCACAGTTAAGGCATGCTCATCAATATAAGGTTTAAGTTGTGCAAAACTTGCCGCGATCAGGATCAGACCTTTATCTACCGGGCGCTGTTTTAGCGCGAGCAAACGGGAAACCGCAAGCTCGCTATCGGGATTGCAACCGACGCCAAAAACAGCTTCGGTTGGATAGGCGATGACTTTGTTATTTTTCAGGGCAGCCACGATCTCCGCAAGCTGCCCTTGCTGCAGGCTATTGTTCACAATCTTATTCCGCCGCGACCGGCTTTCCACATTGTTTACTGGCGCACAGACATTTAATCCCTTGCGCCGTTTTCTTTTCAATTAATAACGGATAGCGACATGCAGGACAAACTCCTGCGATGGGTTTGAAATTAATGACGAACTGGCAATCAGGGTAGCGATCGCATGACCAGAATGTTTTGCCATACCGCGACCGGCGCTGAACCAACTCGCCCTGCTGACACTGCGGACAAGTTATAGCCGTTGCATTTGGCTTATCAATGACTTCCGTATGTTCGCACTCGGGATAGTTACTGCAGCCGATAAACATACCGAATCGCCCCTGCCGCAGCACCAGCGTCGCCTGACATTCTGGACACTGCTGCCCTTCAAGCACTTTGACGATATGCCCGTCCGACTGGCCTTTTAACGGACGCACATAATCGCATTCCGGGTAATGTGAACAGCCAAGAAAAGGACCGTTTTTACCGGAACGAATGACTAACTCTGCCCCACATTGGGGGCAGGGTTCATTTTTAGGCACCGTGAAGAGTGCTGATTTGGTCATAACATCTCATGCCGCGCAAAATTTTAATGCAGCATACCTTCATTTACTTCGAAGAGTAATTCTTCCATTTGT
Source organism: Dryocola sharpae (assembly GCF_051307055.1). GTDB lineage: Bacteria > Pseudomonadota > Gammaproteobacteria > Enterobacterales > Enterobacteriaceae > Dryocola. Next base: position 367,275 of record NZ_CP149994.1, on the reverse strand, counting down.
TGATAGGCGTTTTCGCAGCCCGGGAGATTGAACAGCACCATCAATACCACCCATTTTAAGTCTTCCAGCTCAAACTCGGCGGTATCAAGCGCCAGCACGCGCTCAATCACCATTTCACGGGTTTCGAGGTTCAGCACCTGAATCTGCTCAAGGAAGAGTAAGAATCCCCGGCAGCAGGCATCCAGACGCAGGCTTTCTTCTTCCGTATAGATGCGCATGGAAAGCGGATCGGCAGCTAACTGCATCGGCTCGGTAAGCCCGTCCTGATAGTCAGCCAGCTTTTCCAGCCATACCAACGCGTTATAAATGTCTTCGCGATCAAAACCGGCATCGGTAAGATCGCGCGTCAATTTATCCTGATCAACGTGCACTTCCGCTTCGTTATGGATGTAGGTTTCAAATAAGTACATTAGTACGTCGAACATGGCATGCCCTCCTCAATCGGACATAGCCGCCGGGTACAGCTGCGATCCATCCTGCTAACTCCAGTTCGAGCAGCTGGGCTACCGTCTCTGGCACAGGTTGGCCGGCACGTTCAGCGACGACGTCAACAGGTGTAACCTCATCTCCTACGTTAGCCAACAGCTCAGGAAATGGCAATGTGTGTTCCCCTTCATCGCGTGAATATATTGAGGATTTGCGCGGCAGGGAGAGCCATTGCAGTTCGCATGCCAGGTACTCAAGAATGTTTGACGGACGGCTTACCAGCGTAGCGCCTTGTTTTATCAGCCAGTGCGGGCCTTCGCTGCCCGGACTTCCGGCAGCTCCCGGCAGGGCGAAGACTTCTCTTCCCTGTTCAACAGCATATCTGGCGGTGACCAGTGAGCCGCTTCGTTCAGAGGCTTCGACAACAAACACGCCCCGGCTAAGGCCGCTTATGATGCGATTACGCCGTGGAAAATTGCCCGGCCATGGGGGCGTTTTCAGAGGGAATTCTGAAACAATAGCCCCGCCATTCTCCAGAATATGATGAGCAAGCTGTTTATGACGCCTGGGATAAATATCCGCAAGACCATTTCCTAATACAGCGACGGTTTTGCCCTGAACCTGTAATGCTGCACGGTGCGCGACAGCATCAATGCCCAACGCCAGACCGCTGGTTATTGTCAGCCCTTCAGCCGCCAGCGATTCGCAGAAGATACGGCACCATCTTTCACCATAAAAGGAGAGATTACGACTGCCGACCACGGCTAACTGGCTGCTGGCGAGCAGGTCAATATCACCGGCCACGAATAACGCGGCCGGGAAACAATCTATAGAACGGAGCTGCTGCGGGTACTTCGGACTATTCACCGTCAGAAGATGATGGTCCGGTTGTGCAAGCCAGAGGTAAGCCGCGTCCCGTTCTCGCTCGCTAAAAGCAGTAAACTGTGCAATCTGCCGGGAGGACAAACCGGCTCTGGCAAGCGATGCGGGACTGCAATCAGAACCTGAAGCCAGTAAATGCGCTGTTTCGAGCATCCTGTCGCCGCTCAGGCTATTAACCGCCATCAGACGCAACCAAATCTCCGTTGGCAACACAGTTTCCCCCTGCCACAGGCAGTAAAAGCAATCCTTGCGATTGGCCACTGATGCTGTCAATCAGCCGGGGAAATGTCTAGAATAGAGAGAAGAAACCTTTCTACTACTGAATACAGCTCTGGATATTTATGGCAGTTTTGCAAGTGTTACATATTCCGGACGAGCGCCTTCGCAAAGTCGCAACGCCGGTCAAAGAAGTGAATGCGGAAATCCAACGTATCGTTGATGATATGTTCGACACGATGTATGACGAAGAGGGTATCGGCCTTGCGGCGACCCAGGTCGATATTCATCAGCGCATTATCGTGATCGATGTTTCCGAAAATCGCGACGAGCAGCTGGTGTTAATCAACCCGGAACTGCTGGAAAAAAGCGGCGAGACCGGTATCGAAGAAGGCTGCCTGTCTATTCCGGAACAGCGCGCTCTGGTGCCACGCGCCGAGAAAGTGAAGATTCGCGCCCTGGATCGTGAAGGTAAGGCTTATGAACTTGAAGCGGATGGCCTGCTGGCCATCTGCATTCAGCATGAAATGGATCATCTGGTCGGTAAACTGTTTATCGATTATCTGTCGCCACTGAAACAACAGCGTATTCGTCAGAAAGTTGAAAAACTCGACCGTTTGAAAGCGAAAGCTTAAGGACAGAACTCAAGGTGACAGATTCACTGCGTATTATTTTCGCCGGCACTCCCGATTTTGCAGCGCGTCATCTTGACGCGCTGTTGTCTTCCGGACATCAGGTAGTCGGCGTATTCACACAACCCGATCGTCCGGCAGGCCGCGGCAAGAAGCTGATGCCGGGTCCGGTAAAAGTCCTGGCCTGTGAAAAAGAGATCCCCGTCTTTCAACCCGCCTCCTTGCGCCCGGAAGAAAATCAGCAGCTGGTTGCCGATTTAAATGCGGATGTTATGGTCGTTGTCGCCTATGGGCTGATTCTGCCAAAAGCGGTGCTTGCTATGCCGCGCCTCGGCTGTATTAACGTACATGGCTCGTTGCTTCCACGCTGGCGTGGCGCTGCGCCGATTCAACGTTCCTTATGGGCGGGCGATGCGCAAACGGGCGTTACCATTATGCAAATGGATGTGGGCCTCGATACGGGCGATATGCTTTATAAGCTGGCCTGCGATATCGGTCCGCAAGACACCAGCGCAACCCTTTATGACAAGCTTGCCGATCTGGGCCCTCAGGGTTTGCTGGAAACGTTAAGCCAGCTTGCGTCGGGCACGGCTTTACCGGAAGTTCAGGACGAAGCCCTGGTGACCTACGCCGAAAAACTGAGCAAAGAAGAAGCTCGCCTTGACTGGTCGCTTTCGGCCGCCCAGCTTGAGCGCTGTATTCGCGCGTTTAACCCGTGGCCGATGAGCTGGTTTGAAGTTGACGATCGGCCGATCAAAGTCTGGCGCGCCACCGCTATCAATAAGCAGCACGGCGCTAAGCCAGGCACTGTCCTCGAAGCCGGTAAAGAAGGTATTCAGGTCGCGACCGCAGACGGCATTTTAGCGCTTGAAGAGCTGCAGCCTGCGGGCAAAAAAGCGATGCAAGCGCAGGATCTGTTGAACTCCCGCCGTGAATGGTTCGAGCCGGGCGCCCTTCTCGCCTGAGACAGCAAATATCTTACGCCCGGGAAAATTCCTGGGCATTTTTGTTTTTAAGCGCCGAAAAACAGAGCGTGGCTATGAAAAAATCCTTAAATCTTCGCAGTCTGGCAGCCCAGACTATTGAGCAGGTTGTCGAAAAAGGGCAATCGCTCAGCAGTGCGTTGCCTTTGATGCAACAAAAGGTCTCTGATAAAGATAAAGCCCTACTTCAGGAGCTGTGCTTTGGCGTGTTACGCACGTTACCGCAGCTTGAATGGCTGGTGAGCAAGCTGATGTCCCGTCCGATGACCGGCAAACAGCGCACCATCCACTATTTGATCATGGTAGGTTTTTATCAGCTGCTTTATACCCGCATTCCTCCCCATGCAGCATTAGCGGAAACGGTTGAAGGCGCCGTTGCTATCAAGCGCCAGTCGCTGAAAGGGCTGATTAACGGCGTCCTGCGTCAGTTCCAGCGTCAGCAGGAAGAGCTGATGGCCGAAGCGGCAAATCATGAAAGCCGTTTTCTTCATCCCGCCTGGCTGATACAACGCATCAGGAAAGCTTACCCGGACCAGTGGCAAAGTATCCTTGAGGCAAATAACCTGCGTCCGCCGATGTGGCTGCGAGTAAACCGCCAGCATCATTCGCGTGATGAGTGGCTCAGGCTATTAGAAGAAACCGGGCTGGAAGGGCGTCCTCATTCGTGCTATCGCGATGCCGTATGCCTGGATACGCCGGCTCCGGTCTATGCTTTACCGGGCTTCGATAAGGGCTGGGTCACCGTGCAGGATGCTTCCGCTCAGGGTTGCGTCGATCTGCTGGATCCGCAGGATGGCGAAACGATCCTCGATTTATGCGCCGCTCCCGGCGGGAAAACGACGCATATTCTCGAAGCCGCCCCTGGCGCTAAGGTCATGGCGGTAGATGTCGATCCGCAGCGTCTTAAACGCGTAGGCGAAAATCTTCAGCGCCTCGGCATGAGTGCAGAAGTGAAAGAAGGCGATGGCCGTTTCCCTTCTCAATGGTGCGGCGAGCAGCAGTTCGATCGGATTTTGCTGGATGCGCCATGCTCAGCTACCGGCGTCATCCGCCGTCATCCGGATATTAAATGGCTGCGTCGTGACAGAGATATCGCCGAACTGGCAGAGCTGCAGAAAGAGATTCTGGAAGCTATCTGGCCGCATCTGAAACCAGGCGGCACGCTGCTTTATGCAACCTGCTCCATTTTACCCGAAGAGAACAGCCAGCAGATCGCCGCCTTCCTTACGCGTCATCCGGAAGCAAAACTTGTGGTAACAGGCACGCCGGAACAGCCTGGCATACAAAATTTGCCTGCGGAGCGGGAAGGCGACGGCTTCTTTTACGCTAAGCTTATTAAAAACTGACTCATCTCTTCCTGAGTCGTCAGTTTCATCATCAATGAAGCTATAAACAATGAAAATAATCATTCTGGGCGCCGGCCAGGTTGGCGGTACCCTGGCCGAAAACCTGGTGGGTGAAAACAACGATATTACCGTTGTGGATACGAATCAGGACCGCCTGCGCAGCCTGCAGGATAAATTTGACCTTCGCGTTGTTCAGGGCCACGGCTCTCATCCTCGCGTTTTGCGCGAAGCCGGGGCAGATGATGCCGATATGCTGGTAGCCGTCACCAGCTCCGATGAAACTAACATGATCGCCTGCCAGGTCGCGTATTCGCTGTTTAATACGCCGAACCGTATAGCGCGTATCCGCGCGCCGGATTATGTGCGCGACGCAGAGCGTCTGTTCAATGCCGAAGCGGTACCAATAGATCATCTTATCGCGCCTGAACAGCTGGTTATCGATAACATCTATCGCCTGATTGAATATCCCGGCGCGCTGCAGGTCGTGAATTTCGCCGAGGGTAAAGTCAGCCTGGCCGTCGTTAAAGCCTATTACGGCGGGCCGCTGGTGGGTAACGCGCTGTCGACTATGCGTGAACATATGCCGCACATTGAAACACGCGTTGCTGCGATCTTCCGCCATGACCACCCGATCCGGCCACAAGGTTCAACCATCGTGGAGGCAGGCGACGAAGTATTTTTTATTGCGGCATCGCAAAATATTCGTGCGGTAATGAGCGAGCTGCAAAGATTAGAGAAGCCCTACAAGCGAATCATGCTGGTCGGCGGCGGCAACATCGGCGCGGGTCTGGCGCAGCGGCTTGAAAAAGACTACAGCGTTAAGCTTATCGAACGCGATCCGCAGCGTGCGGCAGAGCTGGCCGAGATGCTGCAAAATACTATCGTCTTCTATGGCGATGCTTCCGATCAGGAACTGCTGGCCGAAGAGCATATTGAGCAGGTCGATCTGTTTATAGCCGTTACCAATGATGATGAAGCGAACATCATGTCTGCGATGCTGGCAAAGCGGATGGGCGCCAAGAAAGTGATGGTGCTGATTCAGCGTCGCGCTTATGTCGATCTGGTTCAGGGCAGCGTGATTGATATCGCCATTTCACCTCAGCAGGCTACGATCTCGGCTCTTTTAAGCCATGTGCGTAAAGCTGATATCGTCAGCGTTTCTTCTTTGCGTCGTGGCGTTGCGGAAGCTATCGAAGCCGTGGCGCACGGCGATGAAAGCACCTCCAGGGTTGTTGGCCGCGTGATTGATGAGATTAAACTACCGCCGGGCACCATCATTGGCGCGGTAGTTCGTGGTAACGATGTCATGATTGCTAATGACAATTTGCGTATTGAGCAAGGCGATCATGTGATTATGTTCCTGACAGACAAGAAATTTGTCAGCGATGTTGAACGTCTGTTCCAGCCAAGCCCCTTCTTCCTCTGATCAAAAAGGGGCGGCAATTATGCCGCTCTTTTTAGTACCATTTCTTAAAACCACTTTTAAATTAAGGCATTAGTTATGAGGTCTTATTCGTCAATTAATGGAAAACAGAGGATCATTTGTTAGACTTGTTAACGTCAGCCGGTTCAAGGAGATAAAAATGAGTATGTTAAAAGAGTTCCGCGAGTTCGCAATGCGCGGCAACGTTGTTGATTTGGCGGTAGGTGTCATTATTGGTGCCGCATTCGGGAAAATCGTGTCGTCTCTGGTTGCGGATATTATTATGCCGCCGCTCGGGCTGCTGATTGGTGGAATTGATTTTAAACAGTTCGCGCTGACGTTACGTCCGGCGGTAGGTGATGTGCCGGCGGTAGTGATGCATTACGGCGTTTTCATTCAGAACGTGTTTGATTTTCTGATTGTCGCCTTCGCTATTTTCATGGCGATAAAACTGATCAACAGACTTAACCGTAAGAAGAAAGAAGAGCCGAAGGAAGCGCCTGCTCCCACCAAAGAAGAAGTATTGCTGAGTGAGATTCGCGATCTGCTTAAACAGCAGAATGAACGCATTTGATTCTGCTCGTTAAAAGCGGAAGGCCAGTGGTAAAAAAGCACTCTGCCTGTTTGCCACTGGCCTCCCAGCTACCACGCTTACCATGTTTTGCATTACGCTGATAGCTTCCTTTCCCTTTCTTATTCTGTTCAACTCTCTGACGAAATAGCGGGTCGTGCAATAAAGCCTCGATGGCGTTATCTTTGATAACCCCTTTCTTGTGCTGATAGCGGCTCATAAAAACTCCAGGATGATTAAAATAACGACGAGATTCTATGCCTGCGCTAAACATACAGCAACAGCTATTTTCTCCGGCTTGCGCCCTGCTCCAGCGCTTCGAGTATTGAGCAATAAACGCTGCTGTGCGCGCTGCCGCAGCACGTATCATTGAGCCGCTGTAACGATTTACGCATATGTTCCAGCTCGCTGATTTTTGCCTCAACCTCTTTCAGGCGGCTTTGTACAATGCCCTTCGACTCCTGACAGGTGTGATGCTCAGGATCGATGCGGATCGATAGCAACTCACGGATGGTTTCAAGCGTAAAGCCTAGCTGCTTGGCATAGCGGATAAACTTAAGGCGCTGAAGATCGGTTTCACCGTAGAGCCGGAAACCGCCCTCGGTCCTTACCTCATGCTCCATCATTTGCTGCTTTTCGTAATAACGGATGGTATCAGGTGTGACATCAGCAAGCCTCGCCAGTTCTCCAATACGATACATCAACTATTCCTCTACTTTATGAAGCAACGCGTCGGCATATTCCCCGTGCAGGAAATCCGTGCTTAAACCAGCCTGGCGTAGCTTTAATTCAAGCAGCATTAATTTTTTGCTGATAGCCGGGTAATCCGGATGCGCCTGATCGATGGTTCTGAGCAGGTCGTTAAGCTCGATGGCATCTTTACGCTGCTGAAGTTCGGGCGGCAGACAACCGGCATTTTTTAAAAGGCGAAAAGCTGTGCGCAATTCTGCCGGAATATGGGAATCGTCATCAAGCACGAGCGGACGCCCGGCACCCGGTAGTGCATCGAACTCACCTTTACGCTGAGAGTCAACAATATGGCGTTCAGCCCATTGATCGAGTAGCCACATAAGCGTTCAACATCAGGCCAGAAATAAATCAAGAATACGACGGAATCGTGCGGAAAGGGAAATTGCAGATATAAAAAAACCGGGCAAGCCCGGTTTTTCTACGTTACTGCAGATTACTCTGCAGCAGCTCCTGTTTGAGACTCGGCGCGATCAACCAGCTCGATGTAAGCCATCGGAGCATTGTCACCAGCACGGAAGCCACACTTCAGAATACGAGTGTAACCACCTGTACGGCTCGCAAAACGCGGACCCAGTTCATTAAACAGTTTTGCCACGATCTCGTTATCACGAGTACGGGCGAATGCCAGACGACGATTAGCAACGCTATCAGTCTTGGCAAGAGTAATCAGCGGCTCAACTACGCGACGCAGCTCTTTCGCTTTAGGCAGGGTCGTCTTGATGATTTCATGACGAACCAGTGAACCTGCCATATTGCGGAACATAGCCTGGCGATGGCTGCTGTTGCGGTTCAGTTGACGACCACTCTTACGATGGCGCATGACCTTATCCTTCTCAGTAAAACCTTAACCTGTGATCCGGTTACTCGTCAGCGATGCTTGCCGGTGGCCAGTTTTCCAGGCGCATGCCCAGAGACAGTCCACGGGAAGCCAGCACGTCTTTAATCTCAGTAAGAGATTTTTTACCAAGGTTAGGCGTTTTAAGCAGCTCAACCTCAGTACGCTGTACCAGATCACCGATATAGTGGATAGCTTCTGCCTTAAGGCAGTTAGCAGAGCGGACAGTCAATTCCAGATCGTCAACAGGGCGCAGCAAGATCGGATCGAATTCTGGTTTCTCTTCTTTAACTTCCGGCTGACGTACATCACGTAAATCAACGAAAGCTTCAAGTTGTTCAGCCAGAATGGTTGCCGCACGACGAATCGCCTCTTCAGGATCGATTGTGCCGTTGGTTTCCATTTCGATGACCAGCTTGTCCAGGTCGGTACGCTGTTCAACACGCGCTGCTTCAACATTGTAGGCAATACGCTCTACAGGGCTGTAGCAGGCGTCGACCAGCAGACGGCCGATTGGGCGCTCATCTTCTTCCGAATGAATTCGGGCAGAGGCCGGCACATAACCGCGACCGCGCTGAACTTTGATACGCATACTAATAGATGCGTTCTCATCGGTCAGGTGGCAGATCACGTGCTGCGGCTTGACGATTTCGACATCACCATCATGAGTGATGTCGGCTGCAGTCACAGGGCCAATGCCAGATTTATTCAGGGTAAGAATAACTTCATCTTTGCCTTGAACTCTCACCGCCAGCCCTTTCAGGTTGAGCAGGATTTCCAGGATATCTTCCTGAACGCCTTCTTTGGTGCTGTACTCATGTAGTACACCATCAATCTCAACCTCTGTCACCGCGCAACCCGGCATAGACGAAAGCAGAATACGGCGCAGTGCGTTACCAAGAGTATGGCCAAAGCCACGCTCTAAAGGCTCAAGGGTCACCTTGGCGTGCGTCGAACTCACTTGCTCGATATCTACCAGGCGCGGTTTTAGAAACTCTGTCACAGAACCCTGCATTGTGTCCTCTCTTTGGTACTAAGCTTTACTTGGAGTAAAGCTCGACGATCAGGTGTTCGTTAATGTCCGCAGACAGATCGGTACGCTCAGGCTTACGCTTGAACAGACCTTCCATCTTGGCAGCATCAACTTCCAGCCAGGTTGGCTTTTCACGCTGCTCAGCCAGCTCCAGAGCGGCCTTCACGCGAGATTGCTTTTTGGCTTTCTCACGGATGCTGACTACGTCATTCGGAGTTACCTGATAAGAAGCGATGTTAACAACACGACCATTTACCATTACTGACTTGTGGCTAACCAGCTGACGTGCTTCTGCACGAGTAGCGCCAAAGCCCATACGGTAAACAACGTTGTCCAGACGACCTTCCAGCAGAGTCAACAGGTTTTCACCGGTGTTGCCTTTCAGACGAGCTGCTTCTTTATAGTAGTTACGGAACTGACGCTCCAGCACACCGTAGGTACGGCGAACTTTTTGCTTTTCACGCAACTGCACACCATAGTCAGACAGACGCGGTTTACGCGCACCGTGCTGGCCAGGAGCTTGTTCAATTTTACACTTGGTATCGATCGCGCGAACGCCAGACTTAAGGAATAAGTCCGTGCCCTCACGACGGCTCAGCTTGAGCTTAGGACCCAAATATCTTGCCATTTTCTTTCTCCAACATTCCTAAAAAAACGGGCGTTATACGCGACGTTTTTTCGGCGGACGACAACCGTTGTGAGGGATCGGAGTCACATCAGTAATATTAGTGATGCGGAAACCAGCGGCGTTCAGAGCACGAATAGTAGATTCGCGACCCGGACCCGGTCCCTTAACCATAACTTCCAGGTTCTTGATACCGTATTCTTTCACGGCTTCTGCGCAACGCTCTGCTGCAACCTGAGCTGCGAACGGAGTAGATTTGCGAGAACCACGGAAACCGGAACCACCGGCAGTTGCCCAACCCAAAGCGTTACCCTGACGATCGGTAATAGTAACGATTGTGTTGTTGAAAGAAGCATGGACATGAGCCACGCCGTCAGAGACTTGTTTTCTTACACGCTTACGTGCACGAACTGGTGCCTTTGCCATTATTCAATCACCCCGATTATTTCTTGATCGGTTTGCGCGGACCCTTACGGGTACGGGCGTTGGTCTTGGTACGCTGACCGCGTACTGGAAGACCACGACGATGACGCAAACCGCGATAGCAACCAAGGTCCATCAGACGCTTGATGCTCATGCTCACTTCACGGCGCAGATCACCTTCAACGACAAATTTGGCAACTTCGTCACGCAGCGTGTCGATTTGTTCTTCAGACAGCTCACTGATCTTAACATCTTCAGCGATACCCGCAGAGGCACAAATGGCCTTAGAGCGAGTCTTGCCGACACCGTAAATCGAAGTCAATGCGATTACGGCATGTTTCTGATCAGGAATGTTAATGCCTGCTATACGGGCCACTATGCACTCCTACTATTTTGATTATGCGTCCCATACCGAAAAGCCCGTTTTCAGGATACTCAAATGGAAACGCATAGACATACAAAAGATTGGCTGGCTAATCTAGCCAGCTCAACCCAACTTTGCAAGAAAAATATGCGAGATAATCAGCCTTGACGCTGTTTATGCTTCGGCTCGGCGCTGCAAATCACGCGAATAACACCGTCACGCTTAACGATTTTGCAGTTACGACATAATTTCTTGACGGAAGCACGAACTTTCATTTTTACTCTCCGTAACTTCTCAAGCGACGATTAACGGCCGTAGCCTTTCAGGTTCGCTTTCTTCAATGCAGACTCGTACTGACTGGACATCATCAGAGTTTGCACTTGAGCCATAAAGTCCATGATGACCACGACGACAATAAGCAGTGAGGTCCCACCGAAGTAGAACGGCACTTTCATCGCATCACGCATGAACTCCGGGATTAGGCAGATAAAGGTAATGTAGAGCGCACCAACCAGGGTCAGGCGCGTCATTACTTTATCAATATACTTCGCCGTTTGTTCTCCCGGACGAATTCCTGGTACAAATGCACCGGACTTCTTCAGGTTATCTGCTGTTTCACGCGGGTTGAAAACCAACGCCGTATAGAAGAAACAGAAGAAGATGATTGCAGACGCATAGAGTAACACATAAAGCGGTTGCCCAGGCTGCAAATACAGCGAAATTGTTGTCAGCCAGTTCCAACCGGTACCGCCCCCGAACCATGACGCGATGGTCGCCGGGAACAGAATAATACTGGAAGCAAAGATCGCCGGGATAACCCCTGCCATGTTCACTTTCAGCGGTAAATGCGTGCTCTGCGCAGCATAGACACGACGACCCTGTTGACGTTTCGCGTAGTTTACCACAATGCGGCGTTGGCCACGCTCAACAAAAACAACGAAGAAGGTCACTGCGAATACTAATACTGCAACCAACAGCAACAGGAGGAAGTGCAGGTCGCCTTGCCGCGCTTGTTCGATGGTATGGCCAATGGCCGGCGGTAAACCCGCAACGATACCCGCGAAGATTATGATTGAGATACCGTTGCCGATACCGCGTTCAGTAATCTGTTCGCCAAGCCACATAAGGAACATAGTTCCGGTGACCAGACTCACAACAGCGGTGAAATAGAATGCAAAGCTTGGGTTTAACACCAGGCCTTGCATACCAGGCATATTCGGTAAACCGGTAGCAATACCGATTGACTGGAATATTGCCAACACCAGAGTGCCGTAGCGGGTGTACTGGCTGATCTTACGACGACCAGACTCCCCTTCTTTCTTTAACTCTGCTAACGCTGGATGAACCACCGTCAGCAGCTGGATAATGATCGATGCCGAAATGTACGGCATGATACCCAATGCAAAGATAGAAGCACGGCTGAGAGCACCACCAGAGAACATGTTAAACATTTCAATGATAGTGCCTCGCTGTTGTTCAAGCAGTTTGGCAAGTACAGCGGCATCAATACCAGGGATCGGAATAAAAGAGCCAACGCGGAACACAATCAGCGCACCGATAACAAACATCAGTCTGCGTTTCAGCTCGCCAAGCCCACCTTTAGCACTTTGAAAATCTAATCCCGGTTGCTTTGCCATCTGCTACTTATTCCTCGATTTTACCGCCAGCAGCTTCGATAGCAGCACGAGCGCCTTTGGTGACACGCAGGCCGCTAACAGTTACCGGACGAGTGACCTCGCCAGACAGGATCACTTTCGCGAACTCAATCTGAATACCGATAATGTTTGCTGCTTTCAGCGTGTTCAGGTCAACTACGTCGCCTTCAACTTTCGCCAGATCGGACAGACGAATCTCTGCGGTGATCATTGCTTTGCGAGAGGTGAAACCGAATTTCGGCAGACGACGGTACAACGGCATCTGGCCACCTTCGAACCCACGACGTACGCCACCGCCAGAACGAGAGTTCTGACCTTTGTGACCACGACCGCCGGTTTTGCCGAGACCAGAACCGATACCACGACCCAGACGCTTGGAAGCGTGCTTAGACCCTTCGGCTGGAGACAGAGTATTTAAACGCATCTCTTACTCCTCAACTTTAACCATGTAGGAAACCGCGTTGACCATACCACGTACAGCAGGAGTATCCTCACGCTCTACGGTGTGGCCAATACGACGCAGACCCAGGCCAAGCAGCGTTGCCTTGTGTTTCGGCAGACGACCGATTGCACTGCGGGTTTGTGTAATTTTAATAGTCTTTGCCATGGTCAATTACCCCAGAATTTCTTCAACGGATTTACCACGCTTGGCAGCGACCATTTCCGGAGACTTCATATTCGCCAGGCCATCAATAGTTGCACGAACCACGTTAATCGGGTTGGTGGAACCATATGCTTTAGCCAGAACGTTATGCACTCCAGCGACTTCCAGAACGGCGCGCATTGCACCACCGGCGATGATACCGGTACCTTCGGAAGCCGGCTGCATGAACACACGAGAGCCTGTATGCACGCCTTTAACAGGGTGCTGCAGGGTGCCGTGGTTCAGCGCGACGTTAATCATGTTGCGACGGGCTTTTTCCATCGCTTTCTGGATCGCTGCTGGAACTTCACGCGCTTTACCGTAACCAAAACCAATGCGACCGTTACCATCACCAACCACTGTCAGAGCAGTGAAGGAGAAAATACGACCACCTTTAACGGTTTTAGATACGCGATTTACCGCGATCAGCTTTTCCTGCAGTTCGCCAGCTTGTTTTTCGATGTGAGCCATCTTACACCTCTACCTTAGAACTGAAGGCCAGCATCACGGGCAGCATCTGCCAGTGCCTGGACACGACCATGATATTGGAAACCAGCACGGTCAAAAGCAACAACGGTGATGCCTTTTTCCAGCGCGCGCTCTGCAACAGCTTTACCCACAGCTGCAGCGGCGTCTTTGTTTCCAGTGTACTTCAGTGGCTCAGCGATAGCTTTCTCTACAGTAGAGGCAGCTACCAGCACTTCTGAACCGTTTGATGCGATAACCTGTGCGTAAATGTGACGCGGGGTACGATGTACCACCAGACGAGTCGCACCCAGTTCTTTAAGCTTGTGACGTGCGCGGGTCGCACGACGGATACGAGCAGATTTCTTATCCATAGTGTTACCTTACTTCTTCTTAGCCTCTTTGGTACGCACGACTTCGTCGGCGTAACGAACACCCTTGCCTTTATATGGCTCAGGACGACGGTAGGCACGCAGGTCAGCAGCTACTTGGCCGATCGCCTGTTTATCAGCGCCTTTCAGCACGATTTCAGTTTGAGTCGGACATTCAGCAGTGATACCCGCTGGCAGCTTATGCTCAACAGGGTGAGAGAAGCCCAGGGCTAAATTCACCACGTCGCCTTTAACAGCCGCACGATAACCTACACCAACCAGCTGCAGCTTCTTAGTGAAGCCTTCGGTAACACCGACAACCATTGCATTTAATAACGCACGAGTGGTACCCGCCTGGGCCCACGCGTTTGCAAAGCCTTCGCGCGGAGCGAAAGTCAGAGCATTATCAGCGTGATTAACTTCAACAGCATCGTTGATAGTACGAGTCAGCTCGCCGTTCTTACCTTTGATCGAAATAACCTGACCGTTGAGTTTTACCTCTACGCCAGCAGGAATAACGACCGGTGCTTTAGCAACACGAGACATTTTATTCCTCCAATTAGGCTACGTAGCAGATAATTTCGCCACCAAGACCAGCCTGGCGCGCTGCACGATCAGTCATAACACCTTTAGAGGTAGAAACGACAGCAATACCCATACCGGCCATAACTTTAGGCAGCTCATCTTTTTTCTTATAGATGCGCAGACCTGGGCGGCTGACTCGCTGAATGCTCTCTACCACAGCCTTGCCCTGGAAATACTTAAGAGTCAGTTCCAGTTCAGGCTTAGTGTCGCCTTCAATTTTAAAATCTTCGATATAGCCTTCTTCTTTCAGCACGTTGGCAATTGCCAATTTCAGCTTGGAGGAAGGCATGGTGACCGCAACTTTATTCGCGGCTTGACCGTTACGGATACGGGTCAGCATATCCGCGATCGGATCTTGCATGCTCATCTGTCTTTACTCCCGTGATTCAATTGGTGACAATTACCAGCTAGCCTTCTTAAGACCCGGAATTTCACCGCGCATAGCGGCTTCACGGACCTTAATACGGCTCAACCCGAACTTCCGCAGGAAAGCGTGCGGACGACCAGTTTGACGGCAGCGGTTACGCTGACGAGACGGGCTGGAATCACGCGGCAGGGACTGCAGCTTAAGAACTGCATCCCAACGTTCTTCGTCGGATGAGTTCACACCAGAGATAATAGCTTTCAATTCCTCGCGTTTAGCGCGGTATTTGTCAGCCAGTTTTACGCGAACGACTTCGCGTGCTTTCATGGATTGCTTAGCCATTAGTAACCCTACCTTACTTGCGGAATGGGAAGTTAAAGGCAGCCAGCAGAGCACGGCCTTCATCATCAGATTTCGCAGTAGTGGTAATGGTAATATCCAAACCACGAACGCGATCGACTTTGTCATAGTCGATTTCTGGGAAGATGATCTGCTCACGGACACCCATGCTGTAGTTACCACGGCCATCGAATGACTTAGCGGACAAGCCACGGAAGTCACGGATACGTGGTACAGCAATGGTGATCAGGCGCTCAAGGAACTCCCACATGCGTTCGCCACGCAGAGTTACTTTACAGCCGATCGGATAGCCCTGACGGATTTTGAAGCCTGCAACAGATTTGCGTGCTTTGGTGATCAACGGTTTTTGACCGGAGATTGCTGTCAGGTCAGCTGCTGCGTTATCCAGCAGTTTCTTGTCAGCGATCGCTTCACCAACACCCATATTCAGGGTGATCTTCTCGACCCGAGGGACTTGCATGACAGAATTGTAGCTAAACTCAGACATGAGTTTTTTAACTACTTCGTCTTTGTAGTAATCATGCAGTTTCGCCATCGTACTACTCCAAATTACTTGATAGTTTCGCTGTTAGACTTGAAGAAACGGACTTTTTTGCCGTCTTCGAATCTAAAGCCTACACGGTCAGCCTTGCCGGTTGCCGCATTGAAGAGCGCAACGTTAGAAACCTGAATTGCAGCTTCTTTTTCAACGATGCCGCCTGGTTGGTTCAGGGCCGGAACCGGCTTCTGATGTTTTTTAACCAGGTTGATACCTTCAACGATGAGCTTGCCGGAAGACAAGACATTCTTAACTTTACCGCGCTTACCTTTATCTTTACCGGTTAACACGATAACTTCGTCATCACGACGGATTTTAGCTGCCATGATTCGCTCCTTAGAGTACTTCTGGTGCCAGAGAGATAATTTTCATGAACTTCTCATTACGCAGTTCACGAGTTACCGGCCCAAAAATACGCGTGCCGATTGGCTGCTCGCTGTTATTATTTAAAATAACGCATGCATTACCATCGAAGCGAATGACAGAACCGTCCGGGCGACGAACACCCTTCTTGGTGCGCACCACTACCGCTTTCAGCACATCGCCTTTCTTCACCTTACCGCGAGGAATTGCTTCCTTGATGGTAATTTTGATGATGTCGCCGACGCCTGCGTAGCGACGGTGCGAGCCACCCAGAACCTTGATACACATTACGCGACGCGCGCCGGAGTTGTCGGCCACGGTCAGCATAGTCTGTTCTTGGATCATTTCAGTGCTCCGCTAATGTCAACTACTACTTCGGGACCTAAATTTTAGGTCGTAAAAAGCCCCATAAACGAGGGCGCGGCATTATAACACCGGTTCCTGAATATGGGTAGAAAAAATAAACGGCTCACTGCTGAGCCGTTTATTTGTATTGAGAAGGCTTACTGTATTACAGAACCGCTTTCTCTACAACGCGAACCAGCGTCCAGGACTTGGTCTTGGACAATGGACGGCATTCGCGGATTTCAACCACGTCGCCGATTCCACATTCGTTGTTCTCGTCATGTACGTGCAGTTTGGTCGTACGCTTGATGAATTTACCGTAAATCGGGTGTTTCACAAAACGTTCGATAGCAACAACGATGGATTTCTGCATCTTGTCACTAACAACACGACCTTGCAGAGTACGGATTTTATCGGTCATTACGCACCCGCCTTCTGAGTCAGTAAAGTCTTAACACGTGCAACATCACGACGCACTTGCTTCAGCAGGTGAGTCTGTTGCAGCTGGCCACTCGCCGCTTGCATACGCAGGTTGAACTGCTCACGCAGCAAGTTCAGCAGCTCGGTGTTCAGCTCTTCAACACTCTTTTCACGCAGCTCTTTTGCTTTCATTACATCACCGTCTTAGTTACAAAGGTGGTTTTAATCGGCAGTTTCGCTGCTGCCAGCCTGAAGGCTTCACGGGCCAGCTCTTCAGGTACGCCGTCCATTTCATACAGGACTTTACCTGGCTGGATCAAGGCAACCCAATACTCCACGTTACCTTTACCTTTACCCATACGCACTTCAAGCGGCTTCTCGGTGATTGGTTTATCCGGGAATACACGGATCCAGATCTTACCCTGACGCTTAACTGCACGTGTCATGGCACGACGTGCTGCTTCGATCTGACGTGCAGTCAGACGACCACGGCCAACAGCTTTCAGACCGAAAGTGCCGAAGCTAACATCCGTACCTGCAGCCAGACCACGGTTGCGGCCTTTGTGCACTTTACGGAATTTTGTACGCTTTGGTTGTAACACAGCGACTCTCCTTACTTACGGCCTTTACGCTGCTGCTTTTTAGGTTGAGCAGCCGGTTTTTCCGGTTGTTCAACAGCAGCCATCCCACCCAGGATCTCACCTTTGAAGATCCACACTTTAACGCCAATTACACCATAAGTGGTGTGCGCTTCAGAGGTGTTATAGTCGATGTCAGCACGCAGTGTGTGCAACGGCACGCGACCTTCACGGTACCATTCGGTACGTGCGATCTCGGCGCCGCCCAGACGGCCGCTAACTTCAACTTTGATACCTTTCGCGCCCAGACGCATGGCATTCTGTACAGCACGCTTCATAGCACGACGGAACATAACGCGACGTTCCAGCTGAGAAGTGATGCTGTCAGCAACCAGTTTTGCGTCCAGTTCAGGCTTACGAACTTCGGCGATATTGATCTGTGCAGGAACGCCAGCGATATCCGCTACGACCTTGCGCAGTTTTTCTACGTCTTCGCCTTTCTTACCGATAACGATGCCAGGACGAGCGGTGTGAATAGTCACACGAATGCTCTTAGCCGGACGCTCGATAACGATACGAGATACAGACGCCTTCGCCAGTTCCTTTGTCAGGTACTGACGAACTTTAAAATCGCTGTCCAGGTTGTCAGCGAATTCTTTGGTGTTCGCAAACCAGGTAGAGTTCCATGGTTTTACAATACCCAGGCGAATACCATTAGGATGTACTTTCTGACCCATTGCTAGTCTCCAGAGTCTCAGCGATCGGACACAACCACAGTAATGTGGCTGGTGCGCTTCAGGATGCGATCTGCACGACCTTTTGCACGCGGCATAATGCGCTTCATGCTAGGGCCTGCGTCTACGAAGATTTTCGCGACTTTCAGATCGTCGATGTCAGCGCCATCGTTGTGTTCAGCGTTAGCAATGGCAGATTCCAGTACTTTCTTAACCAATACAGCCGCTTTCTTATTGGTGTAGGTCAGAATATCCAGAGCCTGCGACACTTTCTTACCGCGAATCAGGTCAGCAACAAGGCGAACCTTCTGAGCAGAAGAACGAGCATGGCGATGTTGAGCTAAAGTTTCCATCTCTTCCTCCTACCTTATTTCTTCTTCGCTTTTTTATCAGCAGCGTGGCCGCGATAAGTACGAGTCGGTGCGAATTCACCCAGTTTGTGGCCGACCATTTCATCGGAAACAAAGACTGGAACGTGCTGACGACCATTATGGACAGCGATGGTCAAACCGATCATGTTAGGAAAGATCGTTGAACGACGGGACCAAGTGCGCAGGGGCTTCTTGTCACCGCTTTCCACCGCTTTCTCTACCTTCTTCAGCAAGTGCAGGTCAATAAAAGGACCTTTCTTGAGAGAACGTGGCATGGCTTATCCTCTAAAATTATTTGCTACGGCGACGTACGATAAATTTATCAGTACGCTTGTTGCTGCGGGTCTTCTTACCTTTGGTCTGAACGCCCCACGGAGTTACCGGGTGCTTACCAAAGTTACGACCTTCACCACCACCATGTGGGTGGTCGACTGGGTTCATCGCAGTACCGCGAACGGTAGGACGAATACCACGCCAGCGAGAGGCACCTGCTTTACCCAGAACGCGCAGCATATGCTCAGCATTGCCAACTTCGCCCAGCGTTGCGCGGCAGTCAGCTTCGACTTTACGCATTTCACCAGAACGCAGACGCAGGGTAACGTAAGCACCATCACGTGCAACGATCTGCACATAGGTACCAGCGGAACGTGCCAGCTGACCGCCTTTACCAGGTTTCATTTCTACGTTATGAACAGTAGAACCAACCGGGATATTGCGCATCGGCAGGGTGTTACCAGCTTTGATTGCAGCATCAACACCAGATTGAATCTGGTCACCAGCTTTCAGGCCTTTAGGGGCCAGAATGTAACGGCGCTCGCCATCTTTGTACAGAACCAGTGCGATATTCGCAGAGCGGTTCGGATCGTACTCAAGACGTTCAACAACAGCTGGGATACCGTCTTTGTTGCGTTTGAAGTCAACAATACGATAAGCCTGCTTGTGACCACCACCGATGTGACGAGTGGTGATGCGGCCATTGTTGTTACGGCCACCAGATTTGCTGTTTTTTTCAACCAGCGGAGCAAAAGGTTTGCCCTTATGCAGCTCAGGGTTAACCACTTTAACAACGTGGCGACGACCCGGAGATGTCGGTTTACATTTAACAACTGCCATTGTTTTTCTCCTCCGACTTACTCAGCGCCGCCGACGAAGTCCAGATTCTGGCCTTCCTTCAGGGTGACGTAAGCTTTTTTCCAGTCGCTACGACGACCGATACGCTGTCCATGACGCTTAGTTTTCCCTTTAACAACCAGGGTATTCACGCCTTTAACTTCAACTTCGAACAGTTTCTCAACAGCAGCAACGATCTCTGCTTTGGTCGCGTCTTTAGCAACTTTGAGTACGATGGTATTGGTTTTTTCCATCGCCATAGATGCTTTTTCAGATACGTGCGGCGCGCGCAGTACTTTCAGCAGACGTTCTTCACGGATCATGCCAGCATCTCCTCAACTTGCTTAACTGCGTCAGCAGTCATAACGACTTTGTCGAAGGCGATCAGGCTAACTGGGTCGATACCTGCTACATCGCGCACATCAACCTTATGCAGGTTACGCGCAGCCAGGAACAGATTCTCATCCAGTTCGCCGGTGATGATCAGCACATCTTCCAGAGCCATGTCTTTCAGTTTCTGAGCAAGCAGCTTAGTTTTAGGCGCTTCAACAGAGAACTGTTCGACAACGATCAGACGATCCTGACGTACCAGTTCGGACAGAATGCTTTTCAGCGCGCCGCGGTACATCTTTTTGTTAACTTTTTGACTGTGGTCCTGCGGGCGAGCAGCGAAGGTTACGCCACCGGAACGCCAGATCGGGCTCTTGATAGAACCTGAACGCGCACGGCCGGTACCTTTCTGGCGCCACGGTTTTTTACCGGAACCAGTTACTTCAGCACGGGTCTTCTGAGCACGAGTACCTTGACGGGCACCAGCTGCATAAGCAACTACAACCTGATGTACCAGCGCTTCGTTGAAATCACGACCGAAGGTAGTTTCGGAAACAGTCAGCGCGCTTTGCGCGTCTTTCAATACTAATTCCATTGCTATCCCCTTACGCCTTCACAGCTGGTTTAACGATAAGGTCGCTACCGGTTGCACCCGGAACTGCACCTTTCACCAGCAGCAGGTTGCGCTCAGCGTCAACGCGTACTACGTCCAGGCTCTGAACGGTTACGCGTTCGTTACCCAGTTGGCCTGCCATTTTCTTGCCTTTGAACACTTTGCCCGGAGTCTGGTTCTGACCGATAGAACCCGGAACGCGGTGAGACAAGGAGTTACCGTGAGTAGCATCCTGGGTACGGAAGTTCCAGCGCTTAACGGTACCTGCGAAACCTTTACCTTTAGAGGTGCCAGTTACGTCTACTTTTTTAACTTCAGCAAACAGCTCAACGCTAATGTCCTGACCTACGGTGAACTCTTCGCCTTCAGCAAGACGGAATTCCCACAGACCACGGCCAGCTTCAACGCCAGCTTTAGCAAAGTGACCAGCTTCCGGCTTGGT
Organism: Dryocola sharpae; assembly: GCF_051307055.1. Classification (GTDB taxonomy): domain Bacteria; phylum Pseudomonadota; class Gammaproteobacteria; order Enterobacterales; family Enterobacteriaceae; genus Dryocola. The sequence continues at coordinate 346,479 of NZ_CP149994.1, read as the reverse complement.
TACACGGTTAGCTTTTTTAGCACCAGTGGTCACCTGAACAGCACGGTAGCCGTCGTTAGCCAGGTCTTTAACCTGAGTAACACGGTTTGCTTCTACTTCGATAACGGTTACTGGGATAGAAACGCCGTCTTCAGTGAAGATACGGGTCATACCCACTTTTTTACCGACTAAACCAATCATTGTTTCAACCTCTCAATCGTCAATGACCTGATTAACCCAGGCTGATCTGCACGTCTACACCGGCAGCCAGATCCAGACGCATCAGAGCATCAACGGTTTTCTCAGTTGGCTCAACGATGTCAACCAGACGCTTGTGAGTGCGGATCTCGTACTGATCGCGCGCGTCTTTGTTGACGTGCGGAGAAATCAGAACGGTAAAGCGCTCTTTGCGGGTCGGCAGCGGGATCGGACCACGGACTTGCGCACCAGTGCGCTTAGCAGTCTCGACGATTTCCGCAGTTGATTGATCGATCAGACGATGATCAAACGCTTTAAGGCGGATACGGATTCTTTGGTTCTGCATGAGACCAGAGCTCCAATTATTTTATAGACGAAAAAAATTACTACTCGAGCCCATTACGATTGATGGGAGAGTGTAATCGTTCATACATAGCCCCCCTGTTGGGGACATTGTTGGCAGCAACTTCGCTACCGGGTTCATATCGAACCAGCCGTCAATTAAGACAGGCCCGCGCATTATACGTAAATACGGCCGCTAAGCAAGCCATGCTTACGAATTAAACAGTTTTTTCTGTAATAAAGTCGCGACGGATTCCAGCAAGCCTGTAAAAATTGCAAACGTCGACAATACCCTGGAAGAGATCCCGAAAATGGCTAAACCTCCCTTTTTCCTTTCTGCCGTTCTGAATTAGGGTTGTATAACTTTTTCAGGAGCCGCAACCATGATTATTCTCCCTCCCCTGCCGACGCTGGCCTTCATAGCTATATATGTAGCGCTACTGCTCCGGCTCAGCTGGATTGATGTAAGACAACGCTTACTGCCCGACCACCTGAACTATTCGCTGCTATGGTCCGGGTTGTTGTTCCACGTTACTGTCTCCCCGGATCGCCTGGCTTCAGCCGTGACAGGGGCAGTCACCGGTTACTTAAGCCTCTGGTCACTCTTCTGGTGTTATTTTTTTGTGCGCAAATGCGAAGGTATCGGATACGGGGATATGAAGCTGCTGGCGGCATTAGGAGCGTGGCATGGCTGGCAAAGCCTGCCGTGGCTTGTGCTGATCGCGGCGGTATGTGGTTTAGCTCTGGCGGGGATAAATAAAGTCTGGCAAACGCGCACTGGTCGCCTAATCACCACACCGCTACCTTTTGGGCCCTGCCTTGCGATAGCGGGTGGCGTCACAGGATGGTGTAACCATTACTCTTTATAGATTAACGGCTTCAACTGGCTTCTTTAAGCTGTGACTGGAGATAGTTCTGCAGACCAATTTTGGCAATCAGATCCAGTTCCGTTTCAAGCCAGTCAATATGGTGTTCTTCCTCCGTGAGGATTTGAATCATCATGTCACGGCTGACATAGTCATGGATGGTATCTGCATAGGCGATGGCTTCGCGTAAATCTTTAGCGCCCTCCATCTCGAGATTGAGATCTGAGCGCAGCATCTCTTCAACGTCTTCCCCGATATGCAGTTTGCCTAAATCCTGCAGGTTGGGTATGCCCTCAAGAAATAAAATACGTTCGATATATTTATCGGCGTGTTTCATTTCATCGATGGATTCATGGTACTCAACGTCGTTGAGGCGCATCAGGCCCCAGTTTTTGAACATTCTCGCATGGAGAAAATACTGATTGATGGCGACAAGCTCGTTTCCCAATAATTTATTGAGGTAATTTATTATCTTAATATCACTTTTCATTTTTAACTCCCTCCGCTTCCACTACATGAAGCGTAGATGTAGCACGGAGTAAGTCAAAAAAAAGTGACTGACTTAAGCAATCTCTTTAAATTCCGGGATCTGTAACAGCTCTTCCTGCATGATTTCTCGCGCCGCGTGAATACACTTCCCGCACTGGTTGCCAACCGGAATAAATTTGCGAAGCTGCTGGAAAGATTGCGGCTGGAACTGGCGCACTGCCTGACGAATTTTCTTATCACTCACACCATTACACAAGCAAACGTACATAAGCACTCCCGTTCAATTTCTGCGCAAAGTGTAAATGAGAATAGTTATGATTACAATAGCACACGCCTGATTGCTGCCGGCTAAAAGCTGTAAAAAATGCCAAAAAAAAGAGCGCCGAGGCGCTCTTTTTCATACAAAGGTATCAGCGATTAAGCGATAACTTTAGCAACAACACCCGCGCCCACGGTACGGCCGCCTTCACGGATGGCGAAACGCAGACCGTCGTCCATCGCGATTGGGTGGATCAGGGTGACAACCATTTTGATGTTGTCGCCCGGCATAACCATCTCAACGCCTTCCGGCAGCTCGATGGTACCGGTCACGTCAGTTGTACGGAAGTAGAACTGTGGACGGTAGCCTTTGAAGAACGGCGTATGACGGCCGCCTTCGTCCTTGGACAGGATATAAACTTCAGATTCGAACTGGGTGTGCGGCTTGATGGAGCCTGGCTTAGCCAGTACCTGACCACGTTCGATTTCTTCACGTTTGATACCGCGCAGCAGAACGCCAACGTTCTCACCGGCACGGCCTTCGTCCAGCAGTTTGCGGAACATTTCAACGCCGGTACAGGTGGACTTGGCAGTCTCTTTGATACCAACGATTTCAACTTCTTCGCCAACTTTAACGATACCGCGCTCCACACGACCGGTAACCACGGTACCACGGCCGGAGATGGAGAACACGTCTTCGATTGGCAGCAGGAACGGCTTGTCGATAGCACGCTCTGGTTCCGGGATGTAGGAATCCAGGTAGCCTGCCAGCTCAACAATCTTCGCTTCCCACTCAGCTTCGCCTTCCAGCGCTTTCAGCGCAGAACCACGAACGATTGGGGTATCGTCGCCCGGGAAGTCGTACTGGGACAGAAGTTCACGCACTTCCATCTCAACCAGCTCCAGCAGCTCTTCGTCATCAACCATGTCGCATTTGTTCAGGAACACGATGATGTAAGGAACGCCTACCTGACGACCCAGCAGGATGTGCTCGCGGGTCTGTGGCATCGGACCATCAGTCGCAGCAACAACCAGGATCGCGCCGTCCATCTGCGCAGCACCGGTGATCATGTTTTTAACATAGTCGGCGTGGCCCGGGCAGTCTACGTGTGCGTAGTGGCGAGTCGGGGTGTCATATTCAACGTGGGAAGTGTTGATGGTGATACCACGAGCTTTCTCTTCCGGCGCGTTATCGATCTGGTCGAATGCACGGGCAGCACCGCCGTAGGTTTTAGCCAGAACGGTAGTGATTGCTGCAGTCAGGGTAGTTTTACCATGGTCAACGTGGCCGATGGTGCCGACGTTAACGTGCGGTTTTGTACGTTCAAATTTTTCTTTAGACACGGCTATATTCCTTACTATTGTGCTCTCCCCTCAAGGAGAGAGCACGGGATCATTGTTTTAAAAGCCTGGGCTTATTTACCACGGGCTTCGATTACGGCCTGAGCAACGTTGTTCGGCGCATCATCATACTTCAGGAACTCCATGGAGTAAGAAGCACGACCTTTGGTCAGAGAACGCAGCTGGGTTGCGTATCCGAACATTTCAGACAGCGGAACTTCAGCGTGAATCACAACGCCAGTAACGTTGGATTCCTGGCCGCGCAGCATACCACGACGACGGCTAAGGTCACCGATGACGTCACCAGTGTTCTCTTCCGGCGTTTCAACTTCAACCTTCATGATAGGCTCAAGCAGAACTGGTTTCGCTTTCTTAAAGCCATCTTTAAAGGCGATAGAAGCGGCCAGTTTAAACGCCAGCTCGGAGGAGTCAACGTCGTGGTAAGAACCGAAGTGCAGACGCACGCCGAGATCTACTACCGGGTAACCCGCCAGAGGACCAGACTTCAGCTGCTCCTGGATGCCTTTATCAACGGCAGGGATGTATTCGCCAGGAATCACACCGCCTTTGATGTCGTTGATGAATTCGTAGCCTTTCGGGTTTGAACCCGGCTCCAGTGGGTACATGTCGATAACAACATGACCGTACTGACCACGACCACCAGACTGCTTAGCGTGTTTACCTTCGATATCGGTAACTTTCGCGCGAATCGCTTCGCGGTAAGCAACCTGAGGTTTACCCACGTTCGCTTCAACGTTGAATTCACGCTTCATGCGGTCAACGATGATGTCGAGGTGCAGCTCACCCATACCTGCGATGATGGTCTGGTTAGATTCTTCATCAGTCCATACGCGGAAAGATGGATCTTCTTTAGCCAGACGGCCCAGAGCCAGACCCATTTTTTCCTGGTCAGCTTTGGTTTTCGGTTCTACGGCGATGGAGATTACCGGTTCAGGGAATTCCATACGCTCCAGAATGATCACGTTGTCCGGATCACACAGGGTGTCACCAGTGGTAACGTCTTTCAGACCGATAGCCGCAGCGATGTCGCCTGCGCGAACTTCTTTGATCTCTTCACGTTTGTTAGCGTGCATCTGAACGATACGGCCAAAACGCTCACGAGCAGCTTTAACGGAGTTCACTACGGTATCACCGGAGTTAACCACGCCAGAGTACACGCGGAAGAAGGTCAGGTTACCTACGAACGGGTCGGTAGCAATTTTAAATGCCAGAGCAGCAAACGGCTCGTCGTCGCTTGCGTGACGCTCAGCCGGGGTATCTTTACCGTCGTCCAGCATACCGTTGATTGCCGGTACGTCTGTAGGTGCTGGCAGGTAATCGATTACCGCATCCAGCATTGCCTGTACGCCTTTGTTCTTGAACGCAGAACCACAGGTCACGAGAATGATCTCGTTGTTCAGCACGCGCTGACGCAGAGCTGTCTTGATTTCTTCCTCGGTCAGCTCTTCGCCGCCCAGGTATTTTTCCATCAGCTCTTCAGATGCTTCAGCCGCAGATTCAATCAGATTCTGGTGCCATTCTTCAGCCAGATCGACCATATCAGCAGGGATATCTTCGTATTCGAAGGTCACGCCAGCGTCAGCTTCGTTCCAGTTGATAGCTTTCATTTTCACCAGGTCAACAACACCGGTGAAACCTTCTTCAGCACCAATCGCCAGCTGAAGCGGAACCGGGTTCGCGCCCAGACGGGATTTGATCTGGCCTACAACTTTCAGGAAGTTAGCACCCATGCGGTCCATTTTGTTAACGAACGCGATGCGTGGAACTTTGTATTTGTTAGCCTGACGCCATACGGTCTCAGACTGTGGCTGAACACCACCAACTGCGCAGTAAACCATTACCGCACCGTCAAGCACACGCATGGAACGTTCTACTTCGATGGTGAAGTCAACGTGCCCTGGGGTGTCGATGATGTTTACGCGGTGTGGTTCATACTGCTTAGCCATACCTGACCAGAATGCAGTAGTTGCAGCGGAGGTAATGGTGATACCACGCTCCTGCTCCTGCTCCATCCAGTCCATGGTGGCTGCGCCGTCATGAACTTCACCGATTTTGTGGTTTACACCGGTGTAGAACAGAATACGTTCGGTAGTAGTGGTTTTACCGGCGTCGATGTGTGCACTGATACCGATATTACGGTAGCGTGCAATGGGTGTTGTACGAGCCATTTGATTCCTCTATATCCTGGGACGTTCAATTAAGTAACCCAAAGCGGGCAGCTTTTATGAAGCGCCCGCCTGGTGACTAACACTCCGAAGGGATTACCAACGGTAGTGAGCGAACGCCTTGTTGGCTTCAGCCATACGGTGAACGTCTTCACGTTTCTTAACTGCAGTACCTTTGTTCTCTGCAGCATCAGAAAGTTCGTTCGCCAGGCGAAGAGCCATGGATTTATCACCGCGTTTACGAGCAGCTTCTACGATCCAACGCATTGCCAGGGCATTACGACGAACCGGACGGACTTCTACTGGAACCTGATAAGTAGAACCACCTACGCGGCGGGACTTAACTTCGACAGTCGGACGAACGTTGTCCAGAGCGACTTCGAAAGCTTCCAGTTCGTTTTTACCAGAACGCTGAGCCAGGGTCTCCAGCGCGGTATAGACGATTGCTTCTGCAGTAGATTTTTTACCATCTACCATCAGGATGTTTACAAATTTGGCCAGCAGTTCTGATCCGAACTTAGGATCCGGCAGAATTTTACGTTGACCAATGACGCGACGACGTGGCATGGAAATACTCCGTTGTTAATTCAGGATTGTCCAAAACTCAAAGAGTTTAGTTTTGACATTAATTTAAAACGTTTGGCCTTACTTAACGGAGAACCATTAAGCCTTAGGACGCTTCACGCCGTACTTAGAACGAGATTGCTTACGGTCTTTAACGCCGGAGCAGTCAAGTGCACCACGAACGGTGTGGTAACGAACACCTGGCAAGTCTTTAACACGACCACCACGAATCAGGATCACTGAGTGCTCCTGCAGGTTGTGACCTTCACCACCGATGTAGGAGGTAACTTCAAAACCGTTAGTCAGACGAACACGGCAAACTTTACGCAGTGCGGAGTTCGGTTTTTTTGGAGTGGTGGTATATACACGAGTACATACACCACGTTTTTGCGGGCAGGCTTCCAGCGCAGGCACGTTGCTCTTTGCAACTTTGCGTGCGCGTGGTTTGCGAACCAGCTGGTTAACTGTTGCCATTAAATAGCTCCTGGTTTTAGCTTTTGCTTCGTAAACACGTAATAAAACGGCCTCATATAATATGAGGACGCAGAATTTTAGGGCTGAGCCGAAAAGGTGTCAAGAAATATACAGCGATCCTGGTCTACCAGGTTATCTGCCGTTCGTGTTTAACCGTCAATCTGACGAAATCATTATAGCTGACCGCGTCGATTTTGGATGAAATTTGAGCAGCCAGGCCGCGTGCTTCGAGATCTTCTTGCAGAGCGCTGACAGATATGGGGGCTGCGAGCAGCAATTCAAGGTAACGGCTACCCTTTATCGCAGCAACTACTCCATCCTGCAGCAGCAGCAAATCATCTCCTGCATCCATACAGCGCAGGAGCGCATCAAGATCGGCGTTAAAAGGCGAGTGGCGTAAAATATGCAGCATGAGCGCCTCAGAAAGTCAGTATTGTATCAAACTGATGCAGCGTTTCCCGCAGCGCATCCGGGGCCAGAGAGGTTACATTCACGACCCAGGCGCCGTTTTCAGATAACCCACGCTCGCGCGCAGATGCAGCGCAAAGATAGCACTGCTCGATATCGTAGAGCGGCAGCACGCGGAACGTTGCGATGTAATCACGGGAAAGGATTTTATCGGGCTGCTGGCCTGGCACAATCTGAAACACGCCGTCACCGACGAAGAAAACGCCGATGTCTTCAGATAACGCGGAAGCGGCGAGCAAGGCATCCAGCCCTTCACGCCCTGCCGAAGTACCGTGCGGAGCGGATTTAAATACAAAGGCAACGCGCTTCATCAGAACTGCACCATCCTTTCACAGGTAAGCGAAGCTTCCGCCAGCGCGCCCAGCCCGCTCAGGGTAAAACCGGCCTGGAGGTTGCCTGCGGTCAGCGCGTGCTGTTTTGCCTCGGCGTCGTCGAGCACGCCACGGCGCAATGCCGCAGCGACGCAAATATGCAGCTCTACGCCATGCCTCTCGTGAAGCTCTTGCCAGGCCCGCACCAGATCGACTTCGTCGCTCGCAGGCGCGGTAAGCGCATTAGCATTAAGTACGCCTTCACGATAGAAAAAAACGCTGCTTAAGGCGTGCCCCTCGTCAATGACAGCCCGGGCAAACTGCAACGCGCTGCTCGCCTGTTGCGTCCCATAAGCCGGGCCGGTCACCATCATGGCAAAACGCATTTACTTTTCCTGCCCCAGGAAATCACCGTTTTTAAACTGGCGAATATAGAGATAGACCGTGTGCTTAGAGATGTTCAGACGGTCCGCCACCTGGTTGATGGCATCTTTAATATCGAAGATGCCCTTTTCATACAGGTTGAGAACAATCTGGCGATTCTTAGCGTTGTTGGAGACGTTGCGATCGGCGTTCACCTCTTCGATGGTGAATTCCAGCGTCTGCATCACCAGGTCTTCAACGGAGGAGGCGAAGTTGACCGAAGACGGCACTTCCTGATCCTGCGTTTCTGGCGGGATAAAGGTCGACATAATCTGCGAGAAAGGTACATCAAGGTTCATGTTGATGCACAAAAGACCAATCACACGCTGGTCTCGATTGCGAATGGCGATAGTAACGGATTTCATCAGCACGCCGCTTTTAGCGCGCGTAAAGTAGCACTTAGATACGCTGCTGTCCGCGCCGGTCATATCGTGGAGCATGCGCAGAGCCAAATCGGTAATCGGAGAACCAATTTTTCGCCCGGTGTGTTCACCGTTTGCAATACGAATTGCTGAACACTTCAAATCCTGAAGGGAATGCAGCACGATTTCGCAGTGGGAACCAATCAGCATTGCCAGCCCATCGACGACCGCTTCATAGGATTTTAATATTTCGAAGTCGGTTTGTTCAAAGGGACGCTGATCCAGTAAATCAAGTTCACTGGTTTCGTTGGTTAAAAGCGAATTGGACATTTAAAAATACCACCCTCTACAGAGAGCCTGTCGCGCTTTAGTGGTGTCAGGGCAGACTCAAACTCAGTTGAAACGCTGACCGATAAGGTAATACACCGTAAGACCCGCTTTCCAGTCTTTATTATTATATGCCGCTACAAATAAAAAACCGCCGCCCCTGAGGCGGCGGTTCATCACTGATTACTTGCTTTTGGCAGCTTCTGCTTCAGCAGCAACGTCCGGTTTGGCGTCAGCTTTAGGAGCCGGTTTGATATCCAGCAGCTCTACGTCAAAGACCAGCGTAGAGTTCGCAGGAATTCCCGGAACGCCCGTTTTGCCGTAGGCCAGCTCTGGTGGGATAACCATCTTGATTTTGCCGCCTTTTTTGATGTTTTTCAGGCCTTCGGTCCAGCCTGGGATCACACCGTCAAGACGGAAGGAGAGCGGCTCGCCGCGGGTGTAGGAGTTGTCGAACTCTTTACCGTCGATCAGCGTACCTTTGTAGTTTACCACTACGGTGTCGCTGTCTTTCGGCGCATCGCCGGTGCCTTCTTTGTCTACTTTGTACAGCAGACCGGTAGAAGAGGTTTTCACACCTTTTTCTTTTGCGAATGCGTCACGGAAGGCTTTGCCTTTATCCGCATTTTCTTTCGCATCTTTTTCCATTTTCGCCTGGGCGGAGGCCTTCACGCGGGCTTCAAACGCCTGCAGAGTTTGCTCAATTTCCTGGTCAGACAGCTTGCTCTTATCAGCAAACGCGTCCTGAACGCCGGCGATAAGCTGGGTTTTATCCAGAGTGATGCCCAGTTTTTCTTGTTCTTTCAGGGAATTTTCCATGTAACGACCAAGCGAAGCACCCAGCGCATACGCAGACTTCTGATCGTCATTTTTGAATGCCGCGTTGCTGGCAGGCGCAGCAGCGGTATCTTTTGCGGCAGCGGCCGGAGCAGCAAACGCCGGAGCGCTCAGGGCAACAGCCATCGTGGCCGCCAGAAGCGTTACTTTAAACAATGATTTCATCCATTTCTCCAGGGCCGGGGCCTCTAACCCCAAGGTTATTTTCAACTAAGAGACGTACTATAACGTCGCGGGAGAAATCTACACAATCTCTGCGCTCGTTATCGAGTCAAATTCAGACTCTTTTTGTATAAAGAAGTTTCGTGAAGGGCCAAATGGCGCTGTAACCAGAGGTAATTTTCAGTAGAATCGCGGGAAATCGCCCATCTGCAGGCCAAAGAGGTAAGCCATGCAACAAAAATCGACCGAACAACGGCTGGAAGAGCTTGAGAGTCGTCTCGCTTTCCAGGAGATAACCATAGAAGAGTTAAATCAGACGGTAACGGCTCACGAACTGGAGATGGTAAAACTGCGCGAGCATTTTCGTTTGCTGGTGGAAAAATTAAAAGCCAGTCAGCCTTCAATGATTGCTTCCCAGGCCGAGGAGACGCCGCCTCCGCACTACTAAGAAAAAGGCGTGTCCGGGACACGCCTTTTTTATCGCTTATCTAAAGCTTAGTGGCAACCGCAGCCGCCGTTGCCGCCACAGCCACCTTTACCGTGGTCATGATCGTGGTCGTGATCGTGGCCGTGACCACCACAGCAACCGTCACCGTGTTCGTGGTGATGATCGTGTTCGCCGTGAACGTGGCCATGGGCCAGCTCTTCAGCGGTTGCTTCACGAATCGCGATAACTTCAACGTTGAAGCTCAGGTTCTGGCCAGCCAGCATGTGGTTGCCGTCAACCACAACGTGGTCGTCTTCAACTTCCGTGATTTCAACCGGCACCGGACCCTGGTCGGTTTCCGCCATGAAACGCATGCCAACCTGCAGTTCGTCAACGCCCATAAAAACGTCTTTCGGTACGCGTTGTACCAGGTTTTCGTCATACTGACCGTAAGCGTCGTTAGCACCGACGCTCACATCAAAACGATCGCCAACAACGTGACCTTCAAGCGCGTTTTCCAGCCCTGAAATCAGGGAGCCGTGACCATGCAGATAGTCCAGCGGCGCACTCACCGGAGACTCATCAACCAATACACCGTCTTCTGTACGTACCTGATAGGCCAGGCTGACCACCAGGTCTTTTGCTACTTTCATGATATCTCCTGAGCGTGGGAAAAAAACTGGCGACGATTGTAGCGGAAATCGACGCCGGTGTACCCTTAAGCTTAAAAAAACTCGGGGGATCTCGCTAGTCCGGATGAAAAATGCCTATCACCTGCTCCTGCTCCCGCGTATGTTCGCGGGGCTTTTTGTCCGCTTCGCGCATCTGGTGTCCGCACTTAACGCACTCAACGATATCAACATTATTCTCGCGCCACATCGCAAGAGAATCCTGCGCCTGGCACTGAGGGCACACTGCCCCGGCAATAAAACGCTTGCGCACTGACATTGGCTTCACCTGAAGTTGCTGACAAAGAGGGAAAAAGCGTAGTTTTCCCCTCTTTGTGGTTATCTGCCGAAAATCAATAAATTGATTTTCCTGGGTTAATTACCGTTGCCGTCTGACGATTTGTTTTTTCAACGCCCCGGCTTGCTACTCAAATTCGTCCCAGCCATCAAGCTGGCGACGCTCCTGCTGCATTTCGCGTTCAAAAATCTCTTCCAGCTCCCGACGCGCCTCCCGCACTCTGGAAATCTGCGCGGTATCGGTATGAATTGGCATAAGCTCACGCAGCATGCTCATATCCAGACGCCGAAAATGCAGCTGCGCGCGATGCGCCTGATGAGGATGCATACCGAGCGTCATCAACGTTTTGCGCCCCAACTCCAGCGCGCTGGAAAAGGTCTCGCGCGAAAAGTGCTTCACGCCCGCCTGTAACAGCTCATGCGCTTCGACGCGCCCCCTGGCGCGCGCCAGAATCGCCAGATGTGGAAAGTGTTGTTGACACAGATGGACAATCCTCAGCGTATCTTCCGGCGCGTTACAGGTAATAACGATAGATTTTGCCGCTTCGGCGCCCGCCGAGCGCAGCAGCTCAAGCTCTGTCGCATCGCCGTAATAAACTTTATAGCCATATTTACGCATCAGGCTAACCGAGCTGATATCCCGTTCCAGCACCGTGATGCGCATTTTATTGGCCATTAAAAGACGGCCAATCACCTGTCCGAAACGCCCGAAGCCAACGATAATCACCTGCGGACGATCGTCTTCAACGTAAGGTTTCTCATCCGGCTCTTCATCGCTGTTAAAACGCCGCGCAAGAATGGCGTCCACACCCTTCATTAATAGTGGCGTGGTCATCATGGAGAGCGTGACCGTAACCAACAGCAACGGCATCTGATCGCCCTGAAACAGCTTCTGCGAAGAGGCGGTAGAAAAGAGAACGAAAGCAAACTCCCCGCCCTGGCTCAGCACGCCGGAAAACTGCAGCCTTTCAGAACTGCGCAAACCGTACACATGAGAGATGCCGTAGAGCACACCGAACTTCACCGCCACCAGCAAGATAACGCCGAGGAGCACGAATAATAAATGGGTATAGAGCACGCCCAGATTAAGCGCCATCCCAACGGAGATAAAGAACAGCCCCAGCAATAATCCCTTAAACGGATCGATGGCGATTTCCAGTTCGTGCCGGTATTCGCTTTCCGCCAGCAGCACGCCCGCGATAAACGTCCCCAGCGCCATGGAAAGCCCCAGCAGATCCATAAACAGCGCCGATCCCAGCACCAGCAGCAGCGCCGCAGCCGTGAAGACTTCACGCACGCCAGAACCGGCAATAAAACGGAACAACGGCCGCAGCAGATAACGTCCGCCAATCAGCATGCCGGCAAAAGCAAGCACCTTAAAACCGACCTTTATCCAGTCCGTGTGGCCGTTGTCATTGCCCGCCAGCAGCGGCACAAGCGCCAAAGCGGGAATAACAGCCAGATCCTGAAACAGCAGCACGGAAAACCCAAGCTGCCCTGCTTCGTTACGATTCATCCCCTTGTCACGCATCAGTTGCAGCGCCATCGCGGTCGAAGACATCGCCAGTCCGATACCGCCAATCACAGCGGCCTGCCAGGAGAACTTTGTCAGAATCAGCAGCCCGGCGAGGATAACGGCGCTCAGGGTGACCTGCGCTGCGCCAACGCCAAAGATCGACCGCCGTAGCGTCCAGAGTTTTGCAGGGTTCAGCTCCAGCCCAATGATGAACATCAGGAACACCACGCCCATCTCAGAGAAGTGAAGGATTTCCTCCACGTCACTGATGAAGCCTAAGCCCCAGGGCCCGATAGCGATCCCCGCCAGCAGGTAGCCCAGCACCGCGCCAATGCCCAGACGGGCGGCGATGGGAACGGTGACGACCGCCGCGAATAAAAATAAAACTCCGGCAAACAGCAGATCGGAACTGTGCATCAGCGCCCTCCCGGCGGTATCGGCGAAGCCAGCCATTCGCCATAGGCTTTCGCGTGGCTGGCCAGCTCCTGTGGGGACTGACGTCGCGCCCAATAAACGATGATGGGATTCATCCAGTGCATACGGCACATCGCCGCAGTGAGTTCAAAAGGGCGCAAAATATCGCTCAGCGGGAAACGGTTAAAGCCATCGTGGCGGTAAGCGCCTTCCGGCTCCCCCGTCGTGATGACGCTCCGCCAGTACTTTCCCGCAAGGGCGGTGCCTCCCACGCCGCTGGCAAAACCGCGGCTTAGCACGCGATCCAGCCACTCTTTGAGTAGCGCCGGGCAGCTATAGGTATAAAGCGGGTGTTGAAAGACGATAACGTCATGCTCTTGCAGCAAGGCTTGCTCATGATAGATATCGATAAAAAAATCGGGATAGTGCGCATAAAGATCGTGCACGGTAACATTTTCAAGCTGCTGCGCCGGTTGGAGCAAAACCCGGTTTGCGACCGAGTCCTGAGATTCCGGATGGGCATACAGCAGCAAAACTTTCGGCGGCTGCGACATCATTACCCTCCAGGGCGTCGTCATAGTGATTTTTTTGGGCTACCATGCAGCCCGACGCGATACCCAACGCATCACGCTCCCTGAATATAATGACAATTTAACATACTCTGAATACGGCGCTTTATGATTGTTTTCTCCTCGTTACAAATTCGTCGCGGCACCCGCGTTCTGCTGGATAACGCCACCGCCACCATTAACCCGGGCCAGAAAGTGGGCCTCGTGGGTAAAAACGGCTGCGGTAAATCCACGCTGCTGGCGCTTTTAAAGAACGAGATAAGCGCCGATGGCGGAAGCATGACTTATCCGGGCAACTGGGCGCTGGCCTGGGTTAATCAGGAAACGCCGGCGCTGGAGGTCCCCGCTATTGAATACGTTATCGACGGCGACCGTGAGTTCCGTCAGCTTGAAGCCGAACTGGCTCAGGCAAACGTCGTTGACGACGGCCATGCTATCGCCCTTATACACGGCAAGCTTGATGCGGTTGACGCCTGGACTATCCGCGCCCGCGCCGCAAGCCTGCTTCACGGCTTAGGGTTCAGCAACGAGCAGCTCGAACGCCCGGTCAGCGATTTTTCCGGCGGCTGGCGTATGCGTTTAAACCTGGCGCAGGCGCTGATTTGCCGCTCAGATTTACTGTTGCTCGATGAACCGACCAACCACCTGGATTTGGACGCCGTCATCTGGCTGGAAAGATGGCTAAAAAACTATCCCGGCACGCTAATTCTCATCTCGCACGATCGCGACTTCCTCGACCCGGTAGTCGGCAAAATCATCCATATCGAACAGCAAAGCATGTTCGAATACACCGGCAACTACTCCTCGTTTGAAGGCCAGCGCGCGACCCGCCTTGCCCAGCAGCAGTCGATGTATGAAAGCCAGCAGGAGCGCGTGGCGCATCTGCAAAGCTTTATCGATCGTTTTAAAGCGAAAGCCTCTAAAGCGAAGCAGGCTCAGAGCCGTGTCAAAATGCTCGAGCGCATGGAGCTGATCGCACCTGCGCACGTGGATAACCCGTTCCACTTCAGTTTCCGCGCGCCGGAAAGCCTGCCTAATCCGCTGCTGCGCATGGAAAAAGTCAGCGCGGGCTACGGCGATCGCGTGATCCTGAACTCCATCAAGCTGAATCTGGTTCCCGGCTCGCGCATCGGTCTGTTAGGCCGCAACGGCGCGGGTAAATCAACGCTGATCAAACTGCTGGCGGGCGAGCTGGCTCCGCTGCAGGGCGATATTGGCCTGGCGAAAGGCATCAAGCTTGGTTACTTCGCCCAGCACCAGCTCGAATATCTGCGGGCCGATGAGTCGCCGCTCCAGCATCTGGCGCGCATTGCGCCTAAAGAGCTGGAACAGCAGCTGCGCGATTATCTCGGCGGCTTTGGCTTCCAGGGTGATAAGGTTACCGAGCAGACGGCCCGTTTCTCCGGCGGCGAAAAAGCCCGTCTGGTGCTGGCGCTGGTTGTCTGGCAGCGCCCTAACCTGCTGCTGCTCGATGAGCCAACCAACCACCTCGATCTCGACATGCGTCAGGCGCTGACCGAAGCGCTGATTGATTTCGAAGGCGCGCTGGTCGTTGTCTCGCACGACCGCCATCTGCTGCGCTCAACCACTGACGATCTCTATCTGGTGCACGACGGAAAAGTCGAAGGCTTTGATGGCGATCTGGAAGATTATCAGCAGTGGTTAAGCGTTCTGCAAAAGCAGGAAAACCTGCCAGAAGATGCGGCAAAAGATAACGCCAACAGCGCGCAGTCGCGTAAAGATCAGAAACGCCGCGAGGCAGAGCTACGCACCCTGACCCAGCCGCTGCGCAAACAGGTTACCCAGCTTGAGAAGCAGATGGAAAAGCTGAATGCGCAGCTGGCGGAAGTCGAAGCGAAGCTGGCTGACAGCGCGATTTACGATCAAAGCCGTAAAGCAGAAATGACCGAATGCCTGCAAAGCCAGGTGAAGGTGAAATCGGCGCTGGAAGAGTGTGAAATGGAATGGCTGGACGCCCATGAGCGGCTGGAACAGATGATGCAGGGCGACTAATCGCCCTTATCAAAACTGACTTAGTGCCAAATCAGCAGTACGCAGGCCGCCGTCAGCAGGCCCATAAAGACATTAAAGATGGCCCAGGCCCGGCGGCCGCGCAGCAGCTTGCCAATCAGGCTGCCAAAGGCAATCCAGATTGCGCCTGCCACAATGTTGACCAGAGCAATGCCGATGCTGATTAACACCACGGAGTGCAGGTACTCTGAACCGGCCAGGCTAAAACTGGCTACCGCGCCGAGCGCCATCAGCCAGGCTTTTGGGTTGATAACCTGCAGCAATCCTCCCTGCCAGAACGGGACCGGAGCGGGCACAGGCGCATCGGTCTCCAGGCGTTCGTAGGTCGCCGTACCGATTTTCCAGGCCAGCCATAAAAGATAAGCGCTGCCGGCAATCTTCAGGATAAGGTGCAGCGCAGGGTAAACCAGAATCAGGCTGCCCACGCCGCAGGCCACCAGCAACAGAATGCACTGCATGCCCAGCATGATGCCGATCATCAGCGGTAAACTGCGCAAAAAACCGTAATTGGCTCCGGATGAGGTAAGTAACGTATTATTAGGACCCGGTGTGATGGCTGCGACCCAAAGAAAACCAAGCATTGAAAAGAAAAGCGTTTCCATGACGTGGGTGCTCCACACCCAAAGATAATAATTAGCAAACAAAATGAAACTAACAGTGTGATATGGATCAGACAAGCCCTGCAGAATTGAATTTTAATCATGATGACGGTCAGGCATTTCGCCCGATGCGCGGATTGAGTAACCCTCACCTGCAAACCATGCTGCCGCGCGTGATCCGTCGTCGGGTCAATTTTAAACCTCACTGGCAGCGTCTCGATATGCCGGACGGAGATTTCGTCGATCTTGCCTGGAGCGAAGACCCGCGGGAGGCTTCGCATAAGCCCCGCCTGGTGGTTTTCCACGGTCTGGAAGGCAGCCTGCACAGCCCCTATGCTCACGGCCTGATGGAAGCGGCCAAAAAACGCGGCTGGCTGGGCGTAGTGATGCATTTCCGGGGCTGCAGCGGCGTGCCTAACCGCATGAAGCGCATCTACCACTCAGGCGAAACCGAAGACGGCACCTTTTTCCTGAACTGGCTTAACCAGCGCTATGGCGAGATGCCCACGGCGGCGGTCGGTTTCTCTCTCGGCGGGAATATGCTGGCCTGCCTGATGGCGAAACAGGGCGCGGACTGCACGTTGAAAGCAGGCGTTGTGGTCTCCGCTCCGCTGATGCTTGAGCAGTGCTGCTACCATATGGAACAAGGCTTCTCGCGGTTCTATCAGCGCTATCTCTTAAACCTGCTGAAAAAGAATGCCGCACGCAAACTCCGCAGCTACCCCGGCACGCTTCCCGTGGATTTAAGGCAGCTTAAGGGCGTGCGCCGCATCCGTGATTTTGACGATCTTATTACTTCAAAAATCCACGGTTTCGCCGACGCGCTGGATTATTACCGCCGGTGCAGCGCCATGCCGTTATTACCGGACATCGCCAAACCTACGCTTATCATCCATGCTAAAGACGATCCCTTTATGGATCATCATGTCATTCCCGATAAGGCATGTTTACCCATAAACATTGAATACCAACTCACCAGCCATGGTGGACATGTCGGCTTTGTCGGCGGCACGCTGCGCAAACCGGAAATGTGGCTTGAGCAACGTATTCCCGACTGGCTGACAAAGTATCTGGATAAATAAGATGATTATTCCCTGGCAGGATCTCGACGGCGAAACGCTCGATAATCTTATCGAATCCTTTGTGTTACGCGAGGGTACGGATTATGGTGAGCAGGAACGTTCGCTCTCTCAGAAGGTTGCAGATGTGAAACGACAGCTGCAAAGCGGTGAGGCGGTGCTGGTCTGGTCAGAGCTTCATGAAACGGTGAATATTATGCCGCGCGGGCAATTCCGCGGCTGACGAGTCGTTGTATGGGGCACGGTCTGTACCGCATAATTTTTAATCCCCATGGAGTTGTTGCCCTATGTCAACCAAACATCCGGTTATCGCCGTCACAGGTTCCAGCGGTGCGGGAACCACCACCACCAGCCTGGCCTTTCGTAAGATATTCCAGCAGCTCAACCTGCGCGCCGCAGAAGTCGAAGGGGACAGCTTCCATCGTTATACCCGTCCGGAAATGGATATGGCGATCCGCAAAGCGCGCGATCTTGGCCGCCATATCAGCTACTTCGGGCCAGAAGCTAATGATTTCGGCCTGCTTGAGCAGACCTTTGCTGAATACGGGCGCAGCGGCCAGGGGCAATCCCGCAAATACCTCCACACCTATGACGAAGCCGTGCCCTGGGATCAGGTGCCCGGCACGTTTACGCCATGGCAACCGCTGCCGGAACCAACGGATGTCCTCTTTTACGAAGGGCTGCACGGCGGCGTCGTCACCCCGCAGCATGATGTGGCGAACTATGTGGATTTACTGGTAGGCGTGGTGCCCATCGTTAACCTTGAGTGGATTCAGAAACTGGTGCGCGACACAAGCGAACGCGGCCACTCCCGCGAAGCGGTCATGGATTCCGTCGTCAGATCGATGGATGATTATATTAACTACATCACCCCGCAGTTCTCGCGCACCCATATCAACTTCCAGCGCGTTCCGACGGTAGATACGTCGAACCCTTTTGCTGCACGCGGCATTCCATCGCTGGATGAAAGCTTCGTCGTGATCCATTTCCGCGGCCTGGATGACATCGATTTCCCTTATCTGCTGGCAATGTTGCAGGGTTCATTCATTTCCCACATCAATACTCTGGTGGTTCCGGGCGGGAAAATGGGGCTGGCAATGGAGCTGATAATGACGCCGCTGGTGCAGCGGCTGGCGGAAGGCAGAAAAGTCGTTTAGGGCGACAAGCTGCCGCCCTTCGCCTGTTAAGCTTCGATCACTTCATAGCTGTGCGTGATGTTTGCCGCTTTCTCAAGCATCAGCGCAACCGAGCAATATTTCTCTGCGGACAGATCTACGGCGCGGGACACGGCATTGTCCTTCAGCGCTTTGCCGGTCACGATGAAATGCAGGTTGATGTGGGTAAACAGGCGCGGCGCTTCTTCGCGACGTTCTGAAGTCAGCTTCACCTCACAATCCGTCACGTCGTGGCGGCCTTTTTGCAAAATAGAAACCACGTCGATGGCGCTACAACCCCCAGCGGCCATCAGCACCATCTCCATCGGGCTTGGCGCTTTATCGCCTGAATTCCCGTCCATCAGGACCTGATGGCCCGAAGCCGATTCGCCCAGGAACGTTAATCCCTCTACCCATTTAACTCGTGCCTGCATTTTGCTTACTCCTGTTGAAGAAATTTCCTTTCAGAGTACGCGGATGCAGCAAAACTGGCAACGGAAGGCGACCTGCGTCATGCTGAAACGAGACAATAGGAGACACCTGTCAAAAGCTATGCTAAAACAATCCGGATGCAACATTCGATACATTGATGCGATGGATGTCTGCAGAGGACATCACTAATTACAGGCGGCAAGCTTGACTTGCAGGCCATTTCCCCCGAGTGGGATATATTATAACGATTGCAACGCCGGGCAGGAGGTTTTGCATCCCGCCTTTGGTAGCCAGTTTATAACAGAGGATAACCGCGCATGGTGCTTGGCAAACCGCAAACAGACCCGACCCTCGAATGGTTCTTGTCCCATTGCCACATTCATAAGTATCCATCGAAGAGCACGCTGATCCACCAGGGCGAAAAAGCGGAGACGCTGTATTACATCGTCAAAGGCTCTGTGGCAGTGCTGATCAAAGATGAAGAGGGTAAGGAAATGATCCTCTCCTATCTGAATCAGGGCGATTTTATCGGTGAATTAGGCCTGTTTGAAGAAGGCCAGGAGCGCAGCGCCTGGGTTCGTGCAAAAACGGCGTGCGAAGTGGCTGAAATTTCTTATAAAAAATTCCGCCAGCTTATCCAGGTCAACCCGGACATTCTGATGCGTCTCTCTTCCCAGATGGCGCGTCGCCTGCAGGTCACGTCAGAAAAAGTGGGCAACCTCGCCTTCCTCGACGTCACCGGCCGCATTGCTCAGACGCTGCTGAATCTAGCCAAACAGCCTGATGCAATGACCCATCCGGACGGGATGCAGATTAAAATTACCCGCCAGGAAATCGGTCAGATTGTCGGCTGCTCCCGCGAAACAGTAGGCCGTATCCTGAAAATGCTCGAAGATCAAAATCTGATTTCCGCTCACGGTAAAACGATCGTCGTTTACGGCACTCGTTAATTTTCGCTCACAAAATGGCGTGTCGCTTCGGTAACACGCCTTTTTTGTCTCTTAACTTCCTGAGCTGGTTCTGAATAATTCAGGTTGCAGCCAGGCGGTAAGGGAGAGAATCCCCGGGAGCTTATATTGATAAGTGACTGGGATGACAAATCTGTCTGGCACAGATCCGAACGCTGCTCGCAGTGGCCCCGAAGGGGTAAGGCACACGCCGTGCCGAATAACTGAGCGCAGCCAACACCCCAGCAGCTTGAAGTATGACGAGTCTATGTGGCGCCGACTGATTTATCACCCTGAGGTTAACTATGCACTGCGGCAAACGCTGGTGCTGTGTCTTCCCGTGGCGGTAGGACTGATGCTGGGCAGCCTGCAAAACGGCCTGCTTTTCTCGTTAGTGCCTGCGTGCTGCAATATTGCCGGTCTGGATACGCCCCACAAACGCTTCTTTCGTCGGCTGATTATCGGCGGCAGCCTGTTTGCACTCAGCAGCCTGATTATGCAGCTGTTGCTGCTCTATACCTCGGTTCCCCTGCCCATCATTTTACTGGCGATGGCGCTGCTGCTGGGCGTCACTGCGGAGATCGGCGCGCTTCATGCCCGGCTGCTGCCCGCCTCGCTAATTGCAGCCATCTTCACGCTCAGCATGGCCGGAAATATGCCAATCTGGAAACCAATGCTGCTCTATGTTTCCGGCACCATCTGGTACGGAGGATTTAACTGGTTCTGGTACTGGCTGTGGCGCGAACAGCCGCTGCGCGAATCATTAAGCCTGCTCTACCGACAGCTTGCAGACTACTGCGAAGCCAAATATGGCTTATTAACCCAGCATACGGATCCGGAAAAAGCGCTGCCGCCCCTGCTCGCCCGTCAGCAAAAGGCCGTCGATCTGATCACCGTTTGTTATCAGCAGCTGCACATGCTGGCGGCAAACCAGCGCAACGACTACAAACGCCTGCTGCGCGTCTTTCAGATCGCCCTCGATCTCCAGGAGCACATCTCCGTTAGCCTGCATCAGCCGGAAGAGGTGCAAAAGCTCGTGGAGCAGAGCCACGCCGAAGCTGTCATCCGCTGGAATGCGCAAACTATCGCAGCGCGTTTGCGGGTGCTGGCCGACGACATTCTGTATCACCGTTATCCGAAGCGTTTTGTAATGGATAAGCAAATCGAAGCGCTGGAAAAAATTGCGCGCCAGAATCCGGACAACCCTGTCGGGCAATTCTGCCACTACCACTTCAGCCGCATCGCGCGCGTGCTGCGAACCCAGCGCCCTCTCTATGTCCGCGACCTGATGGAAGAACGCCAGCGCCGCCTGCCGCTGTGGGAGGCGCTCAAAAGCTACCTGTCGTTTAAATCCGCCGCGCTGCGTAACTCGGCCAGGCTTGGCGTTATGCTGACCGTTGCCAGCCTGCTCGGCGCATTTTTGCATCTGCCTAAGCCCTACTGGATCCTGATGACCGTCATGTTTGTGACGCAAAACGGCTACGGTGCGACGCGAGTGCGTATTCTGCACCGTTCGGCTGGCACCATTGCCGGGCTGGGAATTGCCGGCGTCGCCCTGCACTTCCATTTTCCGCAATATATCGCTTTAACCGCGATGCTTATCATCACCCTGATAAGCTATCTCTTTATTCGCAAAAGCTACGGCTGGGCGACCATTGGTTTTACCGTCACCGCTGTTTATACCCTGCAGCTCATTACGCTCAGCGCCGAGCAATATATCGTGCCCCGCCTGATAGATACCCTGCTTGGCTGTCTGATAGCCTTTGGCGGCATGGTCTGGCTGTGGCCGCAGTGGCAAAGCGGTCTGCTGCGCCAGAACGCCCACGACTCGCTGGAAACCGATCAGGACGCTATCCGGTTGATACTGAGCAGCGACCCCAAGCCCACGCCGCTGGCCTATCAGCGCATGAAGGTTAATCAGGCCCATAATGCGCTGTTTAACTCGCTGAACCAGGCGATGCAGGAGCCGGGCTTTAATTCACATTATCTGGAAGAGATGAAACTGTGGGTGACGCACAGCCAGTTCATCGTTGAACATATCAATGCAATGACCACGCTGGCGCGGGAGCACAACATGCTCACGCCGGAGCTGGCGCAGCGTTATTTGCAGGCGTGCGAAATCGCCCTGCAAAGATGCCAGCAGCGGCTTGAATATGACGGACCTGGAGAGACGAAAAACGCAACTATTCTGGATGCAGAAGCGCTGCCCACCGGGCCGTTGAGTACCATGGAGCAGCATTTACAGCGGGTACTGGGGCATCTCAACGTCCTGCATACCATTTCGTCAGTGGCATGGCGCCAGCGTCCGCACCATGGGATCTGGCTGAACCGCCGCCTGGGACGGCCGCAGGGAGGTTAAACGAAGCGCCAGCCGCCGAAAACTTCGGATAGCGCAGGCGTGTCTGACCTATAACATCCCGGCGATCTTGCCGACCGCTTTCGCAAAGCGCTGCATACCTTCTTCGATGTCAGCATCGTCCACAATCAGCGATGGCGCAAAGCGTATTACGTCCGGGCCGGCGTTCAGCACCATTACCCCTTCCTGCGCGGCGGCATAAAGGAATTCACGGGCGCGTCCTTTATACTGCGGCTTCAGCTCCGCCCCAATCAGCAAACCCATGCCGCGAATATCGCTGAACACATCAAACCGCTCGTCAATCTGCTGCAGGTGCTTCACAAAAAGCTGACGTTTCTTCGCCACGCCCTGCAGGACTTCCGGCGTGTTGATGATATCGAACGCGGCGCCCGCTACAGCGCAGGCCAGCGGATTGCCGCCGTAGGTTGAACCATGGGTGCCAACGTGGAAGGCGGAAGCGATTTCCTGGGTTGTCAGCATCACGCTCACCGGGAAACCGCCGCCGAGCGCTTTGGCGCTGGTCAGAATATCCGGCGTCACGCCATAGCGCATACAGGCAAACAGCTCGCCGGTACGCCCCATGCCGGACTGCACTTCATCGAACACCAGCAGCGCGTTATGTTCATCGCACAGCTCGCGCAGCCCCTGCAGGAACTCGGGCGTTGCGGCGGTTACCCCACCTTCGCCCTGGATCGGCTCAACGACAATCGCGCAGGTGTGGTCGTCAATAATGGCTTTTACCGCATGCAGATCATTAAACGGCACATGGATGATGTCGGCAGGTTTCGGGCCAAAGCCATCAGAATACTTTGGCTGTCCGCCAACCGAAACGGTAAACAGCGAACGGCCATGGAAGGCGTTATGGAAGGCAATGATTTTGGATTTATACGGGCTATGGCGGGTAGAGGCGTAGTAGCGCGCCAGTTTGAACGCGGTTTCGTTCGCTTCGGTGCCGGAGTTCATAAACAGCACGCGCTCGGCAAAAGTTGCAGCAATCAGCTTGCGGCCCAGGCGCAGAGCGGGTTCGTTGGTAAATACGTTACTGGTATGCCACAGCGTTTCGCCCTGAGTTTTTAACGCCTCCACCAGCGCCGGATGACAATGGCCCAGCGCCGTAACCGCGATGCCGCCGGCGAAATCAACATACTCTTTGCCCTGCTGATCCCATATGCGGCTGCCTTTACCCTTTACCGGAATAAACTCTGCTGGTGCATAAACCGGCAGAATAACTTCATCGAAAGTCGCGCGGGTAATTGCTGATTGTTCAGTTGTCATTGCTTCCCCATCCCGTTTTCATGCAAAGATATTATTGAAAATATAAGCAATAAATATGCATAAAAAATCACTGACTAGCAATAAAAATCACCGCTTAAGGAAATTAGTCAGCAGCTGGTGGCCCTGCTCGCTGAGAATACTTTCCGGATGGAACTGCACGCCTTCAAGATCCAGCTCGCGGTGGCGAATGCCCATAATCTCGCGTTTATCGCTCCAGGCGGTGACGTCAAAACTGTCCGGCAAAGTGGCGGGATCGATAATCAGCGAGTGGTAACGCGTTACGGTAAGGGGATTATTCAGGCCGCTGAATACGCCGCTGTTATTGTGGGAAATGGCTGAGGTTTTGCCGTGCATAACCTTTTCCGCACGGATAATCGTTGCGCCAAACGCCTGCGCAATAGCCTGATGGCCCAGGCAAACGCCAAGAACGGGCAGCTTGCCTGCAAAATGTTCAATGGCCGCAAGCGAAATCCCGGCCTCTGTTGGCGTGCAGGGGCCGGGAGAAATCACAAGCTTCGCGGGCGCAAGGGCGGCAATTTCCGCAAGCGTAATATCATCGTTACGCTTCACCACCACCTCAGCGCCGAGCTCGCAAAAATACTGATACAGATTCCAGGTGAAAGAATCGTAATTGTCGATAAGCAGTAACATGGCGGCTCCGGCAGAATAAAGAACCGCGCTATTCTATTCGCTTTCCCGCGCCTCGCTCACCACTTTAGTAAAAATCGCCGTGAGCGGCTTGAGATCGCCCAGAGCACCCGCCTGGTTGGCGGCTTGCCAGGCATCCTGTTCTGTTTCACTCCAGTCCAGCGTATAGCCCGCATGGATGGCCAGCTGTTCGAAGAAGATACGCTGCGCCCGACCGCTGCCGATACGGAACGGATGCAGCACGTTGATTTCACAGTAGTAATGCGCCAGCCGTTCAATAAACGCCGGTTTCTCAAGGTCGCTCAGGTAGCGTTCGTCTTCCAGCTCCTGCATCAAATCGTTGCCTTCGTTTTCGATATACTCAAAATGGCAGAAACGGGTATCGCCCTGATAGATATCTACTTTCCTGAGCTCGCCGGCCCAGTCGAAAACGTCCTGGAAAAGCTGTTGATGAATAGAACACAGCCACGGCAGCCCCATGCGCATCGGGCCAATGTCGATGGTCGCCGCCCGTAACGCGGTAAGCTCATACTCAGCTTCTTTCAGCCGTTGCTCTTCACGAATGTTAAGCCGGTTACGCAGAACGTGAATACCAGACCAGAAATAAGGATCGCGCCCTTCGCCAAATTTATCGCTCATAGTGACCCCGCACTTCGCTAATGCGTGCCAGGGCCTCATCACGCGTGAGCGTAATCAGCGGAACTTCAAGCCCTTCCAGCCGGCTACTGGCCTGAAACGAGCGGCTGCGCTGCTGCTGCCACAGACGGGATTTTTGCTTTTCGGTGAGTTTCTTGCCCATATCGCCTCCCTTAGTGCGTTGCTGTTTTGCCACAAGTATAAGCAGCATTCTGCACAGTTGCCGGGGAGTGAGCAGAACGCGGGCCAAACCGACCCGCGCGCGGGGAATTAAGGCAGGACTTTAGCGGAAAGGATAACTATCGGTTTTGAGGGAACATTCTGGTAAGGGCCGACGTCATGAGTCTTAACCTGTGAAATCTTGTCGGCCACTTCCATCCCTTTCACAACTTTACCAAATACCGCATAACCGAAGTCGCGCTGGCCGTGATCGAGGAAAGCGTTGTCCGCAACGTTGATGAAGAACTGGCTGGTTGCGCTGTCCTTATCCGCGGTACGCGCCATAGAAATGGTGCCGCGGGTGTTACGCAGGCCGTTATCCGCTTCGTTTTTAATCGGCGGGTTCGGCTGCTTCTGATTCATATCTTCAGTAAAGCCGCCGCCCTGAACCATAAAGCCCGGGATCACCCGATGAAAGGTGGTGTTGTTATAGAAACCGCTGTTGACGTAATCAACAAAGTTCTTCACCGATACGGGGGCTTTTTGGCTATTTAATTCAAGCTCAATATTACCGGCGGAAGTCGTCAGTAAAACGTGGGGATCGCCGCTTGCCGCCAGTGCAGCAGGAGAAACAGCCGAGAGGGCGAACACAGCTGCAACAGCCGCCAGAGTCGATTTGAACATCAGAAATTCCTTACGAAGGCAGTGAATGAAGCAAGTTGCTAGAGTGTAAAGAGGCGGGGCATCGGGCGCCAGCCCTTTACGGTTTTTTACTTTCCTGCAAATCAATGACTTGCCTTAATGAATCGATTTTATAGGGTTAAATATGTGAGACATCTCATAAAGTGATCAGCAATTTATAAACATAATTGCATTGAATGTTTAAATAGATCACGTTCACGGCTAAAATTCACTTGCTCACGGCGCTGTCAATGCGCTTTACACTTCTATTCACAGGCAAGATATGACTAACAGCAACCGTACCAAGCTGCTATGGATCAGCTTTTTCTCCTACGCCCTGACCGGTGCGCTGGTGATTGTCACCGGAATGGTGATGGGGAACATCGCAGAATATTTCCAGCTGCCCGTTTCCAGCATGAGTAACACCTTCACCTTCCTGAACGCTGGTATCCTGATCTCAATCTTCCTGAACGCCTGGCTGATGGAAATCGTGCCGCTGAAGACCCAGTTACGCTTTGGCTTCCTGCTGATGCTCCTGGCCGTAGCCGGGCTGATTCTGGGCCATAACCTGACTATCTTCTCCGCTTCCATGTTTGTCCTGGGTCTGGTCAGCGGGATCACCATGTCGATTGGCACCTTCCTCATTACCCATATGTATGAAGGCCGTCAGCGCGGTTCACGCCTGCTGTTTACCGACTCCTTCTTCAGCATGGCGGGGATGATCTTCCCCATGATTGCCGCGATCCTTCTGGCGCGCAGCATCAACTGGTACTGGGTCTATGTCTGCATCGGTCTGGTGTACGTTGCTATCTTCCTGCTGACGCTGGGTTGTGAATTCCCGGCGCTGGGCAAACACGCGAAACAAGATGACGCTCAGCCGGTCGCGAAAGAAAAATGGGGTATCGGCGTGCTGTTTCTCGCTGTCGCGGCTCTGTGCTACATCCTCGGCCAGTTGGGCTTCATCTCGTGGGTGCCGGAATACGCTAAAAGCCTGGGCATGAACATTAACGATGCGGGCAAACTGGTAAGCGACTTCTGGATGTCGTACATGGTCGGCATGTGGATTTTCAGCTTCATTCTGCGCTTCTTCGATCTGCAGCGTATCCTGATGGTGCTGGCGGGCGCAGCGACAGTGCTGATGTATCTGTTCAACACCGGCGAACCAGCGCACCTGGCGTGGTTCATCCTGGCTCTGGGCTTCTTCTCCAGCGCAATTTATACCACCATTATTACGCTTGGTTCGCTGCAAACTAAAATCGCTTCGCCGAAACTGGTTAACTTCGTCCTGACCTGCGGCACCATCGGTACCATGCTGACCTTCGTGGTTACCGGCCCGATTGTCGCCCACAGCGGCCCGCATGCGGCGCTGCAAACGGCAAACGGTTTGTATGCCGTCGTCTTTGTGATGTGCGTGTTGCTCGGCCTGGTGACCAGACACCGCCAGCATAACGCAGCGGCTGCCGCTCACTAAGTTTGCCGCCCTCTCTCCCGCCGGAGAGAGGGTTTAGCTTCAACCACGTTTTAGCCGCGGATGCTGACTCATTTCCGGCCCTTTACCGCCTTTACAATGCCCTGTTCTGGGCTGATAGCCTGATCTGCCCGATCGAGCCGAATTTTACCCTGCTGGCGAAAAACCAACCAATTCCACAACTTAGAAAAATCCCCTCAAATCAACCATATACCCCTTAAGGGGTATATAAAGGCGAAATTGATTTACATCAATAATCGCCTTTGCTGAATCGTTAAGGTAGGCGGTAATAGAAAAGAAATTGAGGCAATTATGAGCAAAGTCAAAATCGCAATCATCGGCAATGGCATGGTCGGCCATCGCTTTATTGAGGACCTCCTTGATAAAGCCCAGCCCGGCCAGTTTGACATTACCGTCTTTTGTGAAGAGCCGCGCAAAGCCTATGACCGCGTGCATCTCTCTTCCTATTTTTCTCACCATACCGCTGAAGAGTTATCTCTGGTTCGCGAAGGCTTCTATGAGAAACACGGCATTAATGTGCTGGTGGGCGAACGCGCCATCACCATTAATCGCCAGGAAAAAGTGATCCACTCTAATACCGGCCGTACCGTGTATTACGACAAACTGGTTATGGCGACAGGTTCTTACCCGTGGATCCCGCCTATTAAAGGCTCCGAAACCCAGGACTGCTTCGTCTACCGTACCATCGAAGATCTGAACGCCATCGAAGCCTGCGCGCGTCGCAGCAAACGCGGCGCCGTCGTCGGCGGCGGCCTGCTGGGTCTGGAAGCGGCAGGCGCCCTGAAAAACCTTGGCGTGGAAACCCACGTTATCGAATTCGCGCCAATGCTGATGGCAGAACAGCTTGACCACATGGGCGGCGAGCAGTTATGCAACAAAATCGAAAGCATGGGCGTGCGCGTGCACACCAGCAAAAACACCCTGGAGATCGTTCAGGAAGGGAAAGAAGCGCGTAAGACTATGCGTTTTGCTGACGGCAGCGAGCTTGAAATCGACTTTATCGTTTTCTCAACCGGTATCCGTCCACGCGATAAGCTGGCTACCCAGTGTGGCCTGGCCACCGCGCAGCGCGGCGGTATCGCCATCAACGACAGCTGCCAGACCTCCGATCCTGATATCTACGCCATCGGCGAATGCGCAAGCTGGAACAATCGGGTGTACGGTCTGGTAGCCCCAGGTTACAAAATGGCGCAGGTCACGGCCGATCATCTGCTGGGCAGCGAAAACGCCTTTGAAGGCGCGGACATGAGCGCCAAGCTGAAGCTGCTGGGCGTGGACGTGGGCGGAATTGGCGATGCGCACGCTCGCACGCCGAACGCCCGCAGCTACGTCTACCTCGACGAAAGCAAAGAAGTTTATAAACGTCTGGTGGTCAGCGAAGACAACAAAACCCTGCTGGGCGCGGTGCTGGTTGGCGACACCAGCGATTACGGCAACCTGCTGCAGCTTGTGCTGAACGCCATTGAACTGCCGGAAAACCCTGACGCGCTGATCCTGCCTTCTCACGCAGGCAGCGGCAAACCATCCATCGGCGTAGACAAACTGCCGGATACCGCGCAGATCTGTTCCTGCTTTGACGTCACCAAAGGCGACCTGATTAGCGCCATCAACAAAGGCTGTCACACCGTTGCGGCGCTGAAAACAGAAACCAAAGCCGGCACCGGCTGCGGCGGCTGTATTCCGCTGGTCACTCAGGTGCTGAACGCCGAGCTGGCGAAACAGGGCATCGAAGTAAACAATAACCTGTGCGAGCACTTCGCCTTCTCCCGCCAGGAGCTTTACCATCTGATCCGCGTGGAAGGCATTAAATCCTTCGACGAACTGCTGACCAAATACGGCAAAGGCTACGGCTGCGAAATCTGTAAGCCAACCGTAGGCTCCCTGCTGGCCTCCTGCTGGAACGATTATGTGCTCGAACCGCAGCACGCTCCGCTGCAGGATACCAACGATAACTTCCTGGGCAATATCCAGAAAGACGGCACCTACTCGGTGATCCCACGTTCCGCCGGCGGCGAAATCACGCCGGAAGGGCTGATGGTCGTTGGCCGCATCGCACGTGAATATAATCTTTACACCAAAATTACCGGCTCTCAGCGTATCGGCCTGTTCGGCGCGCAGAAAGACGATCTGCCGGAAATCTGGCGTCAGCTGATTGAAGCAGGCTTTGAAACCGGTCATGCCTACGCCAAAGCGCTGCGCATGGCGAAAACCTGCGTAGGCAGCACCTGGTGTCGTTACGGCGTGGGCGATAGCGTAGGCTTCGGCGTTGAGCTGGAAAACCGTTACAAAGGCATCCGTACCCCGCACAAAATGAAGTTTGGCGTTTCCGGCTGCACCCGTGAATGTGCGGAAGCGCAGGGCAAAGACGTGGGCATTATCGCCACCGAGAAAGGCTGGAACCTGTACGTATGCGGCAACGGCGGCATGAAACCGCGTCATGCGGATCTGCTGGCTGCGGACCTGGATCGCGACACCGTTATTAAGTACCTCGACCGCTTCATGATGTTCTATATCCGTACGGCGGACAAGCTGACCCGTACCGCCTCCTGGCTGGAAAACCTGGAAGGCGGTATCGAATACCTCAAAAAAGTCATCATCGAAGACAAACTGGGCCTGAATGCCCAGCTTGAAGCTGAACTGACGCGTCTGCGCGAGAAAGTGATCTGCGAGTGGACCGAAACGGTGAACACCCCGGAAGCCCAGGTTCGCTTCAAACACTTTATCAACAGCCCGCAGCGCGACCCGAACGTGCAGATTGTTCCGGAACGTGAGCAGCATCGCCCGGCCACGCCGTATGAGCGTATCCCGGTCACAATGGTAGAAGCGGAGGAAATCGTATGAGCCAGTGGACTACCGTTTGTCAGTTAAATGATATCCTGCCCGCAACCGGCGTTTGCGCCCTGCTGGGCGATCGGCAGATTGCGATTTTCCGCCCGCGTCATGACGAGCAGATTTTCGCCATCAGCAACGTCGATCCCTTTTTCCAGGCGAGCGTGCTGTCTCGCGGCCTGATAGCCGAGCACCAGAACGAACTGTGGGTTGCCAGCCCGCTGAAAAAACAGCGTTTCCGTCTGCGTGACGGACTGTGCATGGAAGACGAAAGCCACTCCGTCGCACACTTTGCAGCGCGCGTTCAGGACGGCATGGTTCAGGTCAAAGCTTAATAATAACCGCCCTCACTCCGGCCCTCTCCCCCTGGGAGAGGGAGAAAGTCAATAAGGCTTCTCCGGCGATCCCCTCTCAGGGTGAGGGCGGAAATCCATGCTCATTTCTTAATTTTAATTTTCATCTATTTGGGATAACAAAAATGTTCACCGATACCATTAATAAGTGTGCGGCGAATGCCGCGCGTATTGCCCGGCTGTCGAAAAACAATCCGCTCGGCTTTTGGGTCAGTTCCGCAATGGCAGGGGCTTATGTCGGCCTTGGCATCATCCTTATCTTCACCCTCGGAAACCTGCTCG